>NZ_DAMCLZ010000005.1:0-211669 GCF_032109125.1 Chishuiella sp.
CACAAGACAAAACTAAGAATTATTAAACTTCTCCCCAACTTTTGTCCCTGATCCATACTCTGTCGCTTTTCTATTTATTTTAATCATGATTGGAACAGCAATGATTTATGATGATAAAGAAATTATTTTACCAGAAGTTGCTGCATTATCTGTCGGAATTTTAACGTTTCGAGAAAATAAATGGCTACAACGACCATTTCATATTTTTTTACTTCCATCCATAACTGCTATTTTAGGATTTGGGATTAATTTTTTACCGATTATATTATCATTCAAATTAGCATTGGTATTGGTTGCAATGTTAATTGTCTTGAAAATTTTTAAAAGTCAACTTGCGCCAGCATTAGCTACGGGATTATTACCAATTGTTACAAATACAGAATCTTTTGTATTTCTATATGCGATATTTCTATTTGTCTTTTTACTTTTTCTATCAATAAAAATATTCAAACTAAAACCAACTGAAAATGCGGTTCCAATGATTTATACAAGCCATAACAGATGGTTAATCGGATTATGTGTAGTTTGGTTTACAGCTTGTTATTTTAGCGGTTTTGCACATTTCTCTGCTATTCCACCTATTATCGTAATTTCTTTTGAATCTTTAAATAATCCAACATTAAAATTAACCGTACGTCTAAAACGTATTCTTGTAATGTTCATGGCTACAATGGCTGGTTGTTTAACAATGCATTATCTTGATAATTGGTTAATCATTGGCTTGATCGATTTGATTATCGTAATGTTTATTTTGAAATTAACAGATTTACGCTTACCTCCTGCTTTTGCAATGGTTATTTTACCAATGATTTTACCTTCTGACTCGATAAAATATTTACCTGTTGCAACATTAATCATGAGTATATTTTTTATGCTATCGATTTATATTATTCAGAAAGTTGCTTATCCAAAAGCGATTGATTTCAAATAAAAAAGTCATCCAAAATTGAATGACTTTGTAGCTATATTTTAACAATATTTTTCTCCGTTTTTCTGTAATTTCAAATCGCTGACATACGTCTTGATATTTTGAACATTACTTCGAGGACAAATCAATAATCCTTTCTCCGAATTAATAACCACATAACTATCTAATCCGTCAATAATAATTGCTTTATCTTGTGTAGAATAAATGAAATTGTTTTTAGCGTTGTATCCAGAAAAATGTTTACACAATAACGTATTGTGATTTTCATCCTGATCTTCACCTGTATATTTATACTTTTCGTTGATTGCCGACCAAGTTCCAATATCACTCCAGCCAAAAGTTGTCGGAATAACATAAACATTATCGGCTTGCTCTAAAATTCCTTTGTTAATAGAAGTTACATCTAACGTTGTGTAAATAGGTTTTAAAGTTTCTGTATTCTGTAAAGAACGATCAAGATCAAAATACTTTTTCAAAGTTTCTTTCATCGAAGGTAAATGTTGTTGAAAAGCTTTTACAATACTATCTACAGACCAAATAAGGATTCCTGTATTCCAAATAAATTCGCCGCTCGTTATAAAAGATTCAGCAAATTCTAAATCAGGTTTATCGATATAAGATTTTACTTTTTTTATAGGTGTTGTATTTTCGATGAACTGAATATAACTGTAATTAATATCTGGTCGTGTTGGAGCTACTCCCAAAGTAATCAATCGATCGTTGTCAGCATCCTCGAAAGCAAGATTTACTTTTTCTACAAATTCATCTTCATCAAAAATAAAATGATCTGAAGGAGAAATTATCAATTTTGCATTTGGATTAATTTGTTGGATTGTCATTGCGGCCAATAAATTACAAGCTGCGGTATTCATGACTCTTGGTTCGATGATAAAATTTTTATCCTCAAAATCTGGTAATTGTTCTTTTACAATCTCTTTATAATCTTGAATAGTTACAATGAAAATATTTTCTTGCGGAACGACTTTTTTAAGGCGATTATACGTTAATTGAATAAAAGTTTTTCCTATTCCTAATAAATCATGAAATTGTTTTGGTTTTTTAATTGTACTCAAAGGCCATAATCTCACTCCTGTACCACTGGCAAGGATAACAGCGTAGTTATCTTTATTATTCATGATTGTCTTTTAAAGTTTATTTACAGTTGCAGTTGCGTTTATCAAATATTTTTTCTTGGTTTTCAACTCTAAACAAAGATACCTTAATTTTCTTTTAGATTCTTTTTTAAAGATTCTTTTTCCTATCGAAAATATTGTACCATCCTCCAAATCTTCAAGATAAATTTGAGCAGGATTTTTATCATCTATAATATATTTTGAGATATTAATATCTGCTCCTAAACTCGCTTTCGGATGTTTGGCATGATGAAGAATATACGGTTGCAATTCTTCGGGATAAATGTGAAGAGATTCTAATAATAAATGCCCAAAAATGGTTTTCCATTCTTTTCCATGCGGATTTATTTTACGCGAATCAAACTGAACAAAAGTTTTGAGATGCGCCACTTCATGTGTAAAAACAAAAAAGAAAGCATACTGATTTAAGTCGCCATTCACTGTAATTTGATGACGATTATTTTCGACCAATTTGCGATAATCTCCCAACTTAGTTTCACGTCTTCTTGTAATTTTTAACGTTATAAAATGATTTTCTAACCACTTTTTTACATACAAGTCTGCATTATGAGGGAGATAAGAAGTTAAATGTTCTAAATTCACATTGTGCAAGATAAATAAAAAGCCTTTCCAATAAAAATATTAATTTTGTCGTAATGAAACTAATCGAAAATTTAGGGTCATACTTTATGCTTATGGGTAAAGTATTTAGCAAACCTCAAAAATTGAGCGTTTTCTGGAAATTGACCGTTAGAGAAATATATGATTTAGGTGTCAACTCTTTAGGGATTGTAACCTTTATCTCAACATTTATGGGTGCAGTTGTAGCAATACAAATGGCGCAAAACTTTCAGGGAGCTTCTATTCCTGTTCCAGATGCCTACATTGGTTATGCAACCAAAGTGGTTTTGGTATTAGAGTTTGCTCCAACCATTATGTCGCTAATTTTAGTTGGTAAAGTAGGTTCGTATATCGCTTCGAGTATCGGAACCATGCGTGTTACCGAACAAATTGATGCGTTAGATGTTATGGGAATCAATTCTGCAAACTTCTTGATTTTACCAAAAATTATCGCCTGTGTATTTTTCAATCCTTTATTGGTTATGATTTCTATCGGATTTGGATTATTAGGCGGTTATTATATTGGAGTTTTTACAAAACTATGGTCGGCAGCCGATTTTATTACAGGTTTACAAATGAATATGGCAACAAAATTGTTTGTCTATACATTCCTTAAAACAATGGTATTCGCGTTTGTTATCGCAACAATTCCGGCATACTATGGTTATAAAGTAAAAGGAGGTTCGTTAGAAGTTGGTCGTTCTGCAACAACAGCTGTTGTATGGACATCAGTAGCAATTATTGTGATCAACTTAATATTAACACAAACAATTTTGAGCTAATGATTGAAGTAAAAGATATCAGAAAATCATTTGATGCAGTAGAAGTTCTGAAAGGTTTTTCTGTCACTTTCGAGAAAGGAAAAGTTAGTTTGATTATTGGTCAAAGTGGTTCTGGAAAAACTGTTTTTTTGAAAAATTTGATTGGATTATTAACACCAACTTCAGGTCAAATTTTGTACGAAGGAGATAATATGATCGAGTTTGATTACAAAGAAAAACAACGTTTACGTTCAGAAATTGGAGTAGTTTTCCAAGGTTCGGCTTTGTATGATACGATGAATATTGTAGAAAATGTAAAATTTCCATTGCAAATGTTTTCGGATATGTCAAATGCTGATGCCGAAAAACGTGCGCGTGAAGTGTTAGATCGTGTAGAAATAGCTCGTACAGCGCTTAAAAAATATCCGTCAGAAATATCTGGAGGAATGCAAAAACGTGTGGCGATTGCGCGCGCGATTGTAAATAATCCAAAATATTTATTTGCTGATGAACCAAACTCTGGTCTTGACCCGAAAACGGCGTTAGTTATCGACCAATTAATTTATGATATCACAAAAGAATACAACACAACAACCGTTGTAAATACACACGATATGAACTCGGTAATGGAAATTGGAGATCATATTGTTTTCTTAAAAAATGGTTTCTTGGAATGGGAAGGGACAAAAGAGGAGATTTTGGTGGCTGATAATCCAAATGTTATTGATTTTGTATATTCGTCAAATCTTTTCAAGAAACTAAGAGAAGCCTTATTAAAAGAACAATAATAAATCAATAAAAATAAAAATTCTATGAAAAAATTAATTTTAACTGCAATTGTAGGTTTAGCTGCAAATTTTGCAACAGCACAAAATATCAATTTTGGTATCAAAGGAGGAGCTGTTTTCAATACAGATAAAGGAAAAGTTTGGGAAGATGC
Organism: Chishuiella sp.; assembly: GCF_032109125.1. Classification (NCBI taxonomy): domain Bacteria; kingdom Pseudomonadati; phylum Bacteroidota; class Flavobacteriia; order Flavobacteriales; family Weeksellaceae; genus Chishuiella; species Chishuiella sp. Next base: position 4,384 of record NZ_DAMCLZ010000005.1, read on the forward strand.
TGGAAATATTTCCAAGAAAGATGGGAAAGCTTCTGCAGGGTTTCAAGCTGGTGCTTTAGCTCGTGTCTCTTTAGCAGGAATTTACATACAACCAGAGTTATTGTATACGCAATTCAAAAATGAATATGATGTTGATGGACAAAAACTGAATGTAACTAAAAAACGTATGGATATTCCTGTAAATGTTGGAAAAAGATTTTTAGGAATCGGACATATTCAAGCTGGTCCAGTTTTCTCTTACTATTTTGATGATAAATTATCTGTAAAAGATTTTACAACTGCAAAACAAGACGAATTTAATGTCGGAATGCAAATTGGTGCAGGTGTAGAAGTTTCTAAATTATTATTCGATTTACGTTACGAATTCGGTTTAGGAAAAGTTGGATCTGACATTTTGAACGGATCAAATGGACAATATAGAACAGAAAATCGTCCGCAAATGTTAAACTTATCAGTAGCATATTTATTCTAAAAGGTTGTTTGTAAATAAATTTATTGGATATATTTGTTCCAAATTGTATTTTTGCAACCTCGTAAATTATTAAAATGGCAAAAAATAATAAAAAAGAAGAATTCGCTACAGAGCAATTCGTAGAAAAATTAGATAGAACAGCTTTCAACGTAGAGTTTTTTGTTGAAAAATATGCTAAAGCAATTGGTATTGGTTTAGGAGTAATTATTGTAGCTGTTTTAGGTTATTTTGCTTACTTAAAATTAGTCGTAGAACCTAAATCAGAAGACGCTTTCAAAGAAATGGTTCAAGCAGAACGTCTTTTTGATCAAGATTCTATTAACGTTGCTCTTAATGGTAGCGCAGGAAGTTTCCAAGGTTTACAACAAATTGTTGATGAATATGGAAATACTGATGCTGGTAATTTAGCACGTTTCAAAGCGGCAAGTTCTTATTATAAATTAGGAGATTACGCATCTGCTGTAAAATTATTAGAAGATTTTGACACTGATGACAATGTAATGTTAGCGCAAAAATATGGTATGTTAGGAAATGCATTAGTTGCTTCTAACAAATTAGAAGAAGGTTTACCTTACTATGTAAAAGCTGCTGAAGCGACAGAAGTTGAAACATTACAATCGACTTACTATACAAAAGCGGGTGAAATTGCGATGGAATTAGGTAAAAATGCTGATGCTTTAAAATATTTTCAAGCTTTAGAGGATAAATATCCAAATGCAAATAATGGTGAAACTGCGAAGTTTATTGAGCGTTTAAAATACGCTTCTGAAACTGCGAAATAATTCACTTCAAAAGATAATTACAAGCCGAACAAATTGTTCGGCTTTTTTTATTGATTCAAATCAAAGTTTATCCTAAATCATTTTTGTAATTTTACCATTCAAATTTTAAACAAAATGGCAACAGAAAATAAAAATTTATCTCAATATAATAAAGCAGAATTACCAAATGTAGCGGGCTCTAAGTTTGCAATCATTACATCTGAATGGAATAATCATATCACATTTAATTTACGAGATGGAGCAAAAGATACATTGATTGATTTGGGCGCAAATCCTGATGATGTTACATTATATGAAGTTCCTGGTAGTTTTGAGTTGATTTATGGAGCTGATAAAGTCGCGCAAGTTCATCCAGATTTGGACGGAATTATCGTTGTTGGATGTGTGATTCGTGGAGCAACAGCGCATTTTGATTATGTTTGTCAAGGTGTGACACAAGGAATCAAAGATTTGAATATCAAACACAATATGCCAATTATTTTTTGTGTTTTAACAGACGAAAATGAACAGCAATCAATTGATCGTTCTGGCGGAAAACATGGAAATAAAGGAGTTGAAGCTGGTGTAGCTGCGGTTATGATGGCGGATATGAAAAAGAAATTAGGTAAATAATTTTAGAATGATAGATTCAAAACTTTATCGATGCCAATAGCAGAAGATTTTAAATCAATTTATACGAAAAATTGGGAGATTTATTTTTCTCAATGTGATCCGACAGGTAAGATGAAATTGTCTGAAATGGCAAATCTTTTTCAATTAACTGCTTCAGAACACGCGATAAAAGGAGGTTTAGGTTTCTTTGATTTACAAGAATTTAATCAATCTTGGGTAATGAATCGACTTCGAATTGAGATTGATGAATTACCTTCTTGGACAGATTTTGTTGATGTAAAAACTTGGATTGAAGTATTGAAAGGTGCAAAATCTATTCGTGATTTTACAATCGAGAAAAATGGAAAAAAATTAATTGGAGCTTCAAGTTTGTGGGCGGTTTTCAATACAGAAAAACGTCGTCCTGATATTCTTCAAATTGATTCATCTCACATTGAACGTTTTCCTGATCTGAAACCAACGGAAGTCGAGAATTCGATTTTAAACATCGATTTTGAACCAACAGAAGTTATTCAATATAAAGTTCAGTTTTCTGATTTAGATATCGTAAAACACGCAAATAATACCAAATATTTGGATTGGTGTTTGAATACTATTGATCCTGAAATAATATTCAAACATCGTATCAAAGCGATTGATATGAATTTCTTGAAAGAATTAAGTTTACATGACAAAATAGAAATTCAGAAATTAGAAACGGAGAATTTAATTCAGTTTAAAATTGTTAGTAAAGAAAAAGTAAACTTTGTTTGTAGATTGGAGTTGAGGTAAGGTTATTTTAAGAGATATCAAACTGAATTTATTTCAGCTTATCAAAAAATCTAAAATTATTACAATAAAAAAAGGTTTCATTACGAAACCTTTTTATCTATTTTTCTTTTGTCAAAACAAATTTAGCAGAATCGGCCGACTCTATTTTCTTCTGATTTTTATTTAACTGAGTAATTTTTCCTTCTTCAACCAAAAAAGCATTCGGAACATTGGCAATTTCAGGAAAAACAATTGTATTTCCATCTTCTTTAAACTGAAAAGTTCCAGTTGTCATAATAGCCATTTTATCTAACCCCAAACGTTTTGTAGAATAGACATATCCTTTGTTTGGTAATAATTTTATTTCCATTTCAACCTCTTTGCAATCTTTCTCATAACAAGGCAAAATTCCTTTGTAAGCTCCTTCGTATTGAATAGATTCTTCGGCAGTTTTTGCTTCAACTTTTACTGAATCTTCTACATTTTCTACATCATTTTTTACAGGTTCTGTTTCGCTTTTACAACTTGACACAACAAAAGCTGCGATTGTAAATGTGGCTAAAATTATTTTTTTCATTTTTTAGAATTTGATTTAAAGGTAAGTAAATTTTGAGCCAAAAAAAATCCTTCCGAATATTTTCAGAAGGATTTGTATAATGTTTTGTAATCTTATTCGATTAGAAAATTTCTTTCGCAGCAAAGTGGAAAGCAGCTTCAATAGCAGCATTTTCGTCAGAATCAGAACCGTGAACAGCGTTAGCATCGATAGATTCAGCATATTTAGCACGGATTGTACCTTCTGCAGCCTCAGCTGGGTTAGTAGCACCGATTAAAGTACGGAAATCAGCAACTGCGTTGTCTTTTTCTAAAACTGCAGCAACGATTGGTCCAGAAGTCATGAATTCTACTAAATCCTTGAAGAAAGGACGCTCTGCGTGGATAGCGTAAAATGCTTCAGCATCTTGTTTTGCTAATTGAGTCATTTTAGCCGCTTTAATTTTGAAACCAGCGTCAGTAATGTCTTTTAAAATATCTCCGATGTGTCCTTTTGCAACTGCATCAGGCTTAATCATTGTAAATGTAATGTTTGCCATTTTATTGAATTGTATTTATTACTTATTTTTTGAGGTGCAAAATTACAAAAATGATTCGAATGTTTTTGTTTTATAATTAAAATTTCTTATTTTAATAAAAATAGTTAATTGTTATTCATTTAAGATTGTTTCAATTCGATAATATTTCTTATTTTTAAGAGAAATCTAAAACTTATGAATACAAATGATCTTTCCACATTTCATCATAAAACGAAACTCAAAAAGGTTGGTGATAAATATTTTCTGCCTTTCGAAATTTGGAATTATTTAGATTTAGGTTTAATGTTTTTACTTATTTTGTTTTTCGCTTATGCATCAAGTGAAATCAATATTATTTTTATTTCAATGATTGTAATTTTTGGAATCCGAATAATAACGACAATTAATGATAGATTTTTTGTAGAAATTAAAACATCAAAATCGTTAAGTGAGAATATTAATTTAATCAAAGAATTAGCTCAGCGACAACTTAATTTTACCGAATCGTTGGATGAACAAGGTTTGTTTCTTTTTGAATATTCGGAACGAAATATTTTTTATAAATATAATTATCGAAGACGAGATTATATCGAAACAGTTGTAATTTATTGTGAAGACAATTCGATTTGGGTGAACTCTTTTAATCAACGTTATTTGGGGATTTTTAGACGATATAATCTAAAACAATGGATAAAATTAATCCAATTAAAAAGCGAGAATTAATCTCGCTTTTTAATTTTAATATCTTTCGATTAAATCGTTTCCTATTTCGTTGATAGAATCATCAGTTTCTTTTGGGTTTGGTCCCCATTGATTAGAACCTGGTTGGCTATCTGTAACTAATGCTATTATTAATAAAATAGCTCCCACAAGAGGAATTAAACCAATTAAATAATACCAACCACTTTTTCCTGTGTCGTGTAATCGTCTTACAACAACTGCTAAAGAAGGGATAAAAGTTGCTAATGCATACAACATTAAAATTCCATAAATTAAGTAAAATAAAATTCCAGGACTTTCTCCGTCGCTTCCAATAGCTACAGAGATAATAACTAGAATATACATTACAAATGAAATGATAACATTACATAATGTATAATACCAATATTCGCTTCTGCGGGCTCTTCCCGAGAAATTGGCGTAATTGTCAAACATTACTCGTTTGTATATTTCAATCATAGATTAAGTTGTTAAATTATGTTAAAAATATTAAAATAAATTTTATTACGTAACTCTTAATCTGCTTTTAAACGTTTAGTTTTGAACATTTCTGGCTTATAATTAATAATAAAAACACCAAGAATAATTAGAATAGTAGCGACGATAAACTTTGATGAAATTTGTTCGTCTAATATTAACCAACCCAAAATTATTGCAATAATCGTATTGAAATAAGAAAGAATAGAAACTTGTATTGGAGAAATTTTGGTCAACGCATAATGAAATGAAAAAAACGTAATCACAGAACCAAAAACAGCTAAATAAAGCATGGCAGAAATACTTTTTGTACTCCAATTTTCGAAATTATAATTTTTTGTAAAAGCGAAAGCAAAAATAATTTAAACAATTCCAGCAAATATAAATTGGTAAAAAAGATTGAGAGAAATATTTTTGGATTGAATATTCATTTTTTTAATGAAAATAGTTCCTGTTGCCCAACCTGTAATTGCACAAAAAAGTAAAATAATTCCAGTTCTATATGCTAGATTTGCTAATTCTTGATTTCCCTACCAAAAAATAAATATTCCACCCCCAAAATAAAGTAAAACACCTAATAATCCACGCTAACTGAATTTTTGTAAGCCAATAAAAATACTTCCTAAAAAAACGAGAATAGGTGAGGTTGCACTAATTAATGCAGCTAAAATACTCGATAAGTTTTCTTCTGCAGCAGTAGTTAATCCATTTGCCATTATCAGCATTAATGAAGCGAGATAAGTTGATAAGAAAGGTTTTTCCAGACAATCTATTTTAATTCCTTTTTAGATAGTAAAATAATTAGCATAATTAGTCCTGCCAAAAATTGACGAATTTCAGCAACAAACCAACTAGGAATAGTTTCTACAGCTATACGAATTCCGAGGAAAGTTGTTCCCCAAACAATTGCAACTATACTAACGGCAATCAATAATTTGATCTCTTTCAAGATAAAAAAGTTAAAAGTGATAATTCTAAAATAGAATTATAAAAATAAAAAAAAAGCGACTTGATAAACCAAGTCGCTTTTAAAGTATTATAATAGAGATTTATTATTTAACAAAATCCTCTGCTTGTTTTAGTGCAGCATCTAATCCAGAAACCTCTTTACCACCTGCTGTAGCTAAGAAAGCTTGTCCACCACCGCCGCCATTGATGTGCTTCGCGATTTCTTTTACAATTTGTCCTGCGTTATAACCTTTTTCATCTACAAGGTTTTTTGCGATAGAAATTGTAATCGATGGTTTTACGGCATCATTCGTACCAACAACGATAAATGCATTTTCGATTTCTTTTGTTAAATCAATTGCATTTTGTTTTGCGGCATTTGTATCTAAATTCGTTTTAACCGCTAAGAAATTAACACCATTAATCTCTTTAATCGCAGCTTTCCAAGTCGCTTTCTCAGCAGCAGCTTGTTGCGCAACAAAAGACTCTAATTGCTTTTTCAATTCTGCATTTTCATCTAATAAATGTTGAACCGCTTTTACCGCATCATTTTTCGTTTTAAGTGCAGCTAAAACATCATTGTAATTTTTCTCAGCATCTTTGTATGCTTCGATTGCTTTGTTTGATGTAATTGCTTCGATACGACGAATACCAGCAGCAGTAGAAGATTCAGATAAAATTCTGAACAGACGAATATCCGCTGTGTTTTTTACGTGTGTACCACCACATAATTCGATTGAAGATCCGAAACGAATGACACGAACTTTATCACCATATTTTTCACCAAATAAAGCCATTGCACCTTCAGTGATAGCTTCGTTGATATCACAATCTCTTTTTTCGATTAATGGTAAAGCTTCTGCAATTTTATCGTTTACTTTTTGCTCAACAATAGCCAATTCTTCATCTGTCATTTTAGAGAAATGAGAAAAGTCAAAACGTAAATAATCGTCTCCAACATACGAACCTTTTTGTTCTACGTGCGTTCCTAAAACTTCGCGTAAAGCTTCGTGCATTAAGTGTGTTGCAGAGTGATTTTTAGTTGTCTCATTACGTTTTTCTGTGTCAACTTTCGCATTGAATGTAGCGTTTACATTTTCTGGTAAAGTTTCAACGAAATGAATTACTAAGTTATTTTCTTTTTTCGTGTCAACAACTTCAATTGTTTCATTCAAAGTAGAAATTGATCCTGTATCACCAATTTGTCCTCCAGATTCTGCATAGAATGGCGTTTGGTTGAATACCAATTGGAAAAATTCTCCTTTTTTATTTTTTACTTTTCTGTAACGTGTAATTTTTACTTCAGCTTCTGTGTTATCATAAGCGATAGAGGTTTCCTTTCCTTTATCATCTAAAATAACCCAGTCATCCGTTACTAAAGCAGTTGCTTTTTTCGAACGTTCTTTTTGTTTCGCCATTTCAGCTTCAAAACCAGCTTCGTCAATTGTGAAACCGTGATCTTCTGCTACAATACGAGATAAATCTGCGGGGAAACCAAATGTGTCATATAATTCGAAAACCACATCACCAGGAACAACTTTAGAATCTCCTAATTGCTCAATGATTTGATTTAATCGATTTAATCCTTGTTCAATTGTACGTAAGAAAGATGCTTCTTCTTCGCGAATAACGCCAGTTACAATTGTTTCTTGTTTCACTAATTCTGGGAAGAAATCACCCATTTCAGCTTTCAAGATTGGATATAATTTATAGATAAAAGGTTCTTTAAGACCTAAGAAACGATATCCGTAAGAAATTGCACGACGTAAAATACGACGAATTACATATCCTGCTCCTGTGTTTGATGGTAATTGTCCGTCTGCAATTGCAAAAGAAACTGCACGTAAATGGTCAACTACAACACGAATAGCGATATCTGTTTTTTCTGCTGTTCCGTATTTTACACCAGAAATTTCTTCTAATTTTTGAATTGTTGGTTGAAAAACATCTGTATCATAGTTAGATGATTTTCCTTGTAAAACCATTGCCAAACGCTCAAATCCCATACCTGTATCGATATGGCGAGCCGGTAAAGATTCTAAAGAACCATCCGCTTTACGTTGATATTGCATAAATACCAAGTTCCAAATTTCGATAACTTGTGGATGATCCATATTAACCAATGTTTTACCATCAACAGCTAAACGATCAGCTTCTGGACGAATATCAACATGAATTTCAGAACATGGTCCACATGGTCCGATATCACCCATTTCCCAGAAATTATCTTTTTTATTTCCGTAAAGAATTCTATCTTCAGCAATATGTTGTTTCCAAAGTTCTAATGCTTCTTCATCTAATGATGTTCCGTCACCTTTATCACCTTCAAAAACGGTTACATAAATTTGATCTTTAGAGATTCCGTATTTTTCTGTTAGTAATTCCCACGCCCAAGCGATTGCTTCTTTTTTGAAATAATCACCAAAAGACCAGTTTCCTAACATTTCGAACATCGTGTGGTGGTAAGTATCTTTTCCTACATCATCCAAATCATTATGTTTACCAGAAACACGAAGACATTTTTGTGTATCCGCGATACGATTACTTTTTGGAGTTCCGTTTCCTAAAAAATATTCTTTGAATTGTGCCATCCCCGAATTATTGAACATTAATGTCGGATCGTCTTTCAAAACAATCGGCGCAGAGTCTACTATTAAGTGGCCTTTTGTCTCAAAAAAATGCAGAAATTCTTTTCTTATATCTTTGGATTTCATTTAATTAAATTATTTTTATCATTTGATTAACAAGTTTACTCGTACAATATTCGTTACTTTGCAAACGTTTTACAAAGATAATAAAAGGTTGGTTAAGTAATGGAAAATAAAAACTATAAGTATAATTCTGTGAAATTTTTAATGAGTTGGGCGAAGAAAAGAGTCCAAAAAACTCCTAAAACAGCATTATACGTATTACTATTTTTATGTCTATCGACAATATCTGCTGGAATGATTGGTTATCATTTTAATGATTCTGAATACGCATCGAGAGCAGGGAAATTCAAAGACGACAAAAGCAAATTATTAGCTGAGTTGGAAAGAATGGAAAATGAAAATCAGCAATTACATAAAAAATTCAAAGAAGTTGAAGAAGCTTTGACAGAAATCGAAGAAAAAGATCGCAATATTTATCGTACAATTTATGATATGCGTGTCAATGAAAATATCGATTCTGTAAACAAAGAAATTGATAATTATACAGCAGAAGATATCGAAAAATTGATTGATAAAATTGAAATTGAATCAAAATCGTTGGACGAAGTATTTCGTTCGGCTGGTGTTAAAGATGCCAATTTATCATCAATGCCAGTACTAAAACCTGTTGCAGATAAATATGTAAGTAGATTAGCTTCTGGTTATGGATCTCGTTTTCACCCAATTTTGAAAGTGAATAAAATGCACAAAGGTTTAGATTTTGCAGCTTCTACAGGAACACCAATTTATGCAACTGGAGATGGTTCTGTAAAAGTTTCTGAATTTAATTCGGGTTACGGAAATATGGTGGTCTTGAAACACGGAAATGGTTACGAAAGTTTGTATGCTCACATGTCTCGTGCGAAAGTTCGTAGTGGACAAAAAGTGAAAAGAGGCGATGTAATTGGTTATGTTGGGACGACTGGATTGTCGACAGGAGCGCATTTGCATTACGAAATTCACAAGAATGGAGAACCTGTAGATCCAATTATGTATTTCTACAATGATGTAGATCCAGACGATTTCATTAAAATTTATCAAAACTCTAAAAAATTGTCATTATCTTTGGATTAAACGCTGATAATGAACGTAGACCTGCCTGATAAACTATATTACTCGATTGGCGAAGTCGCCAAAGCCTTTGATGTAAATGCATCGTTGATTCGATTTTGGGAGAAAGAATTTGAAATTATTCAACCCAAAAAGAACAAAAAAGGAAATCGATTATTTACCAAAAATGATATTGATTGTTTCAAGAATATCTATTATTTGGTAAAAATAAAAGGCTATACGTTAGAAGGTGCAAAACAAGCGATTGGTAAAAAAGGAATTGCGACAACAACAGATGAAATAGATGTTGTGAAGCGATTAGAAAATATAAAAGATGAACTCATCAAACTTAAAATGAGTTTTGAGTCGGAAGAAATTTTAGAAAAAGATGAACTGAATTAAGTTCATCTTTTTTGGTTATAAAACTTTTGTTTCAATAAATTTAAAGCCAATTGCAAGTATAAAACTTATAATGATTAGAATCCAGTTTGGTTTTAGTTTAGTTTTTAATTCAAATAGTTTCGAAAAAATTTCAATCACTCTTTCTTTGTCAATAATTAAGATAACAAAGACTAAAACTTGATAAAAAATAGAAGAATTTAGCGCAACAATTTCATAGAAATAATCTTGTAGAATAATATTGATTAAAATTGTAGTTAATAACAAGCATGCAAAAATTCTTGTCCTTCTAAAAAGTAATGTGATTGCACCAATCACTTCAAAAATTCCGATGATTATTGGATACCCTTTGGTAAAACTATAAAAATTCCACATCAATCGATGACCTTCAGAAAGATGATTATTAATGCTGTTATCCATATTTGTGAATTGAGTAGGTTTTACAATTCCATACACAAACATTGATATTGAAACCGTAAATATTGCTGACCAATAAAGTATATAGATTAGTTTTTGTTTCATTTATTTTTTAAAATTATTTAGAATAATCATTACAATTTTTATAATTAATACAATAATAGTGATTGGAAGTAAGAAGAGTAAAATGGAGTATAAACTCCAAAAATCATTTAAAATTTTAAAATATTGTAAAAAAAATAAGCTAATCAAGTAAAGCCAGAATAAAAAAACTAAAATGAGAAGGTTATTTATTTTGAATATTTTTCGTTCAACGAAATAAAAAGTCAAAATAATCAAAAGTGGTATTGCAATAGTATAAACGTAAAACATATTTTAGGTTAATAGTTGGTTATAAGCTACGATGAACTCTTCCAATTGTTGTAAAGTTACTTTATCAATAATTTTTCCTTCCGAATTTACTTTTCCTTTAACACCTTGAATGAGTAAAGTTGTTTCATTATTGAAGTTTGTCATCAACGTTTTCATTATCAATTGCAATTCTTCATGTCCTTTTTCTCCATTTGCAGACGCAGTGATAATTCCTAAAGGTTTTCCATCAAAAATAGTTGTAGAAACGCACCATTCTAATACATTTTTTAATCCACTCGGAATACTAAAAATATATTCGGGCGTACAAATAATTATTCCATCAGCTTTTTCTATTTCAGTTCTAAAACCAAGTATTTCTTGCGGCGTATTTTCGATAGAACGTTCTGGATCAAAATGAGGAAGAGTTTTTAATTCATCAAAAACAGTACATTTGAAATATTGAGATGTAGAAGAAATAAAATTTTCTATGATTTTTTGATTAGATGAATTTTCGCTTGTGCTTCCATTAATGATGAAAATATTTTTCATTTTCGTTGATTTGAACATCTAAAATAGATAATTATTCTTAACTTATCTTAAGAAAATCTTCTGCTAAGATTTCGTAAATTTACAGATTCAAACGAAAACTCAATGTACTTAATATACGATACAGAGACAACTGGTCTTCCGAAAGATTGGAATGCGCCGATTTCTGACTCCGACAACTGGCCGCGTTGTATACAAATCGCTTGGCAATTGCACGATGAAATGGGGCAAATTATTGAACATCAAGATTATTTGGTGCGTCCAGATGGTTTTGATATTCCGTATGATTCTGAACGTATTCACGGAATTTCAACTGATTTAGCAACCGAAAAAGGTGTTCCATTAAAAGAAGTTTTAGATAAATTCAACGAAGCTTTAGGTAAAGCTAAATTTATTGTTGGACAAAATTTAGGTTTCGATATTAACATTATGGGAGCCGAATTTTATCGTCTGAATTATGAAAATAATTTAGCCGAAAAACCTGTTTTGGATACCTGTACCGAGGTGACTGCTGAGTTATTGAAACTTCCTGGAGGTCGTGGAGGTCGTTACAAATTACCAACGTTAACGGAATTGCATCAATATCTTTTTGGTGTTTCGTTTGGCGAAGCGCATAACGCAACTGCCGATGTGGAGGCAACTACGCGTTGTTTTTTCGAGTTGATTCGTAAAGGTATTTTTACAAAAAACGAGTTAGAAGTTGAAGATGAATATTTTGTTCGATTTAATGCAATTAATGAAACAAATATTCAGCCAGTTGGACTAAATCACGTAAATCTTAAAAAAGCTTCACAAGAAATTGCGAAAATTAAAGCCAAAGAAGATGGAGGAGATGAGGTTATTGATATTTCGGAAGAAGTTTTAGCACAATTCGAGAAAGCAAAATTTGCACATTTACATAATCACACACAATTTTCAATTCTTCAATCGACTATTTCTGTAAACGATTTGGTGAGTGCTGCGGCAAAAAATAAAATGACTGCAGTTGCAATTACCGATCATGGAAATATGATGGGAGCTTTTCATTTTAATGCAGAAGTACAAAATCATAATAAAGCTGCAAAAGTAAAGAATGAAGAGTTAATTGCTGACGGAGCAGAACCAACGGAAGTTATCTTAAAACCTATTATTGGTTCCGAATTCTTTGTTTGTGAAAATCATTTAGACAAAACAAAAAAGGATAATGGCTATCAAATTGTAATTTTTGCAAAGAACAAAAATGGTTATCATCATTTAGCAAAAATGGCATCGAAGGCTTATACTGATGGGTTTTACTACGTGCCTCGAATTGATAAAGCGATTATTGAAGAATATAAAGAAGATTTAATTGTTTTGTCTGGAAACTTACAAGGTGAAGTTCCAAACAAAATTTTGAATCTTGGTGAAAAGCAAGCCGAAGAAGCTTTACTTTGGTGGAAAGAGCAGTTTGGTGATGATTTTTACATCGAATTGATGCGCCACGGACAAGAAGATGAAGATCGTGTTAATCAGACTTTGCTTGCGTTTGCGCGTAAACACAATGTAAAAGTTGTTGCGACAAATAATACGTATTATATCAATCAAGACGATTCGAATGCACACGATATTTTGTTGTGTGTGCGCGATGCAGAAAAACAATCAACGCCAATTGGTCGTGGTCGTGGATTCCGTTTTGGTTTGCCAAATCAAGAATATTATTTTAAGTCGGAAGCAGAAATGAAACAATTGTTTCAAGACATTCCCGAAGCAATTATTAATATTCAAGAAATTGTTGATAAAATAGAAGAATACACGCTTTATCGAGATGTATTACTTCCAAAATTTGATATTCCCGAAGAATTTCATCACGCAGAAGATGATGAAGATGGAGGGAAAAGAGGTGAGAATGCTTATTTAAAACATTTAACCTACGAAGGTGCAAAAATTCGTTATCCAGAATTGACAGACGAAATTAAAGAACGTTTGGATTTCGAATTAGCCACAATTGAAAAAACAGGTTATCCTGGTTATTTCTTGATTGTACAAGATTTTATTGCTGCGGCGCGTAAAATGGGCGTATCGGTTGGTCCAGGTCGTGGTTCGGCGGCAGGATCAGCAGTTGCTTATTGTTTATGGATTACCAATTTAGATCCAATTCAGTACGATTTACTTTTTGAGCGATTCCTAAATCCTGATCGTGTATCTATGCCCGATATCGATATCGACTTTGATGACGAAGGTCGATCGTTGGTAATGGATTATGTGATTGATAAATATGGAGCAAATCAAGTAGCGCAAATCATCACTTATGGTACAATGGCGGCGAAATCTTCGATTAAAGATACGGCGCGTGTATTGGATTTACCATTGTTTGATGCGAACCGTGTTGCAGGTTTGATTCCGAATATGAAGTTATCTAAAATCTTCAATTTAGATGAAGCTGCATTAAAAGGAGCCTTAAAACCAGAAGAGTTTGATGCTGTAAGCGAATTAAAACGTTTATCGAATGGAGACGATTTAGCTGCGGAAACTATTCAGCAAGCAAAAATCTTAGAAGGTTCTGTTCGTAACACGGGAATTCACGCGTGTGGGGTAATTATTACGCCAGATGATATTACGAATTTCGTACCTGTAACAACAGCTAAAGATTCAGATTTATATGTAACGCAGTTTGATAACTCGGTTGCAGAAAGTGCCGGATTATTGAAGATGGACTTTTTGGGGTTGAAAACCTTAACCTTGATTAAAGATACCATCAAATTAGTAAAAGCGAGAACAGGAATCGAAATCAATCCGGATGAAATTCCGATTGACGACGAAAAAACATATGAGCTTTTCCAGCGTGGCGAAACGGTTGGGGTTTTCCAATACGAGTCACCCGGAATGCAAAAATACATGAAGGATTTACGTCCGACAGTTTTCGCGGATTTAATTGCCATGAATGCCCTTTATCGTCCTGGGCCTATCGAATATATTCCGTCGTTTGTTCGCCGTAAAAATGGTGAAGAACCAATTCAGTACGATTTGGATGCGATGGAAGAATATTTATCAGAAACCTACGGAATTACGGTTTATCAGGAGCAAGTAATGTTGCTTTCGCAAAAATTAGCAGGTTTCTCGAAAGGTGATGCCGACGTTTTGCGTAAAGCAATGGGGAAAAAGCAAAAAGCTGTCTTGGATAAAATGAAACCAAAATTTGTTGCGCAAGCTTCAGAAAAAGGGCATGATCCTAAGATTTTAGAAAAAGTTTGGACAGACTGGGAAGCCTTTGCATCCTATGCCTTCAATAAATCGCACTCGACGTGTTATGCATGGGTAGCGTATCAAACAGCTTATCTGAAAGCACATTATCCAGCAGAATATATGGCGGCTGTTCTTTCAAATAATATGAATGATATCAAGCAAGTGACCTTCTTTATGGAAGAGTGTAAGCGAATGGGATTGGCGGTTCTTGGTCCAGATATCAATGAATCGATTACGAAGTTTAACGTAAACGAAAATTATGAAATTCGTTTTGGAATGGGAGCTGTAAAAGGTGTTGGGCAAGCCGCAGTAAACTCGATAATTTCTGAACGTGAAGCAAATGGTCCGTTCAAAGATATATACGACTTTGTTAAACGTGTCGAATTGCGAACAGTGAACAAAAAAACAATCGAAAACTTAGTTTTAGCTGGAGGTTTTGATTCGTTTGAATTTCATCGTGGACGTTATTTTTTTATCGATAATACGACAACTAATTTGGAAAAATTAATCAAATATGGAGGAAATTATCAGGAGCAAAAAAACTCTTCTCAAACTTCTTTATTTGGTGATTTTGGAGGTGATTCTGTTGTAGAAGATGTGGTTCCGATGTTGCCAGATTGTGAGAAATGGAATATGTTACAACGTTTGTCGAAAGAGAAAGAAGTTGTTGGAATTTATATTTCTTCGCATCCTTTGGATGATTTCAAACATGAGTTGAAAATGGCTTCAAATTGTAGTATTTCTGATATCAATGCGAATGAAGATAATTTTGTTAACAAAGAAGTTTCAATTTGTGGAATGATGTCAAATATTCAACATAGAATTGCCAAAAATGGAAACGAATTTGGTATTTTTACGTTTAGTGATTACACCGATTCGATGGATATCATGGTTTTTGGTAGCGATTATATGAAATATAGACACTTTATGCAGGAAAATATGTTCTTGAATTTGAAATTGAATATCTCGAAAAAAGAATTCAAAGACAAAGAAGGAAATGTAACGCAAGGTCGTGTGTATAAAAACATCACAAATATTTTGTTGTTGAATGAAATTGTTGAAAAACAAGCCGAAAAAATGACGGTGAAGATTGAAGTTCCAGAATTTTCGGAAGAAACATTTAGCAAATTATCAGATATTATGTTCAAATATCAAGGAGATAAATTATTAAAAATTCAATTAATTGATCCAAAAGATTATTTGAATAATTTAGATTTACCAGCAAGTAAAATCAAAATTAACATTTGTCGAGATTTGTTGAAAGAATTAGATGAATTGCAGGAAATTACATTCAAACTGAATTAATTATTCGTTTCATCTATTCAATAATTGATAGATAATATGAACGAAATTTTTCAAGAATAAAATTTTATGTAGATTTGTAAACTTAAGATTAGATAAAAAAATATAAGATTATGGCATTAGAAGTAACAGACGCATCATTTGCATCAGATATTATAGAGTCAGGAAAACCAGCAATGGTTGATTTTTGGGCTGTTTGGTGTGGTCCTTGTAGAATGGTTGGTCCAGTTGTGGAAGAGCTTGCTTCAGAATATCAAGGAAAAGCAGTTATTGGTAAAGTTGATGTAGACACAAACCAAGAAGTTGCTGCGAAATATGGAATCCGCAACATTCCTACAATTTTATTCTTCAAAGACGGAGAAGTAGTAGACAAAGTTGTTGGAGTTGTTCCAAAAGAGCAATTAGTAGAAAAATTAAACGCGATTTTATAATAAATTAAATCGTTGATTTTGAAATAAAAGAATCTCGGATGCAAAATTTCCGAGATTTTTTTTGAAAAAAGTTTAGGTTTTATCAGAAAACCCCCTATATTTGCAATCCGAAATCGATACAGATTTTGATCCGGTAGTTCAGTTGGTTAGAATACTTGCCTGTCACGCAAGTGGTCGCGGGTTCGAGTCCCGTCCGGATCGCAAAAAGTTAGTTCTTTTACACAATATATTTTTTATAATTTCTGATCCGGTAGTTCAGTTGGTTAGAATACTTGCCTGTCACGCAAGTGGTCGCGGGTTCGAGTCCCGTCCGGATCGCAAAAAGTTAGTTCTTTTACACAATATATTTTTTATAATTTCTGATCCGGTAGTTCAGTTGGTTAGAATACTTGCCTGTCACGCAAGTGGTCGCGGGTTCGAGTCCCGTCCGGATCGCAAATTCATTCTGTTGAATTTCAATGTTATTGATTGCCAAAGATTTAACATTAAAAGAAAATGGAACGAAAGCTAAAAATACAAGAACGATATCCTGTATATGGAACGAAATTGGCACGAAAAAAAGTTCGTCCAATGAATTATCGATTCAAATTGCACAATCATGTGCGTAAAACAGATGGAAAAGTAAAACTAAATCTATTTGTAACTCACTCTGGAAAATCAGAAACAATCCCAATTTCAAATGTTTTAATTAATCCTAATAAATGGAATAAGAAAAAACAACGTTTAAATGCTCGTGTATCTGAAGATATTGATGTAAATGCAGTATTAGATCAAATTGAAGAAAAAATCCTTCAAATAAAGAATAAATATGCTATAGACAATTCAATATTAACTGCTGAAAAATTTGTTGAAGAATATTTATATTTTAATGCTAATATTGATTTTTTAGTATTTATGGATGTACAAGTAGAAAGGGAAAAAGATTTTTTGAAAAAGGCTACTTATCTCTATTATTTCAATGTTTTAAAAAAATTAAAGAATTGGAAAAAAGAAATAATTTTTAAAGAAATCAATGATGTTTTTTTTGAGGACTATACTGCATATTGTAAATCATTAGGTAATCAAACTAATACTATATCAAGAAACATTAGAGCTATAAAAAAGTATCTTAAAAAAGCTCTTAAAAAAGGTATTAAAATTAATATTGATTTAGAAGATGTAAAGACTAAACAAATCAATTCAACTAGAAATGATTTAAGTATATCTGAAGTAAGATTATTATTACAAGAATTTTATAAAAATCAATTACCTTTTAGAGCTCAACAAAGTTTAGGGTTATTTTTATTTAGTTGTTTTACAGGCCTTAGATGGAATGAATTAAATAATTTTTCTCTTGATAACATTTATAAAAAATATATTGTTATTTGGCAAGAAAAAACCGAGAATCCATTAAGAATACCTTTAACATTAGAAGCTTCTGATATTGCTGAAGCAATAGATTGGAATAGAAAAATTTCGTACCAATGTTGGTTAAAATATTTAAAAGAAGCTGCATTATTACTTGGATTTAATAAAAAAATTTCGTTCCATGTTGGACGCCATACATTTGCAACAAATTACATGCGAACAAATGGAAATGTTGTGAAATTAATGGTTTTATTAGGGCATAAGAAAATATCTACTACCCAAATTTATGTTCACATGACTGGAATGGAACAAGATGATCATATTCATAAGTTATCTAATCTATATGCAATAGGAAGTGGGCTTTAATGCCCACTTTTATCTTAAAACTAATGTTTCTACACTAACTTCTTCAATATTATTTTCTATATCTCTTTGAATTTTTTTTACAAAATGGATATTACCATAACAATATTTTTCTTTTTTAATATTAAAAGGATCTAAGAACCTTGTTTTTGTTTCAAATTCCCAAGAATATTGCACAGTTTTAATACGAAATCTTATCCATGTTTTATAAAATTCTTCAGTTATAGATGGTGTTTGAAAATCTATCATATCAACTGTTTGATTATCATTTGTACTATCATTTCTTAAAACTGCATATATATTACTTACATCATCTTTATATATATAGGCAGACATTTGATTATTTCTCATTAATAAAGGTAATGGAGTTGAATCTATGTTGATAGTAGTAGTGTTATCGTTGATAATAAAATTTTCAGTATAATATCCATTTTGATTTATAAAAGTTTGAATCAATGGATAGTTTTCATCATCTGAATTTTTAAATTTTAAAAGATAAGAATCTCCTAAATTTGTTGATCTTTCTTTTTCATACACCTCTGTAAAAGTCCAGTCTTCTGGATTTTTTTTAGAACGTAAATATTTTTCCTTTAAATTCATTGATACAACACCATTATTTTTTACAGTAAAATCTACATTAAACCAATTTATTGTCGCTTGAATAAAGGTACCTTGAGTTGTATCAGGTAATGCTAATTTTAAATCAATAATGTTAGAATCTACAGTATAACTTATCAAATTACCATTATCATCAAATAATTCAATAGGAGTAATTAAAATTTCAGTTTTTTCAGAATCTCTTTGATAATCATAAGCTATTAATTTTAATTTAGAACCTCCTTTTTTTGTTTTGAAAGTAAAATCTACATTATAACTAGCTCGACCAGATTTTGACCAAATTAATTGATCATCTAAGTAGATGTAAGCTCTAACATCATGATGTTTTCTGTTCCAATTATGTATAATGCCTTTTAAACGAAATTGCCCAAAAAAATTAATTTCCTGAGTTGATTCCCATCGTCCATATTGCCATCCTTTACCAAGTCTATTTCTGAAACCTTCACGAATATAACTCTCTAAACCAATAGTCCAATCAATTGTTTGAGGGCGATCTTTTAATTCAAATTTTTTACCTGATGTTAAAATTAATTTCTTTAATTTATCAACATTATAAATATCTCCTTCAAGTTTGTAACCTGCCTGTGTTATTACTTGTTCTAATACATATAACCAATACATATATGGACGAATAATAGTTCTATTATAAATAATGTTATTCGTCGTATCTATTTCATTAACTAACCAAGTATTATTTTCTTTTAAATTGATTGAACCTTTAAAATTTGCAAAATTTAAATCATCAGTTGAATATTGATCTGTGTGTATACAAGGAAAATAATAATTTACTTCTGGATAAAATTTAGAATTAATTTCAGTAGCATGATTTCTAATATTGCTTACATTAATATCTGGTAAATTAAGATCAGATAATTTTTTATCCCAATTAGGGAAATTTTCTTGACCATAAAAAATTGAAAATGAAAAGAAATTATTATCTAAACTCACAATTTCAAATCTAGCAGAAAAAATTTCATTATTTAAATTTACTACTACATCATATCTAACTTCATATTCTTCAGCATTATTAGACTTATATTTTAAAAAAAACGGATGAATGTCATAAGGTAATTTTTCAGGTAAAGTGTATGCAGAAACTAAGCTATCTGTAAACCAATTATTTTCTTCAGTAAATTGAATTCGCCTATTTGTTAAATCTATATGAAATTGATTATCAATTTCTGTAACTCTTATCATAAGTATCTGGGTTAATGTGAAATTCTAAATCATAGCTGTAAAGTTCATCTGTACTATCAAATAATTCTAATTTTTCAGTTGTTGGTATTATCTCAATAATTTCATTTGATTTTATAAACCAACATTTAGGAGATGATAATATTTCATTAATTATCTCTATATCATCATTTGTTATTACGCCTGTATTTATATTTAAGGTGTTAGTTCTTGTTGAATCAACATTTTTTATTGTACTTTTTTTAGGGATAAAAGTTGTATAATTCATAGAAATAGGAAAAGAATATTCTCCTGTAATTTCAAATATTTTTAATAAACCCCAATAATCAATAAATGATATAAAATTTGAATTTAAAGTATCTGGAAAAATTTGGTATCTTATAACCTGTACACCTAATTGAAATTCAACCATATCACCTATATTACATTTTATTGCAGAAAAGTCTATATAAACACTAAATATTGAAAGTTTAGCATTTTGTATAATTGGTATGTCTAATTCTTGAATAATACCATTTATATAAACTTTAATACCTTCTGATTTATCATATAAATATGATAGTATAGTTTTTCCATTAACTGTTGCTCTTAAAGTCTTATTAACATGATTACCTAAAAATCCAATATTTTGATTTGTTAAAGTTAACGGCCTATGACCTTTTATAAATAGTTGTGTGGGTATAGAATACCAAAAAACATTTTCTTTGGTTGTAAAATTAATTTCTGTAACTTCTAAAGTTACACGAGCAAAATCATACATTTTCTTTTTATCTACAGTTTTAGAGGTAATTTTTAAATCATTAATTTGATCTTCATATAGTAGAAAATAATCATGAATATATTCTCCCAAATTAAAAGATGTTTTATTATTTATAAAATATAAATTAAGGGATTCATTAATTGAGATAACTTTACCTGTATTGTTATAAACTAATCCTTGTAATGTTATATTCAAATAATTATTTTCATTTCTTTGATAAGCTGAAAAATTTAATAATTCATTTTCCATTGAAAAATGGATATCTTTATTATAATCTGAATTCCAATAACTATATAATTCAAAATCAACATTTATTTTAACTTCTGTATCAGAATCTTTAAATATTATTTCACCAAAATAGCTACCTATTTCAAGTTCTATATTTTTTGTTGTAGATCTTATCAAATATCTTTTAACATTAGATATTTCTGTATCTAATGTAATTTCTAACCAATTAGGTTTAGAAATAGTAATAGGTTTTGGTGTGTAAACTATAATACTTTGCCAATCTCCAAGAGGTAAACTTTCTAAATGAGAAAATGATAAAGTATTTGTATCTGTTTCTAATTTATCTGTATTTGTTTGTAATATATTTAATATTAAAGTAGATAATGTCTGATTTACTTTTCTAAAAGATAGTGAAGTACTATTGATACCATATTCTAGTTGATTAGAATCATCAACTGTAAATATTAATTGTCTTGTTCCAGCTGGAAATGTTTTAGGTAATTTTTCTCCATTTGCTAAAATATATGTAGGTCCATTTATGGTGTAATCTGTATCACTATTTACGTTTATTTTACTAGATGTTGAAATATTGTTATTTCTAGTATAGTGGATTGAATCTGAATTTTTGTCAATCGAAAATTTGTAAGTAGTTGGTAAATTAACAGATAACCTAACATCAATTGAAGATGATGCTAATGTAGACCATGGATCATTTCCTTTTTTACCAGAAATTATTACAGAAAAATAACCTGTATAATATCCATTTGGTACATTAGATAAATCTTTAGTTTTTATCTTAGGTGTACCTTGCCAATTACTACTACCAGATAGTAATATTTCATCAGAACCATCTATCTCAAATAAATCATACCCATACTGAGATGTGGAGCAACTAAATTGTATTCTATAAACAGTAGCATTAGGATCTACACCTCCTTGATATGTATTAACAGCTATACTACTATTTTTAGATGTATTATCAGATAAATTAAAATTTACTTGTGAAGGTGATATTTTAATAATGTAATTATAAGAATTACCTCCAACATTTCCATCATCTACGGAAAATCCTGTATCTGGTTTTATTGCCATTACATTTTTGTTTTTGATATAAATTGTTGATATTTTTTTTGCCCATTAGATATGTTTTGTTGAAATCTCATATCATTTATAAGATGAGCTTTGACACCGTTTGTTTTTAGTTCATTCAACATTTCATAATTAGCAGACAATAAAGCAATCATTTGAGAATTATCTATTGACGCATAATTAGGATTTATTCCATTTTCATAACCTGGAGATTTAGTCCCATTTATACTATTCATAACTGCTGATTTTAAACTTGGTGAAAAACCTTTCCAATCAGGACCAGAAATTATTACTTCTGGAAAAAATTGTCCTTGTTCACCTGCAAGAAAATGTGTTGGTTTATTTACTAAACCAGATTTAGCAATTCCTCCTTTCTTAGCTCTGAAATTTTTTCCATCTTGGGCTCTTTCAATATTAATATAACCATCTTCATAACCTTGTGATGGTAATGGTTGTTTTGCAATTAAAGCTGTTTGAAATAATCCCATTGCACCAACTATACCAGCTAATGCAAAATTGGCTGGAGTCCAAGGTTTATTACCTAAAGCTCCTACAACTGCTGCAGCTGTACCAGTAACAGATGAAATTAAATCCATTTGTTTTTGGCGTTTAGCCTGTTTATATTCTACTTCAGCTTTCTTTTTATTATAAGCATCTTCTAATTTTTCTACTTCAGTATTATAAGTAGCTTGGGAAATATAACCTTGATCTAATTGTTTCTGAAGGTCTGTTTTTCTTTTTTCGGTATTTTTTTGAAATCTCTCTAATTGTCTATTTTCATTAGCAGCTACAAAGGAATAATATTGTCCAAAAGCATTTTGTAATGCTCCTACAACAGCTACAATTTCTTGTAATCCTATTTTACCTGCAGATATATTATCATATAATTGTTGCCACTGATCAACAGACATTCCTAATAAATCTGTTTGTCCTGCTAATAATGATTTAGATTTTGTATTTTCTTCATCATTTTCAGATGAACTTAATTTGAATTTCTCTATTCCTAATTCATTTAGCTTATTTTTTACTTCATCCAATTGTTTCAACATTTCTTTTTGTTGATCTGGATTTAGTAATGAGAAATCTAAAGTGTCAATATCAGAACCATTTATTATATTATTTAGTTTAGTAATACCTTCTTGAACTAATGAAATTTCTAAGTCTAATTCTTCTTGTCTTTGTTGCTTGGTTAATGCTTTTTTTACTTCAGAAAATGTTTTAATACGTTTTAGCTCTTTATCAGATAAAGTTTTTCTCAGTAAATTTTTACCTGTTTCTAAGTTAGTAATTGAAGACAATTCTTCATTCTGCTGATATTTTAATTCTTGTTTTTGTTTTTCTACTGATTGCAAATAATCATCATAAGATTTTAAATCAGCTTTACTTTGTATATGGCCAAATTCTACCCAAAAATTTAATTCAGATTGAGTAATTAATTTGTTTATTTCAGCATTTTTTGTTTCAAATGTTGTTTTCATCGTATCTATATTCTTAATAATAGCGTCATATTCAGCTATTGATGTAGAATCTTTTGAATTAGATTTTAATGAAGTATATTTAGCTTTATCATTTGATAATGCAGTGAAAGTAGATTCATTTACTTTTTGAGATTCTAAATCTTCTTTTTCTCTTGAATGTTTTAATTTTAATAAAGAAATTTCTTTATCAAAACCTTCATTCATTAAATTTATTTCAGCATCTTGTAAATCTCTTTTTATTTTTAAAATCTCTTCATTATTTTTTTGTTGATCTTTTAATAAATCATCTAAGTATTTTTTACGATCATTTTTTTCTTTTTCAGCTGCTTTTTCAGCTGCTTTTCTTAGTTTTTCAGCTTCTTGTTCTTGCTTTTTTCTTGCTTTTTCATTTGCCTTATCGTTATTTGATAAATTAAAATCTGTCGTTTTAGCTGAAGATTCAGTATTTAAATCTAATCCTAATAATGAATTAAGTATTTCTGTATCTGCTTTTTGTTTCTGTAATGTTTGTTTATACTCATTACTATTTTTATTTAATGTTTTTAAAAGAGATCCTGATTTTTCTAAACGTTTTTGAACTTCTGTTATTTGTTTTTCTTGGGAATTATTTAGTGAATTAATTTGATTTGTAACTTGATTATTTTTTTGACTTAAATCATCTATTTCTGTTTGAATAACTTTTTGATTTCTTCCTATATCAAATCCAAATGCTTTACCATCAGAACCCCAACCATTACCTGTGCTTTTAGTATTTTTTTTCTCTGTTTTTAAAGCATCTATTTTATTGTTATTTTTTATTTGTTCAGTATATAATTCAGCTTTATATGCGACAATAGCTTTTGCTTTTGCTAAATCATCAATATGTTTTATGTAACTTTTTATTAAAGAAATTCCTTCTTTTGTTGTGATGTTTTCTAAAGTCAACGTGTCTAAATAACCATTTGTTATTTTCTTTAATAATTCTAAAGCCCTTTGTTTTTGCTCTAAAGATGTATTTTCATCTTTAAGTACAGATAATAAATTTTGAATTCTATTTTTTTGCTCAGAAGTCGATTCAGAGGCTTCATTTTGAATTTTTACTGATGCAGACATTACATCGTTAGCTGATTCTGTATTATCTTTTAATAATACATATGATGCTGCCAATGCTACAACTAATGCTGTTACTGCACCTAATGGAGATGCAGATAAAGTACTATTTAATAATCTTAATTGTGCTATTGCAGCTTTTATATTTCCTGCTAATAACATTTTAGCTATTGCTAATCCTTCTGTTCTTATAATAGCAATAGCTGCTAATGCATTTTGTACTTTTAGTTGCAGATTGTAAAGAATGGTATTTGCTTGAGCTCTGGCAGTCCAAATAGAATATAATTTAATTGCAGTATTATATGAAACTAACCCTGAAACTAAAATTAAAATCATTTTGGATAATAAAATGATATTATTTCTCCAAGATGTTGTTTGATGATCTGTATCTTCAACTGCTCCAATAAATTTAGCAAATAAAGTAACACATGTTGTTAGCCATGAAACTAAAGTATCTGAAGTGAACCAACTTTGTACTGTATTCTTAATTTTATCTAATGTTGCCTGTAAATTGTTATTTTTAATATTAAATTCATTTGTCAATGATGTTGCTTCTTGCATTGCAATATTAGCAGTTAACTGTCTATCTTTTAAAATATCTACATTAGAAGCTAATGCAGATAAAGCTGCAACACCACGTGTACCTCCTGCATCTAATTCGTCCATTTTAATAGTCATAGCTTGTAATCCAGCTTCTGAACCATTTAAACCTTCTAAAAATTTGATAATAGCAGCATTGGAATCTGTATTTAATAATTTATTAAAATCTTGTAATGACATTCCTGCAATTTTTGCATATTCAGAAGGATCTTTAAACATGTCTAACAGTACTTTATTCATTGCTGTGGAAGATACTTCTGCAGATTGTCCAATTTCATCAAAAGTTGCAGCGTAACCAATGTTATCAGATGCTGATATTTTAGCCTGAGAAGCTACTCCAGCCATTCTATTCATGTAATCAACTAAAAAACTAGCTTGATTAGCTCCAGATGCTGAAACTTCATTAATAGCAGATCCGAGAGCCTCCATCGATCCTTCAAAATCTTTTCCTGTTTCAGTAGCTACTTTATATGTAGTAACTAATTTTCCGACATCACGTATTTGAGATTCAGAAAGATCATCACCTAATGCAACTTTTAACCTATCAGCAACAACCATAAATCCTTCTACAGATTGTAAGCCTTCTTTACCTAGTCGACCTGCTTCTTCTGCTAATTTTAATAATTCAACTCTGGAAGTACGTGTATCTAGTTTATTAATATGTTGATTTAATTGTTGAATTTCTTGAGCTGTCAAACCTGTTGTTTTCATGACATCAGCTTCTGAGTCAGCTAATTTTCCATTAAAATCTATCCATTTTTGAAAAGAATAAGTAAGTCCAGTAATTGTGGCCGTTATAGATAATAAAACAGTTTGGTAGCGTTGTAAAAATCCACTAGCAGAACTAAATGCAGATCTTTGTTGAGATCCTAAAGAATTCATTCTAGTAAGTTGAGCATTAACTTCTGCTAATTGTTCTTTTAATTTATTTCTATCATTAGAATTCAACATTTTACTTAAAGCTAATTGAAGTTCTTTTGCTCTAGCTTTAAGTTGTTGACTTGTCATTTCATTAACTTTTAATGCTGAAGTTAATTGAGAGATTTTATTTCTATTATTATCTAATTCTTTATTATAGTTACTAAGTTGTGATTGAAGATTTTTATATTCATCTGAATTTTTTGATTGTGCAGAACGATATTTTTTCATTTCATCTTGCACATTTTTAATAGATGTTTTTAATTCATTATTTCTTTTTTGAAGATTAAAAATTTCTTTTTGTCCTTCATTCCCATTTACAGAAATATTTAACCGAATATCTTCTTCATGTATTTTGTTTGCCATATTGCAGTTTTACTGCAAAATCGCTTAGAAATAGGAGGTAAATGTTGACACAAAAAAAGCTACTTATTTATTTTTATATTAAATTAGTATCTATGATAACAAGAGAAGATATAGATAGTGCATTTAAACTACTTAGTTTTTTAGTGCCTGTACAAACTTATTCTGTTCAGTCATGGGATAAGGATGTTAAAATAATATCTAATAGACTATATCAAATTGAAAAAGATAAAGAAATTAAAATGTTATTTTTTAGATTAAATTCTATCAGTGAAATTACTTGGAGAAAAATATATAAAAAAAGTAAAGATTTAGAACATTTGAATTTCACAATTAAAAAAAAAGATGGATATTGGTTTTTAAGTTGGGAATAAATTCAGAGAAGGACATTCATCTCCTTCTCTAAAAAAAAGTGGTCAAATTTGACCACTTTTTTAATTATTTAATAAAATTATTATTTTCTATTTTCTTCTATTAAATACTTGGTTGCACCAGCATCATAATAACGTAGTGTAATAATAGAATTTTCTAAGGATGTCCAATTAGTACCATTCTTTAAAATAATGGTTGTACCTGTTCCTCCATTTGCCAATGTATAAGGATCATTTCCACCACCACCAATTAAGGTAATTCTATCATTGTGTTTTACATTATTAAGTTCTGAAAAAGAAATTTCTGCTGTTGTATCAGCACTTGGTAATTGTACCATTTTACCAATTTCACCATCTACAATAATAGTATTTGAAGTAGCCTTTATAGGTTCAGAAAAAGTTAAATTTCCTTCATAATAACCAGGGAACTGAGATGTTTTACCATCTGCTTGCCAATTTAATGTAAAATAAGTTCCTTCATTGTTACTTGTATAACTTGGAACTAATTGCATTGGAGTACAAGGAGTTCCTTCTACAATATAACCTAGTTTATCACATGATCCAATTAAAAGAATTGAATCTACTCCAGTCCAATCTTCTAAAAATTCTAATGCTTCAACTGTACCACCTGGATGTTGTGTTGCAAATTTAGGTTCACGAGAAAATGCATCAGGATCTCCTGTAGATTCCCAAGAAGCATCTCCTTTAGACGATGTGTGGTAAACTGTATGCATTCTAGCGTTTGCTGCAAGTACAAAATCATTGATAAAACGAATCCCTTTTTCATCTCTTGATGGAAATTGAATAATGTCAGCAACAGCGATGATTATAATTTCTTTTTTGAAATTAGTAGGACCTCCTGGTGCTTTTCCTTCTGGTCTTTTTAAATTTGGACGCATAGTCTTATTTTTTTAATTAACGTTTAAGAAAAAGTAACTACCTAAGTAGTTACTTTTAAAAATTTATTCTGAAATATTTTTGGCAATTTCATACCATGATCCTTCAATAAATACTAATTGAATATAATCATCAGATTTTTTTAGAACTACATCTGCATTTATTGCTATTGCATCTGATTTTTTTACAGTTAATTCTGCTATATCAGAACCATAAATAGTTATTTTTTTATTCTCAATTCCATTGATAATAGTTAATAAATCTTTTGCTTCTGATCCATTGAATTTAAATTCTGTAGCATTAACAGCATCTATTGCAGTATTATCAAAATTGATTTTATCAGAAATAGATGGTGCTGAAGCTGTACGCTTAATTTCTTTGAATTTACCTTCTCCTAAAGCTAATAGGGTTAAAGTACCTCCAGTTTTCAAATTAAAATCAGTTGTTAAATCTAATAGTTCTCCTTTTTTTATTTTTACTTCAGCTCCTAAAGATGTATTTCCTTGAATTTTTATGACTTGTCCAGAAGCTACATCTGCTAGTTCTGTAATATCTGTTTTAAATTCGGAATCAATTTTTGCAGTTGAATAATACATTTTAATGATTCCTGATGTGTTATCATAAGCAGGGAATGATACATCTTTTCCGAAAATAGGCATGTCATTTGTAAAAACTACTTGATTAGCATATTTATTAACATGCGTTTTTGATAGCTTAATACCGATGTATTGAAGACGAATACCTAATTTATAATCTGCAAATGCATAAGTATCTCGCTTGTCATGACCTAGTGTAAATTGATTAGCTTCTTCTGGTAAGAAACTTAATTGATCAATATTTTTGGATAAAGTCAAATAGAAAAAATCAGAATTGACCATATCAGGCACAGCTTGTAATTTGATATTTGGACGGTCTTTCACGTAGTCTATTGTAGATTTGAAAATACCTCTTTGATTATCTAATACTACTACCTGACTGTTTCCTAATGCTTGTTGATAAGCTAATTTCCAAGCTGCAGACATTCCTATTTCTAAACCTTGAAGTTTTAAATATTCTTCTGGAATTAGCTTGATAAAGTTCTCAACATAATCTACAATATTTTCTAATGTTGGAGCACCTAAAGAAAATGGTTGTAAAATATTTCTTGTGTTGATAGCTCTATATAATTGAATTAATAATCCATCTTGAGCATTTACAGAATTACCTGCTCTGTTATCAGGTGTTGGAACATAAATACCATTAATTTGAGCATTACGATCCTCCAACATTCTTTGTTTGATTGTTTCTGAAAGAATCCAACCAATAAAAGACATCTTCCAAGGATGTGAACCATCTAAATTATAGATATTAGCTATCCATGTGTTTTCTAATGTTTGAAGTTGTGGTCCAGAAAATTCTAAATCAATTTTCTTAGGATAAACTTCTCCAATTTCTACAGAAATATTAAAACCTCCTTTTGCTGCCCATGTACTTGAACGTGCTTGAGTAACTTCTCCAAATGTAATTGAAGCTGTTGTAATACGATCTCTAACGCCTGTAGTTTGTGACCACTCTGCAGGTAAAGATTCAAATTCATTAAAGAAGGTTACTAAAACAGTTGGATTTTGACGAATAAAATGTTCTACATCACCTTGTAGTACGGGAATATTTTCTTTATTCCAATCTGTTGCTTTTGCAGAACCACTCATTGCTCTCTGATTCCAAGATCTGTGTTCAACAGCTTGATAATCTAAATTTTGACCAAATAAGTGTGTAGCTGTATGCTTTGGTAAAGCATTTACACCATAAGGAGTTAAATTCATAGCATTTTGAATAACTGCTGCAGGATTATCTCCAATAGATTCTTTAGCCATTTCTGTATTTTGTTTTTGTAAATTTCTTATAGTTGCAGTTGCTTGAGCTTCTAATGGTTGTTCTACTGCATTTGTTTCAGAAGTTTCTTCTGTAGCATTTACGACACCATTAATTTCCTCTAAAACTACTCTTAACTCTTCTGAAGCTTGATTGCCTTCAGTTTCCTTTTTTAATTCAGCATTAAGGCCATCAAATAAAGCTTGAGCTTTTTCTACGCCTATTTGTTGTTCAATTTTTTCTCGCTGATCTTCAGACAATGCGATTTCATTATCTTTTACTTCAATTTTCTCAATGCCTAATATTTTCATTAACCATTTAGATGAAGTTTGCATTTTAATCCAATTAAAATTCATAAGAAATATTTTATTAATTATTGTTGTATTTTATTTCAGATAGTACATCTATCATTTCAATAGCATCTTGTAAATTTCCAATGCTATCGATTAATCCATATTTTAATGCATCATCTGCATTAAATGTGCGTCCATTCAAAATACCTTCTATTGATAAGTCCAACTTTGGTCTATTTGCTTTTACAGCATTTTGAAATTGTAGAGCTAAAGGGTTTAAAGATTCTGATTTTAAAGAATCATAATTACCTTCTAAGGCTTCTATGATTGGTTTATTTTTCCAATCAGATAAATCAGAATAAACTTCATGTTCTTCTAATCCTGCCATTTCTAAAGCTTTTTTATACCCATAGAAAGTTGCAACAACTCCAATAGAACCAAAACGAGCAGATATATTATTAGAAGCCATTTTATGATCTGCAAGAATATCTGTTGCCCATTCTCCTAAAGACAATGCTTGATCACACAAAGCAACTACAGGTTTTTTCTTTTTAGCTGCAAAATCAATAAATGGATTAATAGCAGGAACAGCACCACCTGGTGTATTTGTTTTTAGAATAATTCCTTTTACAGAATCATCATTATTGTATTTATTTAGTCTATTTGCTATACTTTCAGCACCATAATTAGAACAAGTATCATATAATGTAACTGGTCCTATTAATTCTACAATTGCGTAAGTAGAATTTTGTTTCTTACTATCGTTTGTAATTGTATCACCATATTCATTGGCTAAATAGCTTATTGCTTCTGGTTTTTCTCCAAAAGATTTAGCATTAAATTGCCCTTCTAAAAACTGATTGGCTATTTTTGAGTAATATCTTGTACTTTGTAAATCGAATGCCCAAAGGCTGTTTTGTAATTCGAATAATACCTTCATTGTATAGTATTTGAAGGCAATTTAATTTCATTATATTTGAAGATTACTGACGCATGAAAAAGATGAATAAATTATTAAAAAGAGTTGCATTTGGGATATTGATAATTTCACCATTTGCATTTGTTATTACAGTTGGACAATTTTTAAGAACAACAGGCTTTAGTTTTAATATAGATATAGGTATTTTAAATGATTTTGGAGGTTTTGTAGGGGGGGTATTTGGAAGTTTATTAACTTTTTCAAGTACTTTACTTTTAATTTATAGTATTAATAAACAACAATTAGAAATTGATAAATTAAAAGATAAGGAGGATGAAAAAGATTTTTATAATCAATTAATTATTTTTTTAGATTTATATAGATCAAAAAGTAGAGGATATCTAATTGGTGATAATATTCCTAAATCAAATTATGAAAATCAATTTCAATATTATTTAAAATCTTTTAAAGGAAGATATGATTTACTTCAAAAAAAAGATATTTTAAAAGAAAGTTATTTCAATAAAGATATTCAAAGCAAACTAAATGATGTTAATTCTCTTAATATTATAAATGAGATGCAAACTGATTTAATTTTTATTTTTAAGTATGTTGACGGAAATAAATATGGTGAAAAATATTATCAAATATTAAGAATGTTTATTCTAAAAGAAGAATTTATAATTTTATATTTTTATTGTTTACTATTATTGGTAGAATCTAAATTATATTTTAATCTAGAGAATGAGAAATTTGTTTACAATTTTTACAAAAAAATGGAATTAGATAAATACTTAAGTGATGATTTTTTTAATTCAATAATGCATGATAGATTTTTAATAAATTAACGCCCAATAAAGGGCGTTTTTAATTATATATTCATTTTATTTGAAATTCTTTCTGTTCTCTTTTGGTTATTAATTCTGAGTTTATCTATAGCTTCTGGTTCTGCCATTGCTAAAGAATTAAAAATACTTTGAAATTCAGTTAAAATAATATTCCCATCTCGTAAATATGCATAATCTCCATTATCAAAATAACCTATAAAATCTTGTTGAACATCTTTTACAACATTGGAGATATGAGCAGGATTATCGGTTTTTAGAATAATATTTAGGATAGTACCTATAATTTCTTGTTCTAAAATAAGTGTTTGGTTATTGATTTTTTGTTGATGTACATCTAATGTACTGTTGTTTGTTTTTGACATAATCGTTGACATTTTTATGATAAAAAAAAGGTAGGTCACCGTCAACGAACATCATACGATGAAGTCTTGGGACTTGCACCCATATGCCTACCATTATATTTTTAAGATTTTTTTTCATTTGATGTATGAATTCGTTGACAAAGCAAAGATAATAAAATAAAAAAGAGTTATGCAAATGCATAACTCTAAAAGTTTATTTTTTGTATTTATCGAAGAAATCAAGTAATGATTTGATATGACTCCTTGTCTTCTTATTAATTTTATTATCACTTGCTTTCGTATCACTTTCGAAACGAATATCAACGTCTTGTTCACTATTAGCAATTTTTCGTAAAATTTCAATTTCTTCATCACTAAGTAAATTACTAGAATATTCTTTTACTTTTCCAGCATTTAATACTTTTGTTTCTGGTTTTGAAATTGGAAAATCAATAACTTTATTATTTACGATAAATTTTACTTTATCATGAAAAACCCAATTACTTCCAAAATAACGAATGTTTAGAAATATCAAAGCTTTACCTTCTTTGTAAGATATGTAAGGGTCTAAAATAAAATCTGTACGCCATGCATTTTTTGGATGTATAAAATATCTGCCTTTGAATTTATCAAAATCAAATTCGTATTCTTTATTTTCTTTCGGATTTAATGTAGAAATATCTTGAAAATCAAAACTAGTTTTTGGAAAATTCAATTTTGATATAGAATCTTTTTTAATTTTCACTTGTTCTATAAGTTCTGTGTCTTTTGTTTTTTCTTCAATTTTAGTTAATTCACTTAACCATAGTTCACGTTCTTCATCTGATTTTAAATTCGTAAATAATTTATTTACAGAATTGAACATTACCCTATTTAAAGTATCTTTTTCAGTGGTTTGAGTTTCCTGAGGAAATGCCGAAATTGTAATTGTCAGCAATAAAAAGGAAAGAAATTTTTTCATGAATTAAAATTTATTATTTTTAATGTATATTTTAAGATTGTATATAATTTCATCAAGTATTAGTGAGGGAATAACAAACTCTTTTGAATCATTAATCTTGATTTTTCTAACTATCATTATCTTAAATTCTTGTATGGAAATATTATTTTCTAATAATAATAAATATATTTTTAGAGTTTTTTCATTTAATTGTTTTAGTTCAATTTTGTCTAATTCAATTCCACTACTTATTAATAAACTAATTAATTTAGAAAAATGGAAGTTTTCTATTTTATTACTATCATTAACTTGTGATATACTTGGATATAATACTCCATATTCATCTTCTATATTTCCATAAATATTAGAATCGAATAGTTTATCAAAATAGCTAGGACTCGGTTTATTGGAATAACTATCCTCTAAAACATCATGATCTATATTATAAATATCTGGTAAGTATCTTTCAGCATCAATAATATGTAATATTTGATTAGTATTATTATAAGAATTATAAACGTAATGCATTACTGTTTTTTTGTCTGAATGAAACCAATCACTTTTAGTACTGTCATATGTTAGAAAAATCACACTCTTATTTAAAATTTTAATATTTTTTAAAATTTCATGATAAATAATAAAGTCTCCTTCTTTATTTATTTCTTTATCTATATCACTACATCCAGGAAAACGTAAATCTATATTTTTTTCAATAGGTGTACTTTTTAATGATACTTCTAATTCAGAAAAATGTTTTTTTATAATTGAAATTTCATTTTCATCTAAATCATCAAGAATATGGCATCCCAAAATAAGATCTAAATATTCATCATTTGAAAAAATATCAAATTGATATTTTTTTTGAAAATCTTCTTCAAAGAATTTATTTAAGCCTTCAAATTCTTTATCAATTTGTTCTATTTTTTCTGTAATATCTTTTTGGTCATTAATGATATATTTACTTTGATTTTTAAAATTATTAAATTGTTTAATAACATCATATAATGATTTTAATGTAGGTTTTATTTTTGAAGAATTAAACCCTTTAATAGTTTTTTCACGATTCTTAATAAATTCTTTTTGAACGTGTCTAGTAATATAAATTCTTTCTTTATTTTCTTTAATATAACTAAAAAATTTTTTTCTCGACTCTAATGAAATTTCATAATATTTCAATAAAAAATTAGTATCAACAAAAATTGGATAATTATTTTTTTCTGAAATAATTTCTTTAGATTCTTTATCAAATTTTTTTAAACATTCCCAGTATTCATTTAATGATTTTATTTCTCGTTTTGCCTTAAATGAAAATTCATCAGATATCAATTCTATTTTACTCATCGTATTAATTATTTTTTTTTAAAACTTATAAAAGTAAATAATAAAAATAATATCAAATTATGGTTTTCCGTAAAATAAAACCCACTCATTTGAGTGGGTTTTATTAATCTTTGTAAACAGCTTGAAATAAAACTGAATTCATACCAAACATTCCGCCTGCAAGTTTATAACCTTTGTCTAAATATTCGTTAACTTTTTTTTCAAGTTCTGAAGAATTTCTATGAAAAAGGATTTTGTAATCTGACATAACTAATATAATTGATTAAATTTTTCATTTTCTATAATTCCTATTTGATATCGCCCCACTTTATTATATATATCTTCATCTATTTCAATTCCTAAATAATAAAAAGGAAATTCCATACTTGAATTATATTCTGTTAAATGGTCAATAACCAATTGGTCAAAGTTTTTTTGATGAAGTAAAATCATATATTCTTCATCTAATTTTTTATCAGTAATAAAATCTTTTAAAGTTTTAAAAGTAATAGGGAAGAGTTCATAAATAGAAATTTTAGGTGTCATTTATTTTTTTTCTAAAATACTAAATATTTTCTAACTTCTTCATTTCTTCTATAACTGTATCAGTATAACCAAAAGATATTTCTGAAATAATATTATTTAGATGTCCAAATACAATTTGATTATAAATAGGATAGTTTTTCTTTTTAATAATACCATTTTTAGTATTACGAGTTTTCATGTCAACAAATCTGTGTAATTTTAATAGTGAAAATGTTGCACGAAAATCAGATACATTTAATGCTAATAAATTAAATTTTGGATTAGAAAAATCGTTTTCTTTCATCCTTTCTTTTTGTGCTTGGATTATTGATTTTCCTTCAGTAGTAAGAACACGTTTTATAAATCTTTTTTTAAGAACATGATCAGCATTATCTTTTCTTAATTCAATTAAATTCATAAAATTATATATTAAACGTCCAACTCCAGCCAAAGCAATCCGTTAATCCTTTTACAGGATCTATTTGAAATGATGCTGTATCAAAATTTCTAAAAATTTCACAATTGGATTCTTCATCATCAAAATTTTTAAAAAAGTATTCTAATAAATTATTCAATGAATCTTGAGTTCGTTTATATATCATCATATCCTCAAAATTATTTGTAGGGAGTTTAGGATCTCTTTTTTCTAAAATCAAAAATTGCATCAAATTACGATATTGAATATTATCTATATTTTGAGATTTTTTACTATCTACAGAAGGAATTACAATAACTAATAAATGATTATCAGTAACTTTATGATGTTGTAAATTTTTTACAACTTCAGATTCATCCTGTACAAGTTTAAAAGAATTAAATCCTATATCTGCTGATTTAATTTCTAATCCTAATTCATATAATCTTTGGATATCTATCATTTTGATGATTGTTTTTGTTGTTCTTGCATGTCGATTGCTTGTTTAGTAATATCATACATTCTGATTAAGACTTCCCATAGGTTCGAATTTCTAACATTGTTGTAATCCCCAAAAACCCCAGATTCTGCCATTTTATAAGCAGTTGCTTTTATTCCTATTCCAGGTCGTGGAGATTCATAAGAATTTAAATCATTATCAAAAATTATTGATAAATCAATTTCTTTACCTGCAATAGTAACTGAAGCAGAATTAAGAAAATTCATAAATGCTGTGATATGAAGAAAAAACCCGTAAACTATGCCTAAATCTAAGTGTTTGAATTTTGATATTCTTTTTAATGATTTTTCTTTATCATATTTTTCATTCTTTGGTAAGAAGAAAATAGATAAAACTTTATAAATATTATCTTCATCAGGATATTTGAAGTGATCTAATATTATTTCTACAGCATCCTCCCATTGCCCATAAGTATTTGTTAAAAATCCATCTGATGGTGCATAATATTTTTTTAACCAATAATAGAAGTGTGTTATTTTTCTTTCAGATAAATGATTAATTAGCTGAACAGAATTAATTTCTTTATCTACTATAAAAAATGATTCAATATATTGAGATAAAAATGCAATGTTATTCCAATGCTCTAAATCCTCATTTTCAGTTCTTTTATTTTTATCTGTAGGTTTTATTTTTAGAATAGAATATACTGCTAGTGAAAGAAATTGATTCCAATCTATTTGTTTTACATGATACAAATAAATTAGTCGACAAATATCTATGTACTCATTCGAGCTACACTCTTGTAAATTTTCTGGAAAATAAACCTTTTTTTCTAATCCAAAATATATTTCCTTCATAATTATATGTCTATGATTTTATCATTTTTACTTAAATCTATTTCATAAGATATAGATTTGTTATCTGAGTTTATTTTAGGCTTAATAAGATTTTCAATCTTAACTAATTCAGCTTTATAATCTTTTTCAAAAACATTTTTTAATACTCCAAATTGATTTGTATCAGGAACTTTTTTAGCTTGAGATGTTTGATTTTCAGCTACAAAATTTTGTAAAATACCTTCTGGTAAAATAGTTGCAGATAATCTAGTTGAAGCCCAGAAAAGAGAGTAATATGCACACGCAGCTTTTATATGATATAGTATATTTTGATTAGGTATAGATTTATTTTCTTTTAATGCTGTAAAATATTCACTCCAAATTGATTCTGTTATTCTTGGAATTACTTCTTCTTGTATACATTTCTTAATACCTGGGATCAATTTAATCAATAAATATCTTGATTCAATTTCAAAATATTCATTAAATTCATCTGTAGTTCTGAATAATGGATAAAATGTGTTTTTATATTCCTCTGAATCTTTCCAATTTTTATTAGATTTAACTAAAGGATTTAATTCATCCAATGTTTCAATCATATTATCTAAAGCTTTATAGTATCTTTTTTCCAACTGTTTATTATCACGATCAATCATCCATTCAAATGCTTGTTTTTCGTGTTCAGATACTCTCATCCTTCTTCCTGAATTAGTATGAGCTACATCATTATTAATAACATAATTTCGATAAGCATCTACAGCAATAGGATAAGCAACAGAAGAAATTAATTGTTTATTAGATTCTGAATCTTCTTGTTGGAGTTTATATATAGAATTGTATAATTCTTTTCCAATTATTTTAATAATTGTTTTTGTTGAATTATTTGCATCTAAAATAATATTTTCAAATGTTATATCAGCATCTATATATGGTAAATACTGTTTTAATTCTTCACTATTTGTAAATAACAATTCCATGATTATTTGTTTATTATTCGTTCAGAAGGTGTAATATCTTGTTGTCTTTTAACACCAACATGGTAAAAACCTAATCTTAAATCAGTTCCTTTAAAATTAGCTCTAATGGCTTCATTGTAGGCTTTAAGTGTTATCATTTCTGGAATAGTAACATTTGTATTAAGATGTGTTTGATGGGCATATAATTGCTCACTTCCTGAATCTGATTTACCTGTTTGAGAAATATTACCTAATGCCGAATGTATCCCTATTCCTGCACCAACAGCATAATCTGCACGTTGAGAAACTGCAATTTGTGATTCAATAAAATCTTTTACATTTTGGTCAATTGGTTTTATTGACCAACCAAACTCCCTAAGATCAGTTCCATTATCATCATACAATTTTATTGTGTGCCACATTTTTCCAGAGTTATCAGCTCCAGATAATACTGTTGTAATTTGCTTAAATAATGATTGTCTATATTCAACTAACATAGAAGATTTATAATCAGTACCTTTTTCTGTACAAATGTCTTTTAATTCTAATTCCTTTTTATCCCAATATAATTGAGGGGATTCAACATGAAATTTTAAATTGATTGAATTATTAGTAAAAGCTTGTAAAATTAAAGGTGTTGCTGTTGAAGTTTTCAACCATTCCAATGAACCAAATATATCTGGAACAGTATATACATCAATACCAAATGAATATTCATTTGAATAAACAATACTATTCTTTGAAGCAAAAGGATTTTTCCTATCAAATAGATTATAAACCTTAGCTGTTATATCATGATTATATTGATCAGCAAATGTATTTGATATAATACAATGAGTTGATTCTCTTTGGCCATTTATAAAGTTTTTAGATAATAATCCTTTACGAGCTTTGTTAATAGGAATATGATCTATTTGAGTTATGAGAGACGAACCAATTAAACTACCTTTATTCAATTCATATTTAGAAACACAAGCCTCCATGTAATTATAATCTTTTGCTAATTTATTTATTTCAGTTTCTGCATCAATAAAATCTAACCAATGATTAATTTCTTTATCATGAACCCATTCACGAATTAACTCATTACCATCAAATATTTCACGATATAATTTAGGACCTTGTCCCCATAGTAAGTTTTTCTTTTTGGATAATAAACCAGGAGCTATATAATTCTTTTGAACAATATCTCGAATAATAGTAGGTAAGTTATTACAATCACCATATTGATATATGTAGTATTCACCTAATTGTAGAACTGAATTATTCCATTCTAAGGAATCCTTTGTTCTTGGTTCTGTTTTTTTTTCACCACGAGGATCATTCATTGTTGAAAATGTTACTGCTCCCATATCATTGTACATCAACAATGCTTCTTCATGTTCTAATGTTTGAATCATAAGTAAACGTTTGCTTCATTTAACTTCATTAATAATGATCTATGAAATTGTCTATTTTCATTTTTATCTAAATCTTTATAAGCAATTAAAAATTTCGCTTTTTTAGATTGATCGTTGCGATATCCTTTGTTTAAAATAGCTCGATGAACTGTTTTCCTTTTTCCTTTTAATGTGTAGTACTCAAAACTAAATTCAAACTCATGTTCAGAGAACTGTTTCATACGACGAATAGCAGTCATGTAATGAATGTTCATATTCAAATATCGCATGCTATTGACACAACATTATTGACACAAGAAAATATATATTACATAAACACATATAAGGAAGTCTCTATTTATGATAGCTTCAGAACTTATAAGAAAATTATTAATTACGATTCGAATGAAATTTGTACAATTTTTTTAAATTTTAGAATATATTATTCGCTCAAACCCTTTGTATAAGAGGGTTGCAAGGGAGATTGTCATATTTCTAATTTTTTTTGAATCCTTCAACGTTGATTTATGATTCTGAGCGGGTCGGAGTGAAAGTGTTTATTTTATTTTTAATTATTTAAATAAAATGTAAAAACCATTGATTTTTAATCAATTATGGTTTTAAGTTTTTATTTAAAGTTATTAAAATAACTATTTCCATAGTAAAATGTTATTCTTTAGAATAGTTCTAATTAATTTGAATTTAAAATTTTAGATATTTGTTTGAACTTAAATTAAAAAAATATAAAATGAAATTCTCTGATAGATTTGGATATACTGAACCAAAAACAATTATACAAATAGATGGAATTGATAGTGATTTAAAAAATGCTCTTTGGAATATTATCGATATAATGTATTTATCTAAATATAATTCAAATAATATTTTTGATTCAAGTAATTCAAGAAATTATCAATCAATGATAAATAAAATTTGGGTTGGTTATTTTAAAAAAACTATCGATAGAATACCAAGAAGTGTAACAGAATTTAATAAAAATTTGAGAGATTATTTTTTTAATACAGAATGGTATAATATTTACAATTTATTAGAGTTTATTTCTATGAATTCTAATCTACATCCAAGTGAAATATTCTATGATGTTTGTAATAAAAAATTGGAGTCAGAACTTTCTGGATATCGTTTTGTAGATGGAAAAATAACTCCAATAATAAATGAAGAAGAAATTAAATCTATTGAGGATGCTATTTTAAATTCAAATCAATTTAAACCTGTACAATTACATTTACAAACTGCAATTGAGTTATTTTCAAATAAAACAAATCCAGATTATAGAAATTCAATAAAAGAATCTATTTCTGCTGTAGAATCACTTGTTACAATTTTGACTAATGAGCCTAAATTATCATTAGGTCAAGCATTGAAAAAATTAGAGGATAATGATATTTATATAAATAAAGTTTTTAGAAGTGGTCTTTCAACTATTTATGGATATACAAGTGAAGAAGATGGAATACGTCATGGGTTATTGGAAGAATCTGATATAAAACAAGAAGATGCACGTTTTATGTTGGTAATTTGTTCATCGTTTACAAATTATTTAATTGAAAAATTAAATAAAGCAAATTAATAAAAAAAACCTCCAAATACTGGCATATTTGGAGGTTGTAAAATAGATAAATTTCAATCCGCTAAAACTAAAATTTCTATGTTGTAAATATACGAATTATTCAATAATTTCAGTATCAATAAATGTACTTGAACTTGTACTTCTTGATGATGCAGATGTTCGCCAAATTCTACGCATAATCCAATATTTAAAAGCATCGGAAAAGTTTGTAGAATACATAGGTCTAAGATGCATTGCCAATTTTTCAGATGTTTTATTTTTATGAATCTTGGTTTTCCCTTTTCTATCTTTTTTTGTAATAACTTTTGTTATTTCTAAAGAAGATTTTAATTCTTTATTAAATTTTCTATAAATTCTTAAATTAGGAATACCTGCAATACCTTCATTTAACCATTTTGTCATGAAATAATATTCTTCATCTTGATAAATAGTTGCTTGGTTTTTTGACATTAAATTTACTTTCCATTTTTGTCCTATTTTGGAAGAATATTCTTCAATAGCATTTTTAACATCTGTTGCCCAATCTCTATTTACTTGTTCATATTGATTTCCTGAGCGATCATAATATAAATTCAATATTCTTTTTTCATGACCATCATAAAAATCAACAAATTTTGCAGCAATTTGTGCTGTGCTTTCTGGTGGTAGAGTAAAGAAATTTTTTAAAGCATATATATAATTTTTATTTTCTTGACCTGTAACCATACTAATCATATCACCAAAATCCATTCCTGCAGATACAGGTTGTCTTTTATCATAATATGGTTTTTTTATATGCTTTGCTAATGGATTGAATTCTTCTTTTAATGAATAGTTTGATAGATAATCTTCACGTAAACCATCATCAAAAAAATGATGTGGTCCTAAATAAGCATAAAACATTGCTCCTTGAGGAATGGTAGGTTTTAAAGATAAAATAGAGGTTTTAAATTCTTCAATACCTAACG
Source organism: Chishuiella sp. (assembly GCF_032109125.1). Lineage (NCBI taxonomy): Bacteria > Pseudomonadati > Bacteroidota > Flavobacteriia > Flavobacteriales > Weeksellaceae > Chishuiella > Chishuiella sp. The sequence goes on from NZ_DAMCLZ010000005.1 coordinate 45,541, forward strand.
TTTTCAATGAATCTTCAAAATATCCTAAAGTTAGTATCTGTAAATTAGCTAATGATGAACCAATTAAGAAGTAGGTAGAATCTTTTCTAGCTCGTCGCCATGCAATGGTATATTTAACTATTCTTTTTTGAATTCTTTGAATAGCTAGATCATCTCGATTTTTATAAGCTTTAAATAATTTCTTTTTATCCTCATTTATTTCATGAGCTAAATTTAATATTAGTTTTATTTGATCTACATTCATGTTTTCTTCCTGCTTCATAATCCAATCATATTCTTTATGCATAGGATTTGGCATATCAGTAGTAAATGAATGACCTCTATAATATACAGAATCTCCAAATTTGGTATATTCTCCACGGATAGCAGGGAATAACTTACCAATCTTTTTATCATCAAAATATTTTACTTCATCTCCAAATAAGTGTTGGTAGGAATTACCAGCAGCAGAAGATGGTTGATCTAATGATACTATTTTGAAAAAGCATCCATTGTAAATTGACATTGTATGCTTAAATGATTTTGGTGATTTATATGGTAAATCAAATTCTTTTGGTGGACGTTCATCCAAAACATAATGTACACCTTCTATCCATCCTTTTCTGTTCCACCCCTCAACTAGAGCATCTCTAACATTACCTATTGCATTTTCGTAAGTATCAGCTACCCATGCAAAATAAGCTCTAGGCATATCTTCAGCTATACGCATAGATCTTTCTGCTAATATATCAGAAGATTTTGCAGTTGCACGTCCAGAAATAATATCTAAATTTTTAGGAGAAACTAAGTCGGATAAAATTTTTATCCAAGATGAAAAACGTCCATCAACTAATGGATCATCAATCAGATTTGCGAACGTCTTCATGTTTTTCAGGAAATAATTTTAATGGTTCTAACATAGCTTCTTGATAAGCTAGTTGTTTTTCTCTCTCAGTTACATTTTCAAGATTATCTATAAATTGTTTAACTAAATTTTTATCTTGTATAGTATCTAAACCTAATAATTTAGGATCGTATGTATAAATTGCAAACATTTTACCTGCAGCATCTGTATTTAGTTGTGGAGGATCTTGTTTATCTAATTCTCTAATTTTAGCAACTTCAGCCCAAAGTTTAGTTGCAGCTACAAAATCTTTCGTGTCTTTTGCAGCCATGATAGCAGCATTAATTCCACGCTCCATTTTATCTGCTATTATATTTCTCCAGGCAGATTTAGAAATTTCATTATCACAATAGAAAAATTCTAAGGATTGATTATAATATTTTTTTGCTAAATAACGAGAAAATCCTTCTACAGTAATTAAATGATTTATTATGTGATCTTCACAACCATATTGATCTATACGTAAATGCATTGAACGTATTTTATCAAGTAAATCAAGATGTTCTATTATTGATTTTTTGGATTCTGGAATTATATCATCTGGACCATATTTACAATCTATAAAATCGTAAATATCTTGTAATGTTATTTCTTCTTTTTTCATCCAAAAAAGTGTTTTTTAATTTCTTCTATTTTTCTAGCATCTTTATTCTTTTCAAATTGAAAATTTGCAGAAGTATCACCTTTAGCAGCTTTTTCTATCATGGCATTATTAATGGTAAAATCAACTACCATTCGTCCTCGATTTATTGATTGATAAATTCTTGTTCCTTTAGTATTAGCTATTTTTATAAATATATTTTCATCAACATCTAAAAACTGTGCAATTTTGCGTAATGAGAAATTGGCACCTGCTAACTTTTCAAGTTGTTCATATTGTTCCTCGGATAGGAAAAGAGGATTTTCGTGAAATGGCGTTGACATTTTTTTTAGGATTTAATTTTTCGTAAGCTTCTCTGAGGTCTTGAACTAATTTTGGAAATTCTTCTTTCAACATCATTTGTTTTACTTCTTCTGGATAAGGTAATTGTGAAGAATGACTAAAATCTTCGATAGCTGATATTGCGTTATGTAAATCAGTTATATTTTGCATTTGTTTATATTATAAAGATTTCTCTAAATAATAGATTAAACCTTTTAATGAATTTTCGCCTGTAGCTAAATCAGAACCTATTTCTTCAAATTCATTTGGATTTTCTACATAATCATTTAACCAAGTATCCCAAGCGTCTGTAATCTGTTTTTCGCTATAAACTTCATTATTAACAGAAATAAAAGTATTTTCAGTTAATTTTTTCAAGTCATAAATAACTTCTGGAATAATATCCTTAAGTGCTTCAACAGAAATATCAGCTGGCATTAAAGGATTTTTGAGATTAGCATCTATATTTTCTAATCGGTCAATTATTAATTGAATGTTTTTCATATTAATTTGTTCATTAAGAAGTTTTATCTGTCAATATAGAGTTTAAATCCTCTAAATGATGTTTTAGTTCTTCAATTTTGTTATTGATAAATTCCATTTTATTTAGGATTAAAAACCAACTTTTTTGAAGTAATCGCTAAAGTTGGAAATGAGTAAAAAAAGATATTTAAACAGGCAGTGCTTAATTATTTGTTTTTTCTAAAGATTTTATAATTAGATTTCCTTCTAATTCTAATTTTTCTATTTTGGTTTTTAATGATTCTGCTTTATCAAAATCACCTTTATTTTCAGATTTTGTTTTATAACCTTTTGCAACACGAATTTGACCTTTTAAGGATTCTTTTCTTTGAACTTTTTGTTCAGCTGTCATATTCTCAATTGATTTTTTTAAGTTATGTGTTGAAAATATTTGATGATTTCCTAAGATATCTCCAGTTTCTTGGTAATGTTTCAATTCATCATAAATCAATGAATTTAATATATCAGCTTCAGAAACATTTTTAGCAATTTCTGCTCGTTGTTCTTCTGGTGTGTTTGGATCGTCTAATGCACCACGACCAGCAACTATTTTATTATATGCAGTGATTTTATCATTAATTAAAATCTTGAATTCCTCTGGACATTCCTCTGAATTTAAAAATGGGAATTCTACACGAATAGGAAGATCATTATTCTTATTTTCTAAATTCTCAGTTTGATTTAGTTCTGGATTATAATTTTTTAAAATATTTTCATCTTTTCCAACAAATTCAGATGAATCAATGATATTTTCATCTATAGATTTTGTAATTGTTTCTGGAGATGTGTAAATATGTTGTACTGTTTCTAAATCAGATATTTTATAAACTTTTTTAACTTCATAAATTAATTTAGAAAATTGATGTGGCGTACAACCTATTTTATTGAAATTTGATTCAAGATTTCTATCCTTAGATTGATTTTTTTTATAAAAATCAAATAGTAGATTAAATTTATCTGAGTTACTAAGTGAAGGATGTTTAATGATATTTAAAATGTCTGCTTTCATACGTTTTTGTTTTAAATATCCTTCTATTATTGTTTTGAGTTACTGACACAAAAAAAGCTACTTTTTTAAGTAGCTTTTTGATTATTTTTACCTATTAACTCAATACAATAAAAGACTGCTAATTGTATGTCGGCTCTTATATTTTCATCCGATGCAGAATCACTGCCATTCCAGTCCATGAATAGTGTTAATAAATTATTTTTTAGAAAATCTTTGTCTTCTTCTGAAAGTTCTTTTAATGGTTTGCTGTTTTTTTTGGCATCAAGTAACATTAGGTAAAATTTAATGGTTGTAATTTATTATTTTTAAGCGACAAAATAAGTCGTTAAAATTATTTTTTTATAAAATACTTATAAATTAAATAAATCATTAACGCTCCAAGTAATATTAATGCAACTAGAACTCCTATTGTAAAACCAAGTGTTTGATTTTCTTTATTCTTGTCGATTTCTATTTGACTGTCATTTGATTTTACTTCTGATTTTGAGCTAGAATCTAACTTTAGTCGCTCATTGATTATTTGATGGTTATTTGATGAATTTAAAGAATCTTTTTTATTGTCAATTGATTTTCCGTTAATTATTCCTTTCCCTTTAAATTTCCAACCGTTATTTAATTTAATTATTTCCAATTCGTCATTATTATCTAACCCTTTGAATGAAAAATTAATTTCCTTCATGTAGCTGGACCAGGATAAAGAATCAATTTTATTAAGGTTATTATTCTTTTGAATTGAAATAGAAGAATCAATTTTATTAATTTTTAATTCAGACTTTTCAATATCGACTTTTGATTTTTCTACAATTTTTTTTGAAGTTCTACATCCGTAAAAACTTATAATCAATAGAAATGATATAAGAAGTGCTATTAATGACACTATTTTTCTGTGATTCTTCATAAGCTACTGATTAAAAGCTCTATTCATCCAGCCTCTTAAAAACTTATCTTGTGATGGATTCCGAACTGTTATATTTAAATAATATTTAGCGTTTTCAACGACCAGCTTTTTATGCAGCAATTCATTACCTATTACTTTATTTTTATTGCTTAATTCATTTATATCAAAAGTTATATTAGTATTTATAGAAATAAGGGAATCGTAATATAATTGATTAATAGGAGGAATTGTATCAGGAGTAAAAGTGTACTTTAAATTATTTTCCTCCTGAAAAACTGCAATCTTTTTATTTAGAAGAATTTTAATTTCTGATTTTAAATCTTGTTGAGTGTTTTTTTTAGAAAGAATACTTTTCCCTTGATTGATTATATTATCATATTGATTTCTGTAAAACAACCCTCGTTTATTACTGATATTTAAATCTTTCCAAATAGAATAATTTAATTGATATTCTTTGTAAACTGAATCAAAATTATTTATAGGAAAAATTAAAGCTGGTTCAATTTCAATTGAGTCTTTTTCTGTTTTTACGTCCAAAACAGTAGTTGGAGTAATTTCATTTCCTTGATCTGATAAATTGTTATTCTTAAAACATGATGTTAAAAGAAAAATCGATAAAATTATTAGTAGTTTATTTTTCATTTTCTAATAGTTTGTTTAATGGATTATTTATTAACTGTAATAAGTTATCTGTTACTTTACCTGTTTCAGATACTCCGAGAGCTTTTTGAATTTGTTTAATAGATCTTGATTGACCAGAGTTCACTCCAAAGTCATATAAAGTATCTGCAATAGATTGACTTTCTATTGAATCTGCGTCTAAAACATTCCAAAACTTAGATTTATAGAATTTCTTTACCAATTCGTCTAAATTTGAATCTTTGATGATAAGTCCATATTTAATTGGACCATTCTTTTTTTTGTAAGCATCAATAATTTTCCATCCTTCCCAAGTTTTATGAAAATTACGGGCTATACCTTTATAAGTTTCTCCTCCGTTATCACCTTTTACATCAGCATAACCTCCTTCATTAACTGAAGTTCGTTTGTAAGCATTATTAAAATTTGCCATTGTTACTATTTTTTATTGTTTAACATTTTTTCAAATACTGTTACAGAGGTTTTTCTTATCCAGCTAATAAAAATTGTGATTAAGTCGATATTTTCAACTTTTTTCTTATTTTTTACAGAAAGTATATTAGCTAAAATGGAAAGACATTCATTTGCCAATAATATTCTTACAGCTAAGTCTGCTGTCCATACAAAATTCATTTCTAAAGCTATTCCTAATACAGAAACTGTGAATGGTATTATTAATAATAATAGTTTAGTTACAAAACCAAACATAAATATTCTAGGAGAAATTTTTTCATCAAGTATAATTCCTTTTACAACTCCTAAAAACATATCTATCATCATAGCAAAGAATAGAAACAAAGCCATGTCATAGTTTAGGTTTATTAAAGCAAAAAAACCATAAAAAAAGCATTTTATAATATTGCTGGTAGTAGCATCTGTACCAAAGCATTCATACAATCTCATATTTTTTACTCAAATATCTCATAGTAAAAAAAATAACTTGTTGACACAAAAAAATCTCTTTAAAAGGATTTTACATTTTTTATTTAAAAAAACTGTCTCAAATAGGTTAGTTGTAGGTTATAGTTTTGGTCTAATTTTATAATTCAAAAATGCAGAAATCAATGTTTTTCAGAAAGGACAAAGAAAAATCCCACTTATAAAGAGGGATTTGTATATTTGAAAAAAAAATAAGATGAAATTATATTGCAAATTCAATATCCATAAATGGAATTACACTTCAAAAACATTAAGAACTTGTTGTTATTGTAATAAAACACAAGAATATATTAATGAAGGTCCTGTATCAGGATTCGGAGATTTTTCATATTGAAAACTATTAAAAAATAGTTTTCAATTATTCTTCTGAAAAAATAACTAAATTATTAGTTATCCATTTTTTAAATATTTGATACAATCTATAATGACCAGCTCTATTAGGGTGTAACATATCTGTTGATGAATTAGTAAAAAAACTATTATATTCTTCTAACGTTGGTAATAAATTTCCAATTTTAAATAAATCTAGTAACGGCACAGAATAAATATCTGAGGCTTCTCTTATTGCGTTCACATAATCATTTATATATAAATTTAGAGAATTTGAATAATTTTCTGCAGGTTGTACATTTGTAGAACCAAAAGTAGCGTAACCTCTATGTAATGGAGTTACTAACACTATTTGAGAATTAGGAAAATTCTTTTTTGCAAAAAGTAATAAATTATTAATTCTTCCTTTAAATGTCGAGGAATTGTATAAATAATCTTTTCGTTTTAGATTTTGCATTGTTCCATTTTTATTTACACTTTCAGTTAATTCATTATAAAAATCACCCAAAGGTATGTTGGAATTATAATCATTAGTTCCTCCAAAAATGAAAATTGTTTCAAAATTAATACCGCTTGATTTTGCCGTATTTAATTGTGTTAACATTTGATTGTATTGAGCACCATTAACTGCATAAGAAGTGTTATTAACGAGTAAATCATCAGCTAAAAAAGAATGATATGTTTTATCTGTGCCTACTCCAAAAGTTATACTATCGCCGATAAATGCAAAATTTAAACTTGAAAAATCCCCAATTTTTTTATTAAGAAATTCTAAGCCATTCTCTGAACTATTTTTTTTAATGTTTAAATATTTTGTATAAGAAGTATCCTTTTTGTATTGAACTATTATTTTATACATATCTGAAGTAACCTCAAAATCAAAATCAAAATAATAATTTTTAGTACTTCCTATCTTGACACTACTTGTATTTCTGTTATCTATATATTTAATTACTTCATTTTTGCTATTGAATATAATAACTGCTGGAATAAACAAATCGGTATCAATATACCCTACAGATTTTCCCTTAACCCTTTCTATATTATTTTTCGAGTTGTCTATTGATAAAAAAGTCCAAGTATTATAAACACCTAAACTGTTAATATTATATTCCGAACTACTTGTTCTGTTATATACTGACCTATCAGCCGTGCTATCTAAATCACTATTCGAGGAATTAGAAACACTAGAAGGGTTTAAATTAAAATTTTTAGGAAACAAAACAGAAGCAACCTCTCTATTTGCTATTGGGTTTTCAGAATTCACATCAAATTCTTTATCTACATCGACATGAAAATTCTCAATAAAATCATCTATTTTTTCAATAGCATCATTTACTGCTGTCATGTCAGGTTTGGCAATAGGAAAGTAATCCAAAGAAAAAGAATTCCCATCCCAAAAAATAAATCCCATATAATTATTAGTAGCATCTGCAGCAGGTAAAACTACATTACCAAAATTTTTATATGTACCTGGTTGAGTTACTAAAAAAACACCTTGTCCTAAATCAGATGGTAGAGTAGATGTCGTTGAAATTTTACCTGGATAAATTCCTCCAGATGAAGCTACTAATCTTTTGTGTTGTTCAGATATATTTTCTGCATGATTTTGAAGAACTTGTACAAGAGCATTCATTTCTTCAGCATTTTGTTGAGAACCAAATGTTTTTGGTAGCCATACAGGATAAGATATTTCCATAATTTTTTATTGAAAATTAGATGTATTGTTGTAAAAAAAAACTGACGCAATTAAGCATCAGAAGTCCATTTATGTTGAAAACGTTTTAGTTTAGCTGATGATTTTTTGTATCTCATATACATCCTTTCTATCGATTCTAATGTATGTCCATGTTCTTCTAAATCATAATCTTTCATATACTGTCGAATACCTTCTTTAATCTTTCCTGTACCTTCATAACCTCTCAAATATGAATTGATTGAAGTTCTAAATATATCTTCAAGCATATGATTAAGATCTTCTACAAATTCTTCTGGTAATTTCAAAAAATGATTTTTACCATCAATATATTGATATACTGATGCTGAGTATATTTTAGAAGATAAATCTTGAACTTCAAAAACCATATTATAAAATCTTTTGGTTGTAGGTCTTTCTGCTTTTTCGCACATAGATCTTATGTATCTACCAAGTGAAGATTTTAAATCTATTTTTACACCTTTTACTTTTTTACCTGCAATAGTATATTCTTTACCTTCAAAAAAATCATATAATATAGGAATAAGCTCTGGACGAATAGTAGTTTGAATTAGTGTACTCATGATAAAATTAATTAGATATAAATGAAAGGATATGTAAAAGTGTAACCTGTATTTACGACATTTTTAATTGTTGCTGGTATTATTGATTTTGAAGTAAATTTTGCTTCTGTAAAATTTAAATCAGATGCAAATGAAAGTGTAGGTTTTCTATTTTGTTTAACATCATTTCGACCTACAATTATTTCTGATCCATCTGATAATATTAATCCTATTAGTTTTACTTTTTTTAGAAATTCACTTTCTAATGCATGTTCATTTGTATTAGATCTATAAGAAAATTGAACAGTTTGTGTATATACTCCTCCAGCTCTCGTTTCTTCATAATCTTGCTTAAAAGATAAAGAAGATCTTGAATGCTTAATATTGATAGCTGTACCAGCAACTAATGTTTTGTAAAATCCTTTTTTTGAAGTATTATTTTCTTCTACATCTACTAAAATAGATGCAACTTTATCATTGGTATATAAATTAACTTTACATACAACTCTTAAATGTTTATTTTGTTGATTCATAATAAAAAAGGATTATTACAAAAATAAACAAAAAAATAGACATTAATTATTTTAATGTCTATTTTTTGTTTATAAATTAATCATAAAAATCCTTTATTAGATTTTATCTGGATATTCTTATGTATTTGAGAAAAATCAATATCTATTTTTCCTAAATTTTTAAAACTTTCACAAAGCTTATTTAATTCTAAATAATGTTTTTGATTAACTGATTCATATTGAATAATAAATTTCATATATAAGTCAATAGTAGGAGTTCCTTTAGCTAATAGGAAATTAAATTTTTTATTGATTTTTTCTAAATCCCAATTAGCAGATTTTCTATTAAAAATTAAAATCAGATTGTAAATTTCTAAATTAGTCTTAAAATCTATTTTATTTGATAATATCTCAATTTGTAAATACTGTTCTTTAAGTATTTTTCTTTCATTTAAAGATTTTATAATTATTTGAATTATTTTTTTCATCTATTATAATTTTATATTAAACTCCTGAGCCGTTTTTCTTATAGCCGTTTCAAATTTATTTTCTAAGTTTTGAATAAAACTTGTAGATTGTAATATAGGTTGTTCAAATGCCATTTCTGTACCTTTTCTAACAAGGTTTTAAGTTGAATTGATTCTTCAGAATTAACACCTGCATTGTCCATTTCTTCTAATATTGCTAAAGCATGTATTGTTGCTTTTATTAGAAATGTATTTTTTTCTTTTTTGAGAGTTGTTTTTTCATTAGTAATTATTAAAAATTAATATCTTCTATTAACAAAATCTTGATAATATTTTTGTCTTAATTCATAATTATCTTCTATTAATTTTTCGATAAATTCTTCATGATTTTCTATTCTTTGTTTTAAAAAATTAATTTCATTTTCATTAGAATTAATTATGCTTTTTTTTTCTTTATTATCAGATATTACTATTAATATTATAACTATTAAAACTATAAGTATTAACACTGTATAAAATTGTATCTTCATATTTTATATATTTTCAATTAAAAATTCTTTAATTTTTGAGAAAGATGTTTTTTGTAAAAAAAATTGCATCTGTTTTAGCTCTTCTTTATTTTGTACTAATTCTAAAATATAACCATATATAAAATTGGTACATTCTACAACTTCATTAATTGTTTGGCAATCGTTAATTATTAATATAACTTTTGCCTGTTCTACAACATTTAGCATGCAATTTCATTTTTAGGTTCTGATTCTTCTTCATTTTTTTTCTAATCCCAATTCTTCATATAATATTGATGTATCATATGATTCAAAAATGTAAATGAGATTTTGATCTAAATATTTTTTAAATAATTTCATGTCTAATGATGAACTCATTAAAATTGGACCAGCAAAAACATTAAATTCTTTTAAGTGTATGAAAAATGGAAAGTTTTCACGTATAACCATTCTAGGAATACCTGAATAATCTATTATTTTAGTTTTAAAATCTGAAGATTTTGCTTTTTTTATATTTATTGTTGCTACACTCATGTCTATTTTTTATTAAAATGTCTAAAATTTGTTTCTATTAAGTGAAAAAATAAAATCGTTTTCCAACAATACTAAAAAATTGATTTACAATTATTTAAACTGTTATTTGCATGTTTTTTTGTTGGAAAGTGTTGGAAATAAAAAACGTTTTCCAACACTTTCCAACATTTCCACAACTTTTCCAACACTTTTTTTATATTTAATTTACTTAAAATCAATATTTTAATATTTGTTGGAAATGTTGGAAAAAATATTGTGTCGTTATGAGTTTTATTGACACATTTTTTAACTAACATTTTGTTTTTAGAATGGTAAATCATCTTCTACTTCTTTATTTATTGTGTCAGAATTCGCCAAACTCTCTTTTTTATTATCAAACAATGATGGGGTTACAGGGGAATCACTATTTTTATTACGCTCTTGGATATCTATTGAATAATTAATATCTAAAACATCTTCTTGTTCAAGTTTAGATGTGTCAAAAATTAAAGCAGATGTATTTACTCCTTCTAAAAATCTAACACTTTTAGAACTTCCAATAAAAGCATCATCTTCACACAATGCTTTTCTTAATTCATTTTTTGTTGGTGCAGAGGAATTGAATGTTCTGTACCAATCTTGCTGAACACGACCATAAACAAATGAAAAATTAAAATAGATAGTTTTACCATCAACTTTAAAATCAACTCCATTTTTTAAATATGATGGAGTAGAAGGTCTCAAACATGTGATAAATAATTGCCAGAATTTCTGAATAACACTTTCATTCTCTATTCTTCTTCTTTGTGCAGTAACCATTACATCAAAATGAGATAACATTTCATCACGGGTAAATGGAAAATGTATTTCATTGTGAAATATTTCATACATTGCTGCAATAACTGCGTGATTTGTTGCAATTCTTTCAGGTAAACCCATGAATGCATTTCTCTTAGTCAGGCTAGATTTATAATTTCTGAATTGGCGTGTAAAATGTTCTTCAACTAAATGCCTTTTTAAAAGTATATCTACCATAAAATGAGATACACCTTCTTTTATCATATCATCTAATTTGTTGAAATTTTGTTTAGCTTGTTCATCAAAACTATTAACGACCATTTCCTCCCATAGCATTCTTATAATTAAAGGTTCTTCGGTTGGACAATCATTAGATGTTACAAGTGGAGCTGAAAGAATAGGAACTTCATCAGATGATACACGAGAATCTAATGTTCCAAACTTGTAACCATTTAAATCCCATAGACCTTTTAACATTTCATTAGTTTCTAAATCTCCATTACGGTATTCAGAAAGGTGTGTAATTACATTTGCAAACTGGGCAAATTCACGTATTTGTGCTTTACCTGTTGATTTTTTAGAAGATAAAGAAATTACTGATTGAATGTCTCCAAAAAATGATCTTAAACCTTGTGATAATTGATCCTTTCCTGAAGATCCAGGACCAAATAAAAATAATAATGGAAAAGCTGATATTTCTGATTTGACAATATCATGAAAAGCTGCTGCTAATAAAAATAATATACCAGTGATAGCATGATCTCTATGAACTTTTCTAAGTTGAGATAAGTAATCCTCTAAAGTGAAATTTGATGATTTCACAATGAATCTTTTTTGAGAAATATATCTTGTTGGATTATTTTTATAAATACCATTAGCCGATGGAACATAATAAGTAACATCATTGTAATGAAATACTCCATTATCATCCATTTTTACAGTTCCTGTACCAGGAATTGTTATTTGATTATTCCATACAAAAAAACCTTCAGGATTCCACCCTAAAACATCTACTGCACGTCCTGTTCCCATGGAATCAAATAAATAATCTTTTAAATTATCTAAGTGATTTGTACGACCTTTAAATCTGTAATTTCCTTGATTTTCAAGAACAGTAGTAAATACTCCAGTATTTTGCATAGAGTTTGCAGGTGCATCAAAAATTCGTTCTACACCTCGTTTATTTTTAATCCTAAAAAGTTTTTTAGGAAATTTATCATCATTCATGTGTTGAATGATTTCTATTTCAAAATTAGAAATTGATTTGAATGTATCTAATTCTTCATTACGTTCAACTAATGCCCAAATCTCATTTTCATGTTGAAAAAATGAATATTCTCTTATTTGAGATTGATATTTTGAAATATCTACATCTTGTAATTTAGTAGGTAAATCATATTCTGAAAGATTGATATTTTTTCTTTCAATTTTAATAGAATCTAAATCTTTGATGATTTCTTTTAATGTTGTTTTAGATAGCTTAGAAGCTTTTTGCAACATTTCTTGATAGATTTCTCTATGTGTTTTATCTTCTATAGTAGATAATACACGAGCACATTTTTTTATACCCTCAGCTTTTTCAATAGTAGTATCACCAATTATCCAGTTTTCCATTAAAAAAGAAAATCCATTTTCAATTAATCCTTTTTCACGTAAGAAATTGTTTAATTTTTGTTCTGGAGTTATTTTATATTCTCTTATAAAATCGTCAGGATCTAAATTGTCAGGTAAAATACATACCTCTACATTAAAACCTTTAGCAAATAATTTTGGTACATTTCTAAGAATAGCATCTATTCCTGCTTTATCACCATCAAAGCAAACTATTGCTTTTTCTGCAAATCGTTTTAATTTGTTGATTTGACCTTCTGCTAGTTCTTTACCATAAGGAGATACTGTATTAATAATACCATTTTCTTGCCATGCAATAACATCATTATAACCTTCTACTAACCAAACAGTATTTGATTTTGATATTGATTGCAACGCAAAATTTAATCCAAATAACTGATTGCTTTTATTATACATTTCAGTATTAGCTGGATTCATCCATTTTGTTTGATCTTCTGGGTTTAAAGATCTTGAGGAAAATCCAAGAATTTCTCCACGTTCATCATAAATTGGATATGTAAGTCTATTCCAAATCTTATCTTTATTTTTTTCATTGATAAGATTTAAATCACGACCTAACTCAACTAAACCATTTTCTTTTAATAAATTGTAGATGAATTTTCCTCCTGGTGCATAACCCAATTCCCAATGTTCAACTTGTTCATCTGAGTATCCTCTTTTTTTAATTTCTGACCAAGCTTCATGATTTTTAGGTAACTCTTTTAATTGTTGTACAAATTTCCTTTGAACAGATTTTAATATAGGTTTTAATTCATGTATTTTTTTCTGTTTTTCCTCATATTTAATTGCAGTAGCTTGATCTTCATATTGTACATCCATTGTACAAAATTTTGCTAAATCTTTTACAGCTTCTGGATAAGAAAAATTATATTTCTTCATTAAATATGTAAATATATTACCAGATATATCGGCTGATTTATCATAAAACATTTGTTTTGATGGTGAGATTATACAAGATGGTGTTTTTTCATCTTTGAATGGCGATAAACATATATAATTAGCACCTCTTTTAGAAACTTTATGATCACGAGAAAATATTTCAACAATATCTACACGTGATAGTAATTCTGCAATAAATTCTTCTTTTATTAATGACATAGCGGATTATTTTAGAAATAAACTAAGCGTATAATTTATAGGATTGAAAAACAATCCTATAAATTGAATACTTTTATTTTCATTTTTTATTTAATTATAAATAACCAAATGTTTGGGCTGCTAATTCTCCAATAGTGCATAAATCTGCGTTTTCATAACATTCTTCATTTTCATCATCATCAAAACATTCTGGATAACATTTAGAAATTTCATTATCTAAATCATCCCACTTTTTTTGAACATTTAATAAATTTTGTATTTTATTTTTTAAATCTCCAATTTCCCAAGTAGAATGGTTTTCTTGAACATACTTTAAATCTTTTTGTGCTTCAGCTTGTTCTTTTGGATAATCATAAGTTTTAAAGAATGTGATTTCACGTTTTTGATTTAATCCTAATACGTATGTATCATGTGTTTTATTTTCGATTGGCATTTTTTATAATTTATTATTTATGATTAATTAAAATGGTAAATCATCTTCTTCATTACCTGTTGGAGGAATATCAGATGGAGCAGGAAGGGTTGAACCTATTGGTTTTATGGATAAAAATTCTATTTTATTAACCAACATTTCTAATTGAGGAATAGCTTTACCATCTTTGATATATGCTGTTGCTTGAGCCTCACCTTCTAAATATATACGATCTCCTTTTTTGATATACTTTGCTAATTCATGAGTTTTTGTATATCTAGTACATCTTACCCAAGTTGTTTGTTCTTTTAACTCTCCAGTTGCAGTTTTCCATTTTTTTGAAATAGCTACTGAAAATTGAATTGATATTTTTTCTGAATTTTCGAAGTAATGTAATTTTGGATCATTACCTACATGCCCTATTATTTGAAAGTTATTTATAGCCATTATTCAAGATTTTTAAGCTGTTTTCTAATATCTTCAACAGGAATTGCTAATGCATAAGCATCTTTACGCTCTAAGTATGGTGCAGCTTCTGGAAATTGTTCTATGATTCTTTTGTAAGTGACTAACTGCAGTAGAGCATTATAAATACTTTGTTTTAATTGTATTTTTTCTGCTTTAAGAGCTTCACATTTATTGTTTAGCTCTATTAATTTTTTAGAATAATCTTGATTTAAATCATTAATAGTAATTCCATAAAATGAATCCTCATTAGTTTTACATGGTAAAGGACTAATAAACTTAAATTCTTCTCCATTTAAACCATTTCCAAAAAATTTAATTCTTATACTTTTAGAAATATATGAAGGAAATTCCTTATTTAATTCAATTACTTTTGCAGGTATTCTTTTATAATATATTTCTGAAACATATTCAGTCAATTCTTTTTGGATTTCACTAATTTTTTTGTCCAATTTTATAGTCAATTTCTCTGAAATTGTATTTGCTAAATCTTTACTTATTCTACTCATTTTTTTACTTTTTATTATTATTTAGGGATACCGAATGCAAATGATTTTTTACTATCTAAGGCGAACAAAGGATAATAATATGATTTTTTTTGCCTTGCATATTTTTCTGCTTCTAACTGATTAGTAAAAATTTTAGTTCGTCCATCTTTTACTCTATCAGTAATTTCTTTACCATTTTCTGTAAAATATCTCATTGTCTATTTTTTGTTTTATTGTAAATTTTACGGTTATTTTAATTCAAAAAAATATTCTTCCAAATATGTTTTATTTGAAAAGTACATCCACATTTTGTGCATTGATATACATCGTAATCAATATCCCAGGATATTAGTCTAAATTTCTTCATCTTTAAAAAACTCTACCCATTTTTTTAACCAAGCATCAATTGCTTCATATTGGTTTACTTTGTCCATTTCTAAGAATTTAAAAAGTTTCCACCTCTTTTAGAGATATTTTTTTTACTAATTCTCCCATAACCCTATCTTTCAATTTTTCAATTGAATCAAAATTTTCAAGAACTTCATTTGTTGATTGTTCTATATTAAAATTTTGTGTTCTTTGGATAATATCCAATACATTCCATGTGATTGATAATTCACTTTTTGATAATTTTTCTAAACTCATTTTTTAAAAAATTAAATTAAACTTCAGTTATATGTTATTGATTGCCTATTAAAATTTTTGAAGGAATTAAATTGTATTTAAAAGCAAATACAGTTAATTCTTGTTTTGTAGAAATTTCTAATTTTTCATACAAAAGCCTTTTTTGGTAATGAAGTGTACCAAGTTTAGTTTTTAGTTCTAATGATATAGCATCATTAGTCATATCTGTTACTAAACATTGAATTAATCGAATTTCTGAAAAAGAAATAATTGAATTTTTAAATTTTATGTTTTTACATATTTTCCCTTCTGAGGTACATTGACCACGTAATGGACATTCCCAATATTCACCCTTTTGAAGTTTTCCAGAAGAACATATATCTGCATTAAAATCTAACCCTCCGAATCTACATTTTGTAAATTGTTCTACTTGCTTATTTTCGTTCAGTGGATGCCAGTCCAATAATGCTAAATAAGCTTCAGTATCTTTTATCATTGCAGTTTTTAGAATATTAAAAACTTTAGAATCTATGTCATTAAATGACATTATTTTACCATTTTGTAAAATTTTTAAATCATTCCCAGTAGTAAAAAATTCAATTTCAGAAGAAATCATTCCTGGATACAAATTTTGATTAATCATAGCGGATTGTCTAATTTTTGTTTTATTGTCTAATTTTTGTTTTAAATAATGCAAAAAAATATTATTCAGCTTCTAAAAGCTTTTCATTTTTCTTTGCTATTTTTTGTTGTTCTTTTGCAAGTTTTATTAAGTGTGTTAAAATCTCTGCATCTCCACTTAATCCATTTTTTACACGCCAAATTTTTTGTTTATTAGCATTGTTTAATTCTAACTTCATACGTGTACAAACTTCTTTACTATACTTATTTGGTAAATACTTAAATAGAGAACTTAATTTCATTTTATGTATATGCATAATTCTATTGTCTATTTTTTGTTTATTTTTGTTACGTTTTGTTATATTCTGTTACGCAAATGTACACGTTTATTTACAAAAAACAACAAAATGTCTAAAAAATGTTTAAAAAAAATAATTCTAAATGAATACATTTTCAAGCAAACTAGAGTACCAAAGGGAAAAATATAATTTAACTAAAGAAGATTTAGCTGATAAACTTGATATATCTCGTCAAACATTATATAACTATTTGGGAGGAAGAAATCCAAATTGGGAATTATTACAAAATATTCAAAAGGTATTTCCTAATTTATCAATGGACTATTGGATTAATGATTCAATTTCTCAATATGATGATTTTATAAAATATGAAAATAAAATTAGTGAAGTTAAAGAGAGTATTGATGAATATTCAGAAGCTAAAAAGTTTTCTATTATAAATAATAAACTCGATACTATTCTAAAAATAATAACTAATTCAAAGTAGCTATTTAAAAGGTTTTTAGCTGAGTTTTTTCGTTCCATTATTTATATTTTAAAACCTTGTAATTACTTCAGTAAATACATTTTTTTTAAAAAAAGTAAAAGAATATTAAACCAATTAAAAAAAGAGAGTTTTTGTAAAATATTTTCGTTCCAATTTCTCTCTTTTTTATATCAATTAATTATTAATTATAGCCATTTTCAGTTTCATATTTTTATTATTGTTCCTTCATTAATGCATTTTTTGTAACGAAATAGGAACGTAGATTCTCAAAACAACTGTTTTTCAGTGTTTTATTTTAATTTTGAGAGTCCCGTCCGGATCGCCAATTTTTATAGCTTCACAATTCTGTGAAGCTTTTTTTTTTGCTCATATTTTTTTAGGGCAATTGCTTCGCACCGTGCTTTCACGCTATATCTTTTATAAACAATCCAATTTATTTTCTTTAAAAAAATAAGAATTGTTTATAAAAGGATGCCACTTCAATCACTATTGCAAATTCATAACTAAAAACAATTATTAGAAACAATTTTAAAAGTAATTAGTTTAAACAACTCCAATTAAATATTTTATAAAAATGTTGATTTTTAAAGATTATTTCTTAATAATTTATTACGTATTCTAGATAATGTTTGTCTTTCAATACCAAGATAGGAACAAATATGTGTCAGAGGAATTCTATTATACCAATCGGGATGCCTTTCTATGAATTCTAAATAACGAGATTCAGCATTACCAAATAAAAAGCCTTCTATACGACTTAATAGATTACTATGTGCATCTTCTACTACTTTACGTACATAACGTTCCAGATAAGGAAATTTATCAGTACTTATTTGTATATGTTGAAGAGGAATGTTAACAATAGTAGTAGGTTCTAAACATTGAAAATAAAATTTACTTGGATTTCTATTTTCAAAATGTGTATAATGTGAAGCGTATTGCCCTTCACTTATAAAGTTTACTGTTTTCTCATTACCATTATCGTCTATATAGAATGCACGGATAAGTCCAGAACTCACATAACCTATTTCTTTTTGTACTACATTAGCTTGAATGTAAAATTGTTTTGCAGTAAGGAAAGAAACTGTTAGACCTTCAGCAAAAAATTGTAATGTTTCATCTTCTAGTTTAGGACAAATAATTTTTACAGTTTGTAAATAACTTTTTATGAATATTTCTTCCAAATGAGTACATATTAAGACTAATACACTAAGTTAGTTTTAAATTTGAAAGAATTTTGTTAAAACAATTATTATTTTTAATAATCTCAGAATAAAATCTTGTATTAATAATAACTGGATTATTCTTGTTCTAAAAAATAAAACTGTTGTATTTACAAATATCAACAGTTTTCGAGAATTCTTATTTTTTAAATAATTTAAATTATATCAATATATTTACTATAACTCAAATATTTGAGGTTTCATAGTAGGATCATGATTAGCTATAATAGCTATACAATTACTTTTTTCACCTATTTCTTTTACCCATTTGATTGAATTATAAGCTTTTTTATCATCAACAGTAATACCAGGAATAATCATTTTTTCCCAACTTTTTGCCATATATGCTGCATCAGCATACAAAAGTAAAGTTTTACCATTATTCTGTATAAGTGTACCAGACATTCCATGCGTATGACCAGGTAAATGAACAAAAACTAATGTATTGTCTCCAAATAAATCAAAAGAAGTTTTTTCTGGTCCAATATTAGTCTTACTGAAACTGAAAGTTCTAATATTCATATTTTCCCACATAAATTTTTTATAGACCATAGGATTTTTCAGTGCATATTTTAATTCAATATCACTAGTTAGAATTTGTTTAGCATCTTTTACTAATCGTAATCCACTAACATGATCTGTATGTAAATGACTTAAGATCAAATAATCTATATCACTAGGATTATATCCTAGTTTTCGAATTTGTTCATCTATAGCTTGTCCTTTAGGTAGATAAGGTTTACTCACTTTATAATGAATCCAACCTTGGTATTCCCTTGCTTTTGTTCGTACTATAGAATCCCAACCAGTATCTATTAGTACAAGACCTTTTGGATGTTCTATAAGATAAGCTGAAACAGGAACAATTATTTGATGTTTTTTACTTCTTAAAATACCAGTATAAGGTGCTGGATGATAAGTTTTTTCTTTATGTGTAGTAGCATCGTCTATTCCAACAGATCCACAGTGTAAGACATGAACTTTTATTGTGTTATTCATGGTTTTTTTTATTTAAATAACTACCATAATAATAACTACCAAAAGCAAGAAGACCACCACTAATATATAAAATAGTAGGTGTTTTTATACCGAAAAAATATATCATCATCATACCATAAATAGTCATAGACCAAGCAAATGAACGATAAAAGTTGTTTTCTATTATTTGAAGTATAAGTAATAATAATAAGAAACCTGTTTTGGCGTAATATGCTTTTTGTGCTATATCTACAGCATCTTGAGGTGATATTGCAATTTGATATTTATCGAAAATGTTTATTCCTTTAAAAAAATTGATTTGCATTGTTACATTAACAACAACATAACCTAAAACAATAATTAGTGTGATTATGTGGTTTAATTTGTAGGCATTTGTATTTTTCATATTAAATAGTTTTTTTTATTATTGACTAATTACTGGAGCTTGTTTTGAAAAACTATTGTCAGTAAGTTGCTGAACTAAGAAATGAGCAACATCACCAACATTGATTGAATATTTCATATTCTTCCCATCTAAAGTAGGATTTATTTTTCCTGAAGCTGGTTTATTTTTAATTGTAATAGAACGTACTATTGTCCAATCTAATTCACTATTCATAATCTCTGATTCCATTTTATTTTTATCATTAATTATATATACAAACCATTTCATAAAAGTAGGAAACACAAATTTTGTTAGTATTTTAGGAAAAAATGAAATACTATTTCCTGCTCCAGCTACACTCATGGCAATAATTCTATTAACTTTATGTTTTTTCATTCCATCAAGAATTAAACGTGTAGCGTCAGCGGTAAAGGTTGTAGGTTTTCCATCTCCTTTACCTCCATAACCTAATGTCTGAATAACAGCTTCAGCTCCTTTTAAAGCATCTATAACTGCATTAGCATCTAGAGCATCACCTTTTATAACTTTTAAATTTGGATGTCGAATATTTAGTTTACTTGGGGTTCTTACTAATATCGTAACAATATGTCCTTTTCCTAATGCTTCTTTTACTGTTGCGCTACCAACCAAACCAGTAGCTCCAAATATTACTATATGCATATTTTCTAATTTTATAGAACAAAGGTCATTAGATAAAAATTGAATTATTGTCACTTTTGTGACAAAATATGTTTTGAAAAATACGTTATAAACTTGATCTTCTAATTTAGTAGTTCAGTTGGTTAGAATACTTGTCTGTAAAGAAACTGGGTACGGGTCAGAGTCCTTTCCAGATAGCTAAGTTATAGCTTCACAATTTTGTGAAGTTTTTTTTGGCTCTTATTTTTTCTTCTTATTTTCGAATTACTAATTATTTATAAATAAATGAATCATTTTTATCTTGCAAATGCTCTTGTTACCAATGACAAAGGAGAAATGTTGGCTGTTCGTAAACAAAATTCAGAATATTTCCAGATGGTTGGTGGTAAAATAGAAACGAATGAAGAACCAATTGTTACATTACAAAGAGAGTTTTTGGAAGAAATAAATATAGATATTAATCAACATATAGTAAACTTCCTAGGAAAGTATTCTACAATGGCAGTGAATGAAAAAAATACTGAAGTACATGCTGATGTATTTCATGTTCATTTAAAGACTTCAGATACACTAAAAATGGCTAATGAAATTGCAGAAATTGCCTGGATAACAAAAGAAAACTATACAAAATATAAACTAGCGCATTTATTAGAAGAATTTAGCTTGCCTATTTGGTTAACAATGAATTTTTAAATAGAATTTTATGCTGCGTTAGTAATTGTAATGGAAATCCTTTGCTAGTTTATTGTACAATTATTTTACTAGTAAATATTGCAATGCAAAGCCCGCCCCAACGCCCAAATAATAAGTGGTTTTTATATTTTTTTGAAAAAGAAATTTTAACGAAAAAACAATAAAAAGTATTAAAGATAAAATTTAATAACTGTTAAAATTTAAAATAAAACTTTAATACATAGTTGTGATTTTGTTATAAACTGTAAGTGATTATAATTCTTAGTATTGTAAAAAAAAATATAATTTATGAAACACGTTTACGCTATTATTTTATTTTTATTAGTTGGTTTATGTAACGCTCAAGATCTAAAAAAGGATACAATAGAACTAAATGAAACTATATTTTATGATAAAAGTAAGTTTAAATTAAAAAGAGTTGGGCATGATACAAAAACAAAATCGATATTAATTGGATTAACTGCTGATATTAATTTTAAGAAGGATTCACTTCCAGAGTTTATTAAAGAATTAATAATTCCTATAAAAACGACAAATAAAGAATACACTTTTCAACGTCTTAATTTTAATTTCAGTGACCAAATAAAAGATGATTCAATCTTATTGAAAGTAGATTTATATGCTAGTAAAAAAGGAGAATTTGATAAATCTCTATTAAATGAACCCATGCAAGTTGTAGTGAAGAAAAGTAAACAGCGTGAAAATATTTTTACAATTGACTTGAGGGATTTGAATTTGAAGCATAGAGGAGATTTTTTTATATCAATGGAATTATTGAGTAAAATAGAAAAGCCTGTTTATTTTAGTGCTGCATTACTTGGAAAGTGTTTATACAAAAGCACAAGATCGTCACAAATAAAAAAAACACCATTGGGTATAACTCCAGCTATTAATGCTGATATTTTAATTAGAAAATAATGAAGAAAAATTGTTTATTACTATTGTTATTTATTTTATCGATTTGTAACGCTCAACAGAAGTCATATCGATTTGTATACGATTTAAATCAAGAAATGATAATGACAGAGGAAATGAAGAACCTTAATCCAAAGAATTTAATACCAGATATTCAAAATGCATTTAATGAATCGTATGTTTATGATGTTGTTACATCAAAAAATGCATCTTTACTAAAAATAAGAGAAAAAGTTTATAATTCTCAAAATAATGGAATACATATAGAACCAGAACCTAAATGGTTGTTGATAGATTACGCAAATAATGAAACTACCAATTTTACAAGGTTAGGAGATTCTTATATAATGGATTCCATTAAAACTTTACAGTTAAAACCGACCAAAAATAATAAAATCATTTTAGGTATGCCTGCTAGAGAATTTACGGCAGAATATGAAGATAATTTTTATAGTATTTGGTTGAGTAGGTTTAATTCTTTGACAGTTAGTCCAATAATATTTCAATTCAAAAATTATATTGTATCAGAAATTACAATTGTTAATAAAAAAGTTGAAGAAGAAGGAGGGAAAATGGTAAAACGTTATGTACTGAGTGATTTAAGTGAAGATAAAACTAAAATTGATTATAAAAAAATGAAGCCTAAAAATGTTCTTACCACAAAAGAATATAATGATTTTATGGAAAAATTGGAAAACTCAGGAAACAATAGTGTAGATAGAGAATAATAAAAAAGCCCTCGCTTGTTCAGGGCGAGGGCATATAGTTAAGTGTGTGTTATTTCTTCAAATAAATTCTAAATTAAAATTAATTAATATCTATAGTATTCTGGTTTAAATGGTCCTTCAACCGTTACACCAATGTATTTAGCTTGTTCTTGAGATAAAACTTCTAATTCAACGCCTAATTTAGCTAAATGTAATTGAGCAACTTTCTCATCTAAATGCTTAGGTAAAGTATAAACTTTATTTTCGTAAGAAGATGTGTTAGTCCATAACTCGATTTGAGCTAAAGTTTGGTTTGCAAAAGAGTTTGACATAACAAAAGAAGGGTGTCCTGTAGCACAACCTAAGTTAACTAAACGACCTTCAGCCAAAATAATAATATCATTACCATTGATATTGTACTTGTCTACTTGTGGTTTAATTTCTTCTTTTGTGTTACCATAGTTTTTGTTTAACCAAGCCATATCGATTTCATTATCGAAATGACCAATGTTACAAACAACAACTTTGTCTTTCATTTTAGCAAAATGCTCTGCGCGAATAATACCGAAGTTTCCTGTAGTTGTAATGATGATGTCTGCATTTGCTACAACAGTATCCAATTTTTTTACTTCATAACCTTCCATAGAAGCTTGTAAAGCACAAATAGGATCAATTTCTGTTACTGTAACAATAGCTCCAGCACCACGGAAAGAAGCCGCAGTTCCTTTACCAACATCTCCATAACCACAAACAACAACACGTTTACCAGCGATCATTAAATCTGTTGCACGTTTTACAGCATCAACAGCAGATTCGCGACATCCGTATTTGTTATCGAATTTCGATTTTGTTACAGAATCGTTTACGTTAATTGCAGGCATAGGTAATGTACCATTCTCCATTCTTTCATAAAGACGGTGTACACCAGTAGTTGTTTCTTCTGATAAACCTTTGATATCAGCAACTAATTCTGGAAAACGATCAATCACCATGTTCGTTAAATCTCCACCATCATCTAAAATTAAATTTAGTGGTTTACGATCTTCACCGAAGAATAATGTTTGTTCGATACACCATTCAAATTCCTCTTCGTTCATCCCTTTCCAAGCATACACAGGAATACCAGCAGCAGCTATTGCAGCAGCAGCATGATCTTGTGTAGAGAAAATATTACATGAAGACCATGTAACATCAGCTCCTAAAGCAACTAACGTTTCAATAAGTACTGCAGTTTGGATTGTCATATGTAAACAACCCGCAATGCGAGAACCTTTTAAAGGTTGAGCTGCTTTATACTCTTCACGGATAGCCATTAACCCAGGCATCTCCGCCTCAGCCAACGTAATTTCCTTTCTTCCCCATTCAGCTAAAGAAATATCTTTAACTTTGTAAGGAATGTATTGCGTTTTTGTATCCATCAATTGATATATTTAACTAACTTTTGATTTGATTATAAGATACAAATTTACAAACTAATTTACGATTATAAAAATGCCAGTCATCGATTATATAAACGATAAAAAACATACTCGCCTAATTACTTGGGATGTAAACGAAAGTAATGAGGAAATGTTAGAATATCTTCAACTTAAGGATTATAGGATAGAGAAATATCGTAATCTTCGACCTAAACAAGCTAGAGAATATCTTGGTTTAAGAGCTTGTTTAAAAAAATTAGATTTAGATTATGATGTAAATTATGATGAAAAAGGAAAACCTTTTTTAGAGACAAATAGTGAAATTTCTATTACGCATTCCTATGGTTTAGTGTCTGTTGGGATAAGTGAATTCAATATAGGTATAGATATAGAACTTAGTCGTCCTAAAAAAATATTAAATATTAAAAATAAATTTGCTCGTCCTGATGAATTACACTGGCTCCCTAAAGGGAAAGATGAAATTGAGTACTTACATATTATTTGGGGAATAAAAGAAGGTTTGTATAAATTGAACGGCGGTAATTTATGGAATTTTTTAAATCATTATCGAGTAGAAGAGTTTGATTTAGTAGAAAATAAACAAATTGTTTGTTGGATTTCTGATGATGTAAAAAGTAGAAAATACCATGCTTTTTATAAAATGATAGGTGATCATTATTTGATTTGGGTATTGGATTATGAATAAATTTTAACTTAAAATTACAAAATGAATGATTTTATAGATTACATCCTTGCTCCATATAAAACATACACTACACTAAACATTATATTAGAAACAATAGCTACGTTGTTCGGAATAATTTCCGTTTTTTATACTTACAAGCGTAATATATTAGTTTACCCTACAACAGTAATATCAACACTTATATTCATTTATTTATTTTTTAGTTGGGGGCTTTATGGAGAAACAATTATTAATGTTTATTATGCTTCAATGGCTTTTTATGGTTGGATTCTCTGGAAAAAAAATCTTAAAGAAGATCATAAACATGTTGAGGTATTTTGGGCAACAAAAAAAGAATATTTTTATGCAATTCTATTATTTTTATTCAGTGTATTATTTATTTTGACAGTTTATTATTTTCGTCCAATAATACAAAATGGTTTTAATTGGAACTATATTTCTCAATGTAAATTACATTATACTCCAATAGATTTTATAGATGCTTCTACAACAGCTATATTTTTAATTGGAATGTGGATGATGGCACGGCAAAAAATTGATAACTGGATTTTTTGGATTATAGGAGATTTAATTATGATTCCTTTGATGATATACAAAGGAGCAGTAATTACATCAAGTCAATATCTTGTATTTCTAATTTTATCTATTATTGGGTTAATAGATTGGATAAGAGTACAAAAAAGAGATACTTTTTAATTTATATAAAAATCATTATTTTAGCATAAAATACAAACCAATAAAATTATTATTATAAAATATATGGAAAATCAACAATTTTATCAGAATCAGCTGGTAGCAGATGCTACAATAGCAGAAAGGTCAACTTTTTATAAACATACCTATGGTCATGTTGCTGGTGGTGTTTTAGTATTTGTGCTTATTGAATCACTTATGCTGCAATCAGAAGGTCTAGTAAGATTTATGTTAAGCTTAACTTCTGGTTATTTATGGTTGATATTATTAGGTGGATTTATGGGAATTACATGGGTTGCCCAAAAAATGGCTTACGAATCAATTTCTAAATCAAAACAATACTTAGGTTACTTTTTATATATTATTGCAGAAGCACTAATTTTTGTTCCCATGCTCTACATTGCCTTGTATTATGGAGGAACTTATGTAATAAAACAAGCAGCTGTTGTAACAGGAGGATTGTTTGTAGGTTTATCAGCAATTGTATTTTTAACAAAAGCAGATTTCTCTGTTTTAAGAGGAGCATTAACAATAGGATTCTTTTTAGCAATTGGTTTAGTAATTGCAGGAATGTTATTCGGATTCAATTTAGGTTTATGGTTCTCTGTTGCAATGTGCGCATTGGCTGGTGGAGCAATATTATATAATACACATCAATTAAAATACGAATTTGGAACACAACAGTATGTTGCTGCTGCATTATCATTATTTGCATCATTAATGTTATTGTTTTGGTACATTTTAAGAATTTTTATGAGTAGAGATTAAATCTTTAAGATAAATAAATTGTATATTGAACCGTAACATTATTGTTACGGTTTTTTTTATAAAAATTATGACAGATAAAGAAAAAGAGACAGATAGAATAAAATCATCTTTTCGTCCTAAAGATTGGAATGAAATAAGAATTAACGATTCTTGGGCATTGTTTAAGATTATGGCTGAATTTGTTCATGGCTATGAAGCAATGTCAAAAATAGGACCATGTGTATCCATTTTTGGTTCAGCAAGAACTACAAGTGATCATCCACATTATCATTTAGCAGAAGATATAGCATATAATTTAACAAAAATAGGTTTTGGAGTTATAACAGGAGGAGGACCAGCTATAATGGAGGCTGCAAACAAAGGAGCTCAGAAAGGAGGAGGTTCTTCCGTAGGATTAGGAATTACTTTACCTTTTGAAACTAGCCTAAATAAATATATTGATAGAGAATATGAAATAAATTTTGATTATTTCTTTGCTCGAAAAGTTATGTTTGTAAAGTATTCTCAAGGTTTTATAGTAATGCCTGGTGGTTTTGGTACTTTAGATGAATTATTCGAAGCCTTAACACTAATTCAAACTAAGAAAACAGGTTCTTTTCCTATAGTTTTGGTTGGCAAAGATTATTGGGCAGGTTTAATAGATTGGTTGAAGGACAGAATGTTGGAAGAAGGTTATATTAATGAAAAAGATTTGGATTTATTCCGTCTCGTAGATACTTCTGAAGAAGCTGTTTTACATATCAAAAACTTTTACGAAAAATATAATATAAAACTTAATTTTTAAAAAAAGATTATAGCACAAATATTTTGGGCAAACCCTACGGTACGGGCTTTATCGTTCCCAATCTTTGCTAAATAAATGAAACTTTCAAAATATAAATTATCATTTATTTAGCAAAGGATTTCTACTACAATCCCTTTTGCAATTTTCTTATAAAAAAGAAAAGAAGACTATAAATAAAAATACTTTAAGAACTTGTAGTAATCCTAGAAAAAAGTGTTTCTCACAGATAGTATCAGCCAGCAATAGTAACCAGGTATATGTTACTTTTGTTGGGTACTTTGAGATAACAACTCGGGAGAGAAGCAAAATTTATGTTGCGTTGTTTTCCCAAAATTAAATTATTAACAAGTGTTGCTATTTTATAGTATTAGGTTTTAAATTAGTATATTTTTAAAAATAAAAAAACGTAACTCAGTTCTGAACTGAGTTACGTTTTTTTATGAAATGATTATTTTTTAATCAGTTTTGTACTCGATTTACCTTTTTCTGTAGAGAAAACAACTAAATATATTCCTTTATTTAAAGATTGAATATCAAAAGAGTGATTTGATTTATAATAACCTTTAAATTCTTTAATTAATTTTCCTGATACATCATAAATTTTGATATTATTAGTAATAGTATTCAGACTAAAATAATCTTTTGTAGGATTTGGAGTTATACTAATTTTAAAATCTTTGATAGTATTTTCTTCCGTTTTTAAAGAAGTTTTTTTATTTCCTAAAATTCTAAATTCACCAGGATTTAATGAAATTACATAAGATGAATTTGCACTTGTTGGGTTAATAACTGTTTCATCCAATAAATTATACCAACTACCTAAGTAAGGAAATAATGGTGCAATATTCTGAGTTGTAGTTTCAAAATTCGCAATCACTATAACATCTTTAAGTTCAGAATCTTTTAAGTTATCATTTTTGATATGAATTCTAGGTTTTAAATCTCCAGAAGATATTGTATAAGTATCCGTATCAAAAACCTTATTATTCAATCTTAATTCAATAATTTTAGACCAAATTTCATAGACACTTTTTCTATTTATATCTTTTGTATATCCTATTTCGGACGGGATTGGTTTAGGGTCAGTTCTACATCCATCATTTATAGTCTCATCATTACAATAGTTTATTGAATATTCATATCCTAATTCTCCAAATTGCCACAACATTTTAGGACCAGGAATAGTAAATAGAACAGCTCCTAATGCTTTTTGTCTTTCTAGAGAAGTGTTTAAATCTTTTACACTGTAAGAATTATTAGAAGCTCCCCATTGTAGGTTTTTATACATTATACGTTCTTCATCATGACTTTCGGCATAACCAACTAAATGCTTTTTATTAAATCCTTTTACTGTATGATTTAACCAATTGAAATTGCTATCAGAACTA
Source organism: Chishuiella sp. (assembly GCF_032109125.1). Taxonomy (NCBI): domain Bacteria; kingdom Pseudomonadati; phylum Bacteroidota; class Flavobacteriia; order Flavobacteriales; family Weeksellaceae; genus Chishuiella; species Chishuiella sp. The sequence continues at coordinate 74,185 of NZ_DAMCLZ010000005.1, forward strand.
TATCCCATTGTATTCTGATTGAAATTGTTTGTCGCTTTTCCCCAAAGCATTATTCCTTTTCCTTCGTCTATTCTATAGTTTGCCCATTCTGTTTCTTCTTGTGCAGAACCATTGTTTCCTAAATGTTCGAAAATAACATAAGATTTGGGATCTATTGACCATTGATAATCTGCATATTGTTTTAATATTTGTACACGGTCTGAATGATAGTCGTTTGTACAATTTTCATCAGACGGAGAACATTCTTGTGTAAAACCTTTTGTTAGATCCCAACGAATTCCATCAATATTAAATTTATTAATCCAATGCTCTATAGTTCTATTTACATAATATTGTGTAGGAGATAGTTGATGATTCATGTCATAACCTACATTATAAGTATGTTTAGCTTCTTGATTAAGATATGGATTTTTATCTGTAGGTTCTCCGTAACCATCTCCATCAGGATCGTTCATCCACATTCTTACTAATGGAGATCTACCAAAAACGTGATTTAAAGCTATATCTAAAATAACTGATATTCCATTTTGGTGACATAAATCAATAAATTCTTTCATTTTAGATGCTGGTCCATAAGCTTTGTCTAATGCTAAATGATAAGATGTATTATATCCCCAAGAAATATTACCTTCAAATTCCATAACAGGCAAAATTTCAATAGCATTTACATTTAATTTTTTAAAATAATCAAAATCATTAATTAAAGATTCCCATGTTTTAGAAGTATTAAAATCTCGAATTAATAATTCATAAATAATTAAATTTTCTTTATTAGGTCTATTAAAATTAGTAGTTTTCCAGTTGTATTTATTTTGATTTGTTTGTAATACAGAAACTTCAAATTCTTGACCATTAGGATAAATAGGCATATTAGGATATGTTTCTTCATTTATATATTGGTCATCATAAGGAGACAAAATTAATGTAGAATATGGATCTGCAGTTTTTATACCATCACTTGTTCTGTACTGAAATGTATAAATATCATTTGCTTTTAAATTGTTTATCTCTAACCAATATAAATCTTTATTAGTGGTATCTCTATTCATGACATAGTTATCTGATATTTTCCAATCATTAAAAGAACCAATAACATGAATAAATTCTTTTTGTGGTGCATATAAAACTAAATATGCTTTTGTAGGATCATTTTCTATATAATTTATTCCTTGTTTTAGAAGACTTGGAATAGCGATATCCTTTACTGTAGGTTTGATATGTACTTGGAATGATTTTGAAATAACCTGTCCATCATTTTCTGCTTTTAAAATATATTGCTGATTATTTGTAATGGTATAATTTTTATTAAAAACAGAAGATGAGGTTACGTTTTCTATTTCTACACCATTTGCCGTTAATGACCAATTTGCACTTTTAGTAGTAGTTGCATTAATTTTAAATTCTGAACCAGATGAAAGGTTTGTAATACTATTTTCTGAAGGCTGGTCTAATGTCATTCGAAATGAACCTACATCTATTTTAAAATTTTCTGTTTGTTGTTTTCCATCTTCGCTTCTAAAAACAACATTAATAGCTGTGATATTTTTAGAAGAGTTCGACGAATAAAATTGATAAATAGAAGAAGGTATCTCTAATTTATATGTAGTATTAGAAATAAATTTTAATTGAGGTTGATTAGTATTATCTCCCCAATTTCCAATTGTATTTTGCCATTCTACGCCATCTATTGTAATTCCAGTATGTGCATAAATATTACCAGAATAGTTTTCTAATCCAGTTCCATTTTTATCAAAAAAAATAGTCGCAGGTAAGTTCTGTTCTAATATAGTAGGAATAGTACTAATTTGTGCTCTTATATAAATTATAAAAAGCAACATAATAATAGATAAAGTTTTTTTTCATTTTGTGTGTGATTTAAAAAAAGCCATTAAAAAATAAATTTTAATGGCTTTTATGATTATGTGATTTTTTATTATGAAAATTATAACCCTTCTAATTCTGTTATACCATCATAATTAATTTTTACTTTTATAGTAGTCTCTTTTGAACTAACCTTAAAGTTTGGTCCTCCACTATCATAAGCTGTGTATGGAGAACTATCTCCGATATTGAATTTCCAATCTTCATTATAGATTTTATTTCCAGAATTTTTTGATCTAAATTTTAATTCACCACTTTTCAAATTAGTTGTTAATTCAAAAACATTATCAGTAAAATTATAGTTTAAAGCAGTTTCATTGTCCCATCCGTTAGGTGTTGCATCACCTATAATTCCCCAATTCATTTTTACATATTTATATGTAAGCTTATCTATATCAACTTGTACGTAATATAGACCATCACCTTCTGTTTCTGCGATTTTCACATCTCCAGAAGAACCAGAATTTTCTAGCTGACCATTCTGAGCTCCATTAGAAGTACCATAGTTATCAGGATTAAAGTCTGTTGTTTGTCCTATAAATTTAATTCCATCATTTTGACCTACTTTAACATAAGCTTCAAATACTTTTTTAGTGCCATCTCCTATGTATCTCATTTTAAGACCATCTCCAGCATTCCAGTTATTTTTACCATAGTAACTTTGTACACCACCAACTAAATATAAAACAGGATCTCCTTTAGGTTTATACGTAGTAACGTTAATTGATACAACATCAGAAATTAATACTTCTGATTCGTGAGTACCAATTGATGAAATAACTCGATATTCTAAATCTTCTGCAGTACCAGGAATTAATCCTAAAGTTGTTGCTACGTTATTTAATTCTTTAACAGTAATGTCATATACAGTTTCAGATATAGTTGCAATTGATTTAGGTTCTTTGAAATTATTTCCTTTTTTATCTAATTGTAACTCGTATTTAGGAACTGTTGCTATACCATAATCTGCGGCAGACCATTTAAATGAAATAGCAGTTTCTGTTGCATTTTCTTCCGATAGAATAATTGGATCAGAATTTGTAATTTCAATTTTAGGGGCAATAAATGTAGATGGATTAACTTTTAATAAATCTTCATCATCATTACATGAACTTAGTGCAAATACACTTGCACAAGCTAACGAAATATATTTAATTAATTTTCTCATCTTAGTAACCTGGATTTTGATTTAGATTAGGGTTAATTACAATAATATTGTTTGGAATAGGGAATAGTGCTCTTGTAGCTGGAACTGATGTCCCATTTTGAGCTCCACCTTTAAATGGCCAATTGTAATTTGATGTATACTTGTTAAAACGAATCAAATCTGTACGACGAGTACCTTCCCAATACATTTCTCTTGCTCTCTCATCTAAAATGAAATCTAAATTTAATTGAGAGTCTGTAATGTTTCCACTTGTATTTCCGTATGCTCTAGTGCGTAATTCGTTAATTAAACTTAGAGCAGTAGCTCTGTCTCCTCCAGCTCCACCTCTTAGAACAGCTTCTGCATAATTTAGGTAAACTTCAGCTAAACGAATGACTGGTATATCTGTGTCAACATATTCTCCAGTAGCATCTCTTGTTGCAGCACCATCAGCTCTTTTATTAGACCATTTAGCGACAGCATAACCATCTGTAAATGTACCTACATTATTTATTTCGAAAGATTGACCATCTGTAAAAAACATTGCTCTTTTATCTTTCCAAGCTGTTGGCTCTCCATTTTGATTTGTAGCAGAAATAGAACTAGAAAATTGTTCTACAAGGGCTTTTGTTGTACGAGGACCTCCCCAACCACCATTCACACCAAAGTCAGGAGCTTTCATATTTCCTCCAATAGAAGCTTTTACTATAAATGTAGATCCACCGTATGTACGAGAATTAGCACCATCAAAATTTAAAGTAAAAATAGCTTCATCTTGTGCTCCATTTGTATCATTATCCGCTAAAAATAATTCATCATAAGCAGAACCATTTTTATTAGTATCATTCGTATTTATTTTATATGGAGACTGCATAGCTAATTTAGCATATGTAATAGCTTCAGTATACTTAGCTTCACCAATCCAAGTTTCAGCATTCAGATATAAACGTGCTAATAATGCTTCGGCTGCGACTTTGTCTACACGACCATATTCATTTCCTTTACCTGTTTTTAGTTCTTCTTCAATTGCTTTTAACTCATTTTCAACAAAATTGAATATTTCTTTACGATTACTCTGTTGTGGTAATTCTGATGAAATTTTTGTGACTAAAGGAACATTTCCATAAAGATCTATAAGATTATAATAAGCATAAGCACGAATAAAGCGAGCTTCGGCTATATAGCTTTTTACTTCTTGATCTGTTTCAGCTAATTTTTCAGCATTTACAATAAATGAATTAGAAAAAGAAACTGTTTGAGCTAAACGATAATACATAGCTTGTATAAAAGTATTATTAGAACCCCAAGATATATCATGTAAATTAGGAATTCCTGGATCTCCCCATCCTATTATAGCTTGGTCTGTAGTTAATTCGTTTAAATAAAATAATAAACGCGAATATTGAGACGTTCCTTCATCTATTCCTTGTATATCACCTTGCCCATCTGGTCCTTTTTGACCTGTTAAAGCTAAAGAAGCATATACTTTTGCTAAAGCTAATTTAGCAGAAGAAGGATCCTTGAATACATCAAATTCTGTATAAGTATTAGGATCGTTTGGCATTAAGTCTAAGTCATCATGACAAGAAGAAAGAGAAAATGCTAAAATAGTTGCAACTATATATTTAGATATTGTATTTTTTTTCATTTTTAATCAATTAAAAATTAACATTAAGACCAAATACATACGTTCTAGGTCTTGGATAAAAATTATTATCAATTCCTCTGTACATTTCAGGATCTAATCCACTATAATTTGTGAAAACAGCTACGTTTTGTACTGCTCCATAAAAGCGTACATCCATTCCTTTTATAGCTTGTTTTAGATTGTACCCTAATGTAATATTATCAATACGGAAGAAAGATGCATCTTCTATAAAGTGATCGCTCAATAGATTTGTTTCAGTAATATTTGTAAATCCTGTTTTATAATAATCAGTATGTACATTCGTTAAGAAATTTTGACCATTTCCTGTTGCTTTTCTACTATATCCTTTTGAAGAGGCTACATTATTGTAAGCATAGTTACCTAAGCTAACACGTGCAGTAGCAGATAAATCCCAATTTTTATATCTAAAACTAGTATTTAATCCCATTGTGACTTTAGCAAAAGGACTTTTATGGATGTATCTATCTTTTTCGTTTATTATACCATCACCGTTCAAATCTTCGTATGCACCTTCAATAGGTTTTCCATTAGCATCATATATTTGTTTGTAAACATAGAAACTAAAAGGCGCTTCTCCTTCTCTTTGGATTTGAATATTATTTCCTGTTCCTCCATCAATACCTCCAGTCAAATTATCAGTTGGTAGTTTGGTGATTTTATTATCATTAAATGCAATGTTGTAACCAAATGACCAATCAAAATCTTTTGATTTAACGATATCTGAATTAATACTAAATTCAATTCCTTTGTTTTCCATATCACCGATATTTTTATCGATCATATTTCCAAAATTAGTAAACGGATCTACATAAACACTAGCTATTAAATCCTTTGTTTTTTTACTATAAACATCTACTGTACCATAAATTCTATTTTTAAATAAAGAGTAATCTAATCCAATATTGAATGTATTAGAAACTTCCCATTTCAAATCTCCATTAAAAGGCTGTGGACGGTAAGTTTGGTAAAATGTAGAACCAAATTGATAATTTGCAGTAGCTTGTGAAATTTGATAACGTGTTAAATATTGAAAGTTATTTAAACCAGCTACATTACCAACTTGTCCATAACCTACACGGAATTTAAGATCATTTACAACTGTACTTCCTTTCAAAAATTCTTCTTTTGAAATGTTCCAAGCAAATGCTGCAGAAGGGAAATACCCCCACTGATTATCTTTTTTGAATTTTGAAGAAGCATCAGCTCTCATTGTAGCTGTTAAAATATACTTGTTATCAAAACTATAATTTAAACGTCCGTAATATGATAATAAAGTACTTTGATCTCTAGAATAAAACTCATATTGTTCTGCATTTTGTTCTTTTAATAGACCGTCAAAATTATATTGATACGTATTAAAATATTGATAACTATATCCTCCCATAACTTTTACATTATGTTTTCCGAAGTCTTTATCAAAAGTTAAATATGCATCAAATAATTTATTATAAAACTCATTATTAAACGATGTTTTAGAACCATTCCAATTAGCTAATTGACTAGGTAAATTAGCAGATTTTATTTTACGACCATTAGAATTTGATATATCGTATCCAACATTTACAGTTGCAGTAACAGAAGGTAAAAAATGTAGATTATAATCTACTTTAGCATTACCAACAAAACGTCGTATTTCTGATGTGTCATCAACTTCATTGATTAATGCAACAGGATTGACAGGGGCTAAATTATGTTTTACAGCTCCATCCATCCATGTATGATAGCCACCAAAAATATTAGCTCCAGAATATACTGGTTGTGTAGGATCATATTCCAATGCAGAACTTATTGCATCTCTATTTGCAAATTGATTTTCGATATAAGAACCACGAGCATTAATTTCAAAACGTAAATGTTTATCTAATAGAGTAGGATTCAAATTCATCGACAAAGTTGTACGATTGATATTATCTCCTCTTAATATACCATCTTGATTTGTATTAGAAACAGAAAATCGAGATGGCATATTACCACCAATATTTCCTGTAGCACTAAAATTATGGTCAAAACCAGCAGCTGTTTTGTATATTTTTCTTTGCCAATCTGTATTTGCATTTCCTAATCTAGCAATTTCAGCTGTAGTACCAACTTGGTTTACTAGTTCACGAAATTGATTTGCATTCATCATATCAATATATCCTTCAGGTTGATAAATTGATGTCGTTGAATTATAACTATATCTAAAACCTTTTCCTTTTCCTTTCTTTGTTGTTACTAATACAACACCATTTGCAGCACGAGAACCATAAATAGCTGTAGCAGAAGCATCCTTTAATATTGTCATTGTTTCAATATCATTTGGATTCAAGAAATCAATAGGGTTACGAGAACCTCCAACGTTTGTATCTGCTAACGGAACTCCATCAACTACATACAACGGTTGTGCATTTAATGATAAAGAACTATTTCCTCTAATTAAAATATTTTGTCCATCACCAGGAGCACCTCCAGCAGATGTCACTACAACACCAGCAATTTTACCAGTAACTAATTCTTGAGCTGAAGTAATAGAACCTTTGTTGAAGTCTTTGGAATTTAACTGATTAACAGAACCCGTTATGTCTTCTTTTTTTGATGTACCATAACCAATAACAACGACTTCTTTTAAGTTTTCTGTCGTTTTAGACATTCTAAGTTGTAATTGAGTTTGTCCTGCGTATGTTATTTCTTGCTCATCAAAACCAAAGTAACTGATTGTGATGATATCTCCGTCATTTGCTTCTAATATAAAATTACCTTGATCATCAGAAACAGTAGATTCTCCTGATGTGATATTTGTAATATCAGCACCAGCTAAAATTGCATTGTTTGTACTGTCATAAACAGTCCCTTTAACCGCTTCTTGAGCAGATAAAATAGCTGGACTAGAAAGTACTAATGCAAGAAGAGTTTGTTTAAAAATCCTCATATTTTTTCATGTTTTGTTTCGTTAATTTTAATCTATATTTTTACTTCTCGATTTCAAATGTATGTTGTTTATTTTATTTATTGTGTACTAAAGACACCTTTGGGTTAGACGAAAACGTTTGCGTGTTAATAAATAATTAAATTATCTATTTTTATGTGGTAGTTTTTAATAAAAAATACGGAAATTAGTAAATCAATATTAGTCATTTGAGTAATTAGAAGATCATGAAGAAGAATTTAACATTAAAACAGATAGCAAAAGAATTAGATGTCTCAATATCAACTGTTTCTAAAGCGCTGAAGAACAGTGATGAGATAAGTGAAGCAACGAGAAATAAGATTCAAGCTTTTGCTAAACTGTATAATTATAAACCAAATAATATAGCATTAAGTCTTAAGAATCGTAAGACAAAAACAATTGCTATTATTATTCCCGAAATAGTTCATGATTTTTTCGCTATGGTAATTAGTGGGATTGAAAATCTTGCAAATCAATATGGTTATAATGTTTTAATTTGTTTATCAAACGAATCTTATGAAAGAGAAGTTATTAATATGGAAATGTTAGCTTCTGGTAGTATAGATGGTTTTGTGATTTCATTATCAAAAGAAACTCAAGCAAAAAAAGACTATCATCACATTAAAGAAATTATCAATCAAGGAATGCCTGTTGTTATGTTTGATCGTGTAACAAGAGAAGTATATACCGATAAAGTAATTATAGATGATGTATTAGCAACACAAGAAGCTATTCAGTACTTTATTAGTAAAGGGCGTAAAAAAATTGGATTTATTACGACACCTGATTATATTAGTGTAGGTCGTTTAAGAACAGAAGGTTATAAACGTACATTAGAAGCTAATGGAATTAAAGTTAATGAGAATTTAATTTTAAGAATAGAAGATGAATCTAATTTAGAAGCAACAATAGAAGAGTTTTTTGAAAAGAACGATTTTGATGCTGTCATGGCTGTTAATGAATTATATGCCGTTAATGTTCTTAGAACAGCTTTAAATAGGGGAATGAAAGTTCCAGAAGATTTACATCTTATTGCTTTTACTGATGGAGTAATTTCAAAAAATTCTATTCCTAGTATTTCTACTGTAAAACAAAATGCTTTTAAAATGGGAGAAATAGCAGCACGTTTATTAATCCAAAAATTGGAATCTGAACACGAACATGAACATTATATTACAGAAGTTGTAGGTACTGAATTATTACATCGTGAAACTACAACGATTTAGTGATTTTTTTTAGGTTAAATAGTTATTTTAGTAGCAATAATCCAAAAAAAAAGTTTTAACATTGTAACCAAATCAAAACATATTTTTACTTCTCAAATAAAAAAATATAGTTTTGATAAGCTGAAACGCTTATCGTAAATAATTAATAATTACGATAATGGAAAAGCGTAGATTAAGTTTCTGGGAAATTTGGAACTTAAGTTTTGGATACTTTGGTATACAAATGGGGTTTGCTTTACAAAATGCAAACGCTAGTAGAATACTACAAACTTTTGGTGCAGATGTGCATCATCTTTCTTGGTTTTGGATTGTTGCTCCATTAATGGGATTGGTTGTACAGCCAATTATTGGACATTATTCTGATAAAACATGGGGACGATTTGGTCGCCGTAAGCCTTATTTTTTAGTAGGAGCTGTCCTTGCTAGTTTAGGACTAATTTTAATGCCACAAGCTGGAGCTTTTACAGCATTATTACCTGCCTTATGGATGGGGGCAGGATTTTTAATGATTATGGATGCTTCTTTTAATATTGCAATGGAACCATTCCGTGCATTAGTTGCTGATATATTACCTTCCGATCAACGTACATTAGGATTTTCTGTACAAACTGCATTAATTGGATTTGGAGCTGTTTTAGGATCATGGTTGCCATATATTCTTAGTAATTGGTTTGGAGTAAAAAGTACAGCATCAGAAGGTGAGATTCCATTTCATTTAATTTTATCCTTTTTAATAGGTGCAATCGTTTTGATTATATCGGTTATAATAACTCTTTCGACTACAAAAGAATATTCTCCTGAAGAACTAGAAGCATTTGATCGTGCTGAAGGAAAAGAAATTATAAAAGAAGAAAAAACATCTTTATCAAATATTTTTAATGATTTTAAAAATATGCCACAAACAATGAAACAATTGGGGTGGGTACAATTTTTTACATGGTTTGGATTATTTGGTATGTGGGTATTTGCAACACCAGCAATAGCACATCATGTTTATGATTTGCCTTTGTCAGATACCTCTTCAATAACTTATAATAAAGCAGGAGACTGGGTTGGAATTATTTTCGGTGTGTATAACGCTGTTTCAGCAATTTTTGCTTTCTTTTTACCTGCACTAGCACTAAAATTAGGAAGAAAAACAACTCATACAGTTTCTTTATTAATAGGGGGAATAGGATTAATTTCTATTTATTTTATTCATGACCCCAAATTGTTGATTTTTTCAATGATGGGAGTAGGAATAGCATGGGCAAGTATTCTTGCAATGCCATATGCAATGTTAGCAGGAGCTATTCCTTCTAAGAAAATGGGAGTATATATGGGGATTTTTAATTTCTTTATTTGTATTCCGCAAATTATCAATTCAATTTTAGGAGGACCAATAGTTAAATATATTTATGGTGGAGATCCTGTGTACGCTATTATGATGAGTGGTGTTGCATTTATTATTGCTGCATTACTAGTACAGCGTGTTCAGGATAACGAAAAACCAATCAAAGCATAACTTTATTTTGAAAACAAAAGCATTTATTTTCGATTTAGATGGTGTTATTGTAGATACTGCAAAATACCATTTCTTAGCATGGCAAAACGTAGCTAAATCTTTAGGAATTAATTTTACTCATGAAGATAATGAACAATTAAAAGGGGTTTCTCGTGTACGATCTTTAGAATTAATTCTTGCATTAGGAAATGTTCAAATTACTGATGAACAAAAACAAGAATATCTATTAAAAAAGAATGAAGAATACCTGACATATATCGATAAGATGGATGAATCTGAAATTCTTCCAGGAGTAATGGATGTACTTAATTTTCTTAAGGAGAATAAACAACCAATTATTTTAGGTTCAGCATCTAAAAATGCACGCCCTATTTTAGAAAAAGTAAATATCCTTCATTATTTTGACGACATCGTTGACGGCAATGATGTATCAAATGCGAAACCAGATCCTGAAGTGTTTTTAGTAGGAGCTAAAAAGGTAAATCAAACAGCAGCAAATTCAATTGTTTTTGAAGATTCAGTTGCAGGGATTCAAGCTGCAAATAGTGCAGGGATGACAAGCGTTGGAATAGGAGAAAAATCAGTATTAAATGAAGCAGATTATAATTTCAATGACTTTACTGAAATTTCAAAAGATTTTCTATTAAAATTAATCAATCAATAATATTTACAAACAACAATAAAATTAAAAATGAATCAAGATTATATTATCCCAAATTCGTGGTCAATCATTGAAGAAGGATTTGAAAAAGATCGTGTAAAATCTTCAGAAAGTTTATTTTCTATTGGTAACGGAGCAATGGGACAACGTGCAAATTTTGAAGAATTTTATTCAGGTGATACTTTTCAAGGAAGTTATATTGCAGGTGTTTATTATCCAGATAAAACAAAAGTTGGTTGGTGGAAAAATGGATACCCAGAATATTTTGCAAAAGTTCTGAATGCTCCAGTTTGGATAGGAATTGATATTGAAATTAACGGTGAACAGTTTGATTTAAATACATGTAAAGAAGTAAAGAACTTTCGTCGTGAATTAAATATGAAAGAAGGTTTATTAGACCGTTCTTTTATTGCAATTTTACCTTCAGGATTAGAAATAGAAGTTAATGTTCGTCGTTTTTTAGCTGCCGATTTAGATGAAATAGGTGTTATAAAATATGATATAAAACCATTAAATGGAAAGGCTAAAATTGTTTATAAACCTTATGTTGATACTGGTGTAAAAAATGAAGATGCCAATTGGGAAGAAACTTTTTGGGAACCAATTACAACAGAGATAAAAAAAGAACAAGGTTTTGTACAAGCTCGTACATTTAAAACACATTTTAATGTGGTAACATTTATGGAAAATATGTTTTTTATTAACAATGAAAAACAAGAAGTTAGTCCGTTATCACAAAATAAAACAAATCATAAAGTAGAGTTTACTTATGAGTTGAATATAGACGTGAATGAAATAGCTACAATTCATAAATTTGGAGGATATGTTGTGTCAACAAATCATCAAGAAAATGAATTAATTACAGCAGCAGAAAATGTTTTGGAACAAGCTAAAACTATAGGTTATGAACAATTGTTAATAAACCAAAAAGAAGCTTGGGCTAAGATTTGGGAAATGGCAGATATTACGATAGAAGGTGATGTAAAAGCTCAGCAAGGTATTCGTTTTAATATTTTTCAATTAAACCAAACCTATTCAGGTAAAGATGCTCGATTAAATATTGGACCAAAAGGATTTACTGGAGAAAAATATGGAGGTTCTACTTATTGGGATACAGAAGCATATTGTTTACCATTTTATATGGCTACAAAAAACCAAGAAGTTGCAAGAAATTTATTAAAATATAGATACAATCAGTTAGATAAAGCCATAGAGAATGCAGAAAAATTAGGATTTACAAATGGTGCTGCATTGTATCCAATGGTAACAATGAATGGTGAAGAATGTCATAACGAATGGGAAATAACTTTCGAGGAAATTCATCGTAATGCAGCAATTGCTTTTGCTATTTTTAATTATACACGCTTTACAGGAGATGATACTTATATTCCTGAAGCTGGTTTAGAAGTCTTATTAGGTATTGCTCGATTTTGGACACAGCGTTTCAATTGGTCAAATGATAAGAAACAATATGTTATGCTTGGTGTAACAGGCCCTAATGAGTATGAAAATAATGTGAATAACAATTTTCATACATCTTACTGTGCACAATGGTGTATTAACTATGCTGTAGAACAAGTACAAAATGTAAAAGATAACTATTCTAGCGATTTTGCACGTATTTCTTCAAAAGTAAATATTACAGATGTTGAGTTAGAGAAGATGAAAGAAGTTGCTTCAAATATTTATTTTCCATACAGTAAAGAATATGATGTTTACTTACAACAAGATGGATTCCTAGATAAAGATTTAACTCCAGTTTCTCAGTTAGATAAAAGTCAAAGACCAATTAATCAAAAATGGTCTTGGGATAGAATTTTACGTTCTGCTTACATAAAACAAGCCGATACGTTACAAGCATTTTATTATTTCGAAGATAAATTCTCGAAAGAACAATTAGAAAGACATTTTGATTTTTATGAACCTTTAACAGTTCATGAATCATCATTGTCTCCATGTGTACATTCTATACAAGCGGCTACTTTAGGTCGTATGGAACAAGCATACACATTTTACTTAAGAACTTCTCGTCTAGATTTAGATGATTATAATAAAGAGGTTCACGAAGGTTTACATATAACATCTATGGCTGGTACTTGGATGTCTATTGTAGAAGGATTTGGAGGAATGCGAGTAAAAAATGATCAACTTTATTTTGAGCCTCGTCTTCCAGAGCAATGGGAAGAATTTACATTTAAAATAAATTTCCGCAATCAAATCCTAAAAGTTATCGTAAATAAAGGAAATACAATGTTCGAATTGGAAGGAAATCAACCATTAGAGGTTTATGTTTTTGACCAAAAAGTTCTTGTACAACCTTCTATTTAATAAAAAGGGAAAAAATAGAAATACCTTGAAAGTCTCGGCTTTCAAGGTGCTTTTTAGCAATGAATTGTAAGTTGTGTTAACTTCAATTTTCGATTCAAAAAAAAAACACATGAGAAAATTACTTCTAACAATATCATTATTTTCATCATTCACTTTTGCTCAAATTCAGAAAGTAGAGCCAATGTTTTGGTGGAAAGGAATGAAAAATCCTGAGCTTCAGATTCTAGTTTATGGGAAAAATATTAGTACATATAATTTAGAATTATCTGACAATGTAAAAATAAAAGATATTCAGAAAACAGAGAATCCAAATTATGTTTTTGTAACAATTAATACAAATGAAGTGAACAAATCTTCATTTAAAATTAATATCAAAAATAAAAACAAAGTTGTTGATTCTTACACGTACGAATTAAAAAATCGCGAAGCTAATTCTGCCAATAGAAATTCTTTTACATCAAAAGATATTGTTTATCTAATTATGCCAGATAGATTTGCTAATGGGGATGAAAGTAATGATTCTAAAAAAGAATTAATAGATAAAGCAAATAGACAGATTCCAGACGGAAGACATGGTGGTGATTTACGTGGAATAATAAATAATATAGATTATATACAAAATTTAGGTGCAACTGCTGTTTGGTTAACACCTGTTAACGAAGATAATCAAAAACAACACTCATATCATGGTTATGCTCAAACAGATTTATATAAAATAGATGCACGTTATGGTACAAATGAGGATTACCGTGAATTATCTCGTCAATTAAACAAACGTGGCATGATGTTAATTCAGGATTATGTAACGAATCATTGGGGTTCTTTACATTGGTTAATTCAAGATTTACCTGCCAAAGATTGGATTCATCAATTTGCAGACGGAGACAATGGTTTTAAACGTTCTAATTATCGTACAACAGCACAATTTGATTCTAATGTAGCTGAAATTGATAAAAAAGAAGCTTTAGATGGATGGTTTGATAGTACAATGCCCGATATGAATCAATCAAATCCTTTGGTTGTTAATTATCTTACACAAAATGCTATTTGGTGGATAGAATATGCAGAACTTGGAGGAATGCGTGTCGATACTTATCCTTATAATGATAAAGTAGGAATGGCAAAATGGGTGAAAGCAATTACAGACGAATATCCAAATTTTAATGTTGTTGGGGAAGCATGGATGCACTCACCTGCGCATATTGCTTATTGGCAAAAAGATTCAAAAATAGCAGAAATAGATAATTATAATTCTTATTTACCATCTGTTATGGATTTTCCTCTTTTTGGAGCAATCCCAAAGGCAATTACAGAAGATGAATCGTGGGATAAAGGAATGATTAGAATCTATGATAATTTTACAAACGATTTTCTTTATCCAAATGTAAATAACATGTTTGTTTTTATGGAAAATCATGATACAGAGCGTTTCAATGAAATTATAAATGGAAACATAAACGATTATAAATTAGGATTAACATTAATATCTACTGTTCGTGGAATTCCACAGGTTTATTATGGTTCTGAAATTGGAATGCGTGGAGATAAAAGTAAAGGTGACGCTGCAATTCGTCAAGATTTTCCTGGAGGGTGGAAATCGGATAAACAAAATGCCTTTACAAATGATGGTAGAACTACAGAACAAAAACAATTTCATGATTTTACTGCAAAAATCTTTAATTGGAGAAAAAATAAAGAAGTAATTCATTCAGGGAAAACAAAACATTTTATTCCACAAAATAATGTTTATGTGTATTTTAGATACAATGATAACGAGTCTGTTATGGTTGTTATGAATGCTAATACAGAAAAGCAAACATTAAAATTAGACCGTTTTTCAGAAGCTTTAAATGGATTTACTTCTGGAAAAGATATCATATCTAACAAAAATATCTCTGTAGATACAAACAATACAATTTCTATTGATGGAAAAACATCAATGATTATTGAATTAAAAAAATAAAACAAAAACACAAGAATAATGAAAAACTTCAAGTTTATATTAGGATTAGGAATTGCAATGATGAACATTGCCTATGGACAAGAATTGAAATCCCCTGATGGAAATTTCGTGATGGATTTTTCTTTGTCTAAAGATGGAAAACCTACTTATCAATTACGATACAAAGGTAAAGATGTTGTAAAACCAAGTCATTTAGGATTTGAGTTTAAAACAACTCATAAAGAAATGGATTTTGCAACTCAGCAAAGAGTAGAAGATGAAAAAGCAAAAGACATTGCAAATTTTTTATCTGGTTTCGAAATAGTAGATACAAAAACATCAACGTTTGATGAAACTTGGGTTCCAGTATGGGGAGAAGTAGATAAAATAAGAAATAATTTTAATGAATTAGCTGTAACAGTATCTCAACCAAAAACAGACCGTCAAATGGTTATTCGTTTCAGAATGTTTGATGATGGATTAGGTTTCCGTTACGAATTTCCTGAACAAAAGAATTTAAAATATTTTGTTATTAAAGAGGAACATTCTCAATTTGCTATGACAGGAGACCATACAGCTTTTTGGATTCCTGGAGATTATGATACGCAAGAATATGATTACACAGAATCTAAGTTAACAGATATTAGAGGTTTATTTGATAAAGCATATATTGGTAATGCATCTCAGAAAGCATTTTCTAAAACAGGGGTACAAACAGCTCTTATGATGAAAGCATCAAATGGACTTTACATCAATTTACACGAAGCAGCATTGATTAATTATCCAGCAATGAGTTTAAATTTAGATGATAAAAATTTAGTTTTCGAATCTTGGTTAACACCAGATGCTTTAGGAGATAAAGGATATTTACAAGCTCCTTTCAATACACCTTGGCGTACAGTAATTGCAAGCGATGACGCACGTGATGTTGTTGCTTCTAAAATGACATATAATTTAAATGAACCATCAAAAATAAAAGATACATCTTGGATAAAGCCAGTAAAATATGTAGGTGTATGGTGGGAAATGATTACAGGAAGAGGTTCTTGGGCGTACACAGACGATTTTCCTACAGTAGAATTGGGTGTTACGGACTATTCTAAAGCAAAACCAAATGGAAAACATGCAGCAAATACAAAGCATGTAAAAGAATATATAGACTTTGCAGCTGCCAACGGATTTGATGCTGTTTTAGTAGAAGGATGGAACGAAGGATGGGAAGATTGGTTTGGAAATCATAAAGATTACGTTTTCGATTTTGTAACTCCTTATCCAGATTTTGATGTAAAAGAATTAAATACTTATGCAAAATCAAAAGGAGTAAAAATTATTATGCATCACGAAACATCAGGTTCTATACGCAATTACGAAAGACATATGGACAAAGCATATAAATTTATGCAAGACAATGGTTACAATGCAGTAAAAAGTGGATATGTAGGTGATATTGTTCCTCGTGGAGATTATCATTATAGTCAAAATGTGGTTAACCATTACCAATATGCATTAGAAAAAGCAGCAGAATATAAAATTATGGTTAATGCTCACGAAGCAGTACGTCCAACAGGAGTAGCACGTACATGGCCAAACTTAATAGGTAATGAATCGGCTCGTGGAACAGAATACCAAGCATTTGGTGGTTCAAAACCAAATCATGTAACTATTTTACCATTTACACGTTTGTTAGGAGGACCAATGGATTATACACCAGGTATTTTCGAAATGGATATAAAGAAAATGAATCCTAATAACGAATCACACGTAAATTCTACATTAGCAAACCAATTAGCATTGTATGTTACAATGTATTCTCCATTACAAATGGCTGCTGATATTATAGAAAATTACAATAGATTTCCAGATGCATTTCAGTTTATAAAAGACGTTCCGGTAGATTGGCAAGACAGTAAATATTTAGAAGCTGAACCAGGAAAATATTTAACAGTTGCTCGTAAAGATAAAAAATCAAATAATTGGTTTGTAGGAAATGTAAATGGAGAAACACCACGTACAACAAAAATTAAACTCGATTTTTTAGATAAAGGAAAAAAATACGAAGCAACAGTTTATACAGACGCTAAAGATGCACATTACAAAACAAATCCACAAGCCTATAAAATAGAAAAGAAAAAAGTAAATTCTAAATCTACTTTAGATTTAACTTCTGCTGCAGGAGGTGGTTTTGCAATAAGTATAAAAGAAGTAAAATAAACAAGTTCTAATTAATATTTGGGCGACCGAGCGGGCTTTCTGCTTTATCTTTTGTATAGGATGTTTTCGATACAATCTCAACATTCCTATACAAAAGGATATCGCTGTCAATCCCTGTCGCAAAAAGAATACAAATTTCTATTGTGCGTTAGGGATAGTAGAGGAAATCCTTTTCTTATTGTAAAATAAAACTTCTATGATTTTTTGTTATCAATCCCGAAGTTACAATAAGAAAAGATTGCAACGAATAGCCCGACCAAAGGGAACGCCCAAATTTATATTTTCAGTTTTTATTTTTATTACATTTTTGAATGTTTTAGGATTAATCAATTCAATTAAAAATTAATAAAATCGGATAAATAAATTGTAATAAACATAGCTGAATAAATAAACCTTAAAAATTGTGTATGAAAAAAATAATATTCTCACTTGGAATCACTTGCTTGTTTTTATCTTCTTGTTCTAAAACAACGCTACAAGGAACACAAGAAAATAAAGGATTAGAGAAACAATCTTTTACTTGGAATGGAGCTAATATTTATTTTTTGTTGACAGACCGTTTTAATAATGGTGACAAAACCAATGATGTAAATTATGGTAGAACAAAAAAAACAGCGAAGTTAAGAGGTTTTGAAGGGGGAGATTTCCGAGGTATTATCAATAAAATACAAGATAATTATTTTTCTGATTTGGGAATAAACGCTATTTGGATGAATCCAATTGTGGAGCAAATTCATGGAGATGTAAACGAAGGTCAAGGAACAACGTATGGTTTTCATGGGTATTGGACAAAAGATTGGACAGCCATAGATAAAAACTGGGGAACAGAAAATGAATTGCAGGAGTTGATAAGCAAAGCACATGCAAAAGGTATTCGCATTATGTTGGATGCTGTTATTAATCATACTGGACCTGCTACTGATGTAGATACTGTTTTTCCTTCGGATTGGGTTCGTCTTTCACCACAATGTACCTATCAATCGTATAAAACTACAATAGAATGTACATTGGTAGAAAATCTTCCTGATATTCTTACAGAATCGGAAAATGATGTAATGCTTCCTCCTCAATTAATAGAGAAATGGAAAAAAGAAGGTCGTTTGGAGAAGGAAGTGGGAGAACTGAATTTATTTTTTGCAAAATATAATTTTCCAAAAGCGCCAAAATACTATATAATTAAATGGCTTTCAGATTATATAAGAAAATATGGAATTGATGGTTATCGTGTAGATACAGTAAAACATACTGAGGAAGAAGTATGGAAAAAATTTGCAGAAATTTGTCAAGATGCTTTTACAGAATACAAAACAAATAATCCGACAAAGGTATTAGATAATAATAAATTTTTCTTGATAGGTGAAGTTTATAATTATACAATAAATGATGCACAAGAGTTTCAATTCCCAGACAAGAAAGTAAATTATCACAATAATGGTTTTGATGCTTTAATTAACTTTGATTTACGTTCTACTCAGAAAGAAACATTTCAAAAAGTATTTAATCGTTATAATAATGTTTTACAAAATGAAATGGGGGGTAAAACGGTTATGAATTATATTACTTCACATGATGATGGTTCTCCATTTGATAAGACAAGAGAAAATGCTTGGGATGCGGGTACAAGATTGCTACTAACACCAGGGATTTCACAAGTATACTATGGTGATGAATCTGCACGTCCTTTAGAAATAGAAGGAGCAGAAGGAGATGCTAATTTACGTTCATTCATGAACTGGGATGGAATAAAATCGGATAAAGACAAAAAAGCATTACTTCTTCATTTTCAAAAATTAGGACAATTCAGAAGAAATCATCCAGCTGTAGGAGCAGGAAAACAAAAAGATTTGCAGGATGAACCTTACATTTTTTATAGAAATTATAATAACGATGAGGTAATTATAGCATTAGGATACTCTAATGAACAGAAAAAAATTAAGGTAGCTGATTTTTGGAAAGAAGGAACAAAAGTAAAAGATTTTTATTCAGGAACAGTTTCAACTGTAAAAGACGGTTTTGTTCTATTGAATACAAATTTTGATATTGTTTTATTGGAAAAAATAAAATAAAAAAACACAGAAAATGATAAAAAAAATAATAGGTTTTAGTTTTATAGCTGCTCTGATTTTAACTAGTTGTAATGCTAAAAAAGAACAAAATAAAGAAGAGGTTGCTGTAAATAATGGGATTATTACTCCTTATACAGCAGAAATGGCTGAAAATGCAGTGATTTATGAAGTAAATATTCGTCAATTTTCTCCAGAAGGAACTTTTGCCGCGGTTACAAAAGAGATTCCTAATATTAAAAAATTAGGTGTTAAGATTTTGTGGTTAATGCCAGTTTATCCGATTGGAGAAAAAAATAGAAAAGAAGGTTTAGGTTCTTATTATTCTATAAAAGATTATAGAGGAATTAATCCTGAATTTGGTTCTGCCGAAGATTTAAAAAAACTAATAGAAGAGGCACATAATAATGGTATTTATGTTGTGTTGGATTGGGTGGCAAACCATACAGCATGGGATCATCCTTGGATAAAACAACATCCCGATTGGTATGAAAAAGATAAAAATGGAAAATTACAATCTCCTTATGACTGGACAGATGTTGTAGCATTGGACTATAATAATAAGGAAATGCGTAAGCAGATGATCGCTGATATGAAATATTGGTTAGATGATTTTAAGATAGATGGATTCCGATGTGATATGGCACATGAAGTACCTACAGATTTCTGGGAAGAAGCTAAACCACAACTAGCTGATGGTAAAGATATTTTTATGTTAGGTGAAACAGAAAATACAGATCTTTTAGTAAATGCTTTCGATGTGGCTTATGGTTGGGAATTGCATCATATTATGAATGATATTGCAAATGGAAAAAAAGATGTTTCTGCAATAGATGTTTATATGGATTCTATTCCTAAAAAATGGCAAGCTGATGATTATAAGATGATATTTACATCCAATCATGATGAAAATTCATGGTCAGGATCAGAATATGAAAGAATGGGAGATGCTGTAGAAACATTTGCTGCTTTATCGTATGCTTTACCAGGAATTCCATTAATATACAATGGACAAGAAGAAGATTTTAAGAGACGATTAAAATTCTTTGTTAAAGATTCTATTGACCGTAATCCTAATGCTAAAATGAGAGGTATTTATGAAAAATTAGGAGAACTTAAAATAAATAACCTTGCATTTAATGGGGCAAAAAAAGCAGCTTCGTACGAACGTTTAAAAACATCTGATGATAAATCTATCTTAGCTTTTAAACGTAAAAAGAATACTACCGAAGCATATTTTATTGCTAATCTTACAAAAGATGAAAAAAGTGTAGTTATTCCTATAACTGGCGTTTATAAAAGTTATATGTCAAATACAGAAATTACATTAGATGCAAATACAAATCTAAAATTAAAACCTTGGGAATATTTAATTCTAGTAAAATAATTAATAAAAAAAGTGAATCAATTTTGATTCACTTTTTTTATTAATACATTTCTAAATTAAGCTTCAATAAATTCTAAAATATCTTTATTAATTGTTTCATGCTCTGTAGTAGGCATTCCGTGAGGAAAACCAGGATAAGTAATTAATTTTCCATTTTTTAATAATTTTGCAGATTTTATTGCAGAATTTTCAATTGGAACAATTTGATCATCTTCACCATGCAGAACCAAGACAGGTATATCTACAGCTTTTAAGTCTTCAGTAAAATCAGTTTCCGAAAATGCTTTTATTCCATCATAATGAGCTACTATTCCACCCATCATTCCTTGTCTCCACCAATTTCTTTGTATACCTTCTTTTACATCAGCACCTTCTCTATTATAACCATAGAAAGGAAAAGTTAAATCAATATAAAATTGGTTTCTATTGTTTAGAGTTTGCTCTCTTATATTATCAAAAACTTCGATTGGAACACCATCAGGATTACTTTCACTTTTCACCATTATTGGAGGAACAGCACTAATTAAAACAGCTTTCTTAGCACGACCTTTAGAATACTTGTTTACATAGCGAATAACTTCTCCGCCTCCAGTAGAATGACCAATGTGAATAACATCTTTTAAATCTAAGAAATCAACTAATTCCGCTGCATCAGCAGCATATTGCTCTATAGTGTGATTATAAATATTTTGGCTAGAACGACCATGACCTCTTCTATCGTGAGAAATTACTCTGTAACCTTTTTGAAGAAAGAAAATTACTTGTGCATCCCAGTCATCTGATGATAATGGCCATCCATGATGAAACATTAATACAGGTCCTTCTCCTTGGTCTTTATAAAAAATCTCTGTTCCGTCTTTTAATTTTAATGTACTCATTGTTTTAAATTTTTATGTTTGTTATTAATTTATTTCTTTAGCAAATGTATTGTGGATAAATCTTGTAGAAATTAATCTAGTTTAATTTCGTACAGTTTTTAAAAAAAATTAGAAATTACTTTCAATTTGGGCAGCTATTTCCACCTTCCGTTCCCAATCTTTTTATTCTACTTCTTATAATAAAAAGGATTTCCACTCAAGTTGGGCTGCATACTATTTATTATTTAAAAATATTTTCAATAAAATATAATAAGAAATTTCACTATAGGCTAGGGCTTTTTTTCTAATAAAAACTACTATATTATTTATGTATTTGATTTTAAGTTGTGATTTTATAAATCAATTTTAAAGTATCTTTCTTTTGGATAATTCTTATATAAATGAGTCTGTAAAATGAGATGTTGAATTTGTATTAATATTATTTTCTTGAATTTGAAAAAAACTTGTTTTTATTAAACTAGTTAAATGTACAGCATTTTTAGTCACTATAAATTTGTCATATCAAAATTAAAAAACGAATAAAATGGAAAATAGAATATTAGGACTGCATCATATTACAGCAATAGCAGGAAATGCAAATAGAAATTTAGCTTTTTACACTCAAGTTTTAGGAGTAAGATTAGTAAAGAAAACAGTAAACTTTGATGATCCAGGAACATATCACTTTTATTTTGGAAACGAAGAAGGAACTCCAGGGACTATTTTAACTTTTTTCCCATGGGAAGGCATTGGTAAGGGAATAAATGGTTCAGGTTTAGCCACGCATATAGGATATTCAGTACCAAAAGGGAGCCTAGAATTTTGGAAAAGTAGATTACAACATTTTAATATAAATGTAGAAGAAGCTGAAATTTTCGGTGAAAAATTAATTTCATTTCAAGATCCAGATGGTCTACAATTACAATTTATTGAATCTTCAACAACAGATGATAGAAAAGTTTGGACAACGGATGACATTAAAGAAGAAAATGCTTTAAAAGGTTTTCATAATATTACTTTAACTCTGAAAAATGCAGCTCCTACAATCAAGGTATTAACGGATATTTTCGGATATAGTTTACAGAAGCATGAAGGTCAAAGATATAGATTTTCAACAGATGCTATTGAAACAGCAAATCTTGTAGATATTATTGAAAGTAATGAAATTGAAGCAGGAAAAAATATGGCAGGAACTAATCATCATGTTGCTTTTAGAGTGAAAGATGAACAAATTTTAATGGAATTTAGAGAAAAAGTAATAGCTGCAGGACTAAATATAACAACAAAAATTAATAGAGATTATTTTTACTCATTATATTTCCGCGAACCAGGAGGTATTTTATTTGAAATAGCAACTGATAATCCAGGATTTACTGTAGATGAGCCTTTGAATGAACTAGGAACTAGTTTAAAACTTCCAAAACAACACGAACCCTTACGTGAAAAAATAGAAAAAGTATTGCCGAAGTTATCATAGATCATCAAATAAATTTTAAAAGCAACATATTTTAGTAGTAAGTAAATATATTATGGAAACAACAAAATTAGTTTTAGGAAAAGTAAGAGGAGAAATACAACTTTTTTCAGACGATAAAAAAGCAGGTAAAATGGATATCTCTATCATAGGAAATAAATTAACAGTTTATCATACAGAAGTTGATGATGAATATGCTGGAAATGGTTTTGCTAAATTACTATTGAACGAATTGGTAACCTATGCTAGAGAAAATGATTTGAAAATCGTACCACTTTGTCCATATGTTTATGCACAATTCAAACGTAGTCCGGAACAATATGATGATGTTTGGTTTAAAGAAGATAAATAATATTATTTACTAAGAATTAATTATCCAACAGAAAAATACAAATAAAATGAATCATATTTTAGATATAAAAACAGGAGGAAAATCATTGAATGAAGCTGAAAAAGTTTTAATAATGATTCATGGAAGAGGTGGAAGTGCACAAGATATTTTGAATTTATCGAAACATTTGAATGTAAACGAGTATGCTTTATTAGCTCCACAAGCTACAAGTGGAACATGGTATCCTTTCTCTTTTATTTCACCAGTAGAGCAAAATGAACCTTGGTTGTCATCAGCTATAGAAACTATTGAAAAAACGGTTCAAACTGTTTTAAATGCAGGAATTAAAACTGAAAATATTTACTTTTTTGGATTTTCACAAGGAGCTTGTCTTACATTAGAATTTTTAGCAAGAAATGCTCAGAAATACGGAGGAGTAGTTGCAATTATTGGAGGACTAATTGGTGAAGAGATAAATCGTAGAAATTATAAAGGAGATTTTGAGCAAACTCCAGTTTTTTTAGGAACAAGTAATCCAGATTTTCATGTTCCTGTAGAAAGAGTATATGCAACAAGTAATATCTTGAAAGAAATGAATGCTAATGTTACAGAAAAAGTCTATCTTAATTTTGGACATTCTATAAACCAAGAGGAAATTGAATTGGCTAATTCTATTGTTTTTAACTAATCATGTATCGAGTAATCAATTTTTAATATTTAGTATAAAAAAATAAAAAATTATGCACGAACAACTTTTATTAATTCTTGGGCTTTTAATTGTGGTTATGCTTTTGGTAATGCTAGCACAACGCATCAGAATTGCTTATCCTATATTTTTGGTATTGGCAGGTTTTGGTATTAGTTTAATACCCGGAACTCCAGTTTTAAAACTAGATCCAGATATTATTTTTCTAATTTTTTTACCACCATTATTGTATGAAGCAGCTTGGTATACTTCATGGAATGATTTCTGGAAATGGAAACGAACTATAGGATTGTTGGCTTTTGGATTAGTTTTTTTGACTTCTATTGTCGTAGCATTTGCTTCACAGGCATTAATTCCTGGTTTTACATTAGCGATGGGATTTTTATTGGGTGGAATTGTTTCTCCACCTGATGCAATTGCAGCAACAACAGTTTTAAAAGGTTTAAAAGTTCCAAAACGCACAATTGCAATGTTAGAAGGCGAAAGTTTGATTAATGATGCATCATCACTTATCGTTTTTAGATTTGCTTTAGCTGCTGTAATGACAGGAATATTCTCGATGCAGGAAGCAACAGGACAATTTTTTCTAGTAGCAGGAATGGGAGTTGTAGTTGGAATTGTAGTTGCACATATTTTTTATGCTATACATAAATTCTTACCTACAACTCCTGCAATAGATGCTGCATTAACAGTTATTACTCCTTACATTTTATTTTTGACTGCAGAACATTTTCATTATTCAGGAGTGATGGCTGTGGTGAGTGGAGGATTATTTATGTCGTTTCGCTCGCATGAAATTTTTAAAACAGGAATAACTAGAATAAATATGACAGGAGTTTGGAATACACTAATTTTTGTAATGAATGCTCTTGTTTTTGTATTGATTGGTTTAGAACTTCCTGATATTATAAATGGTTTAGGCGAAACTTCTGTCATGGAAGGAATTAAATATGGTTTAATTATTAGTTTAATTGTTATTGTAGTACGTCTTTTATGGATTTATCCTGTTGCACATGTTCCAAGATGGTTGAGTAAAAAAGTAAGAAAAGATCCAAGTCCAGGATGGAAAAATCCTTTAATTATAGGCTGGGCAGGGATGAGAGGAGTTGTTTCATTGGCTACAGCATTATCAATTCCTGTTATGATGAATAGTGATACAGTTTTTCCAATGAGGAGTTTGATTATTTTTATCACGTTTGTAGTTATTTTCATTACTTTAGTTTTTCAGGGATTAACGCTTCCATTAATTATTAAATTAACAAAAATAGGTGAAATTGATCCGATTCTTCCTCCTCATGAGCAACAAGCAAATATTCAAATTAGGTTAGATAATCTTGCAGTTAATTTATTGAAGGAAAAATATCAATCTAATATGGAGACTAATAGTTTAGTCAAGAATTTTAAGAATACGATTGAAAATGATATTGTACAGCAAAAAAGTCATTTAGAATCATTGGAAATGTGTACTAATAGACGAAATGATTTAAATGAATATAATCAGATTATGCTTGATATTTTTGCGTTTCAACGAAAGGAATTATTTAAAGTTAAGCGAGAAAAAGAATTTAGTGATGATGAAATTAGAAAAGCAGAATCTCAATTAGATTTAAATGAGCTTAAAATTACAGGAAATAAACATTTGTAATAAATATTTATTTTTTAGCCCCGATAGTAACGGCATCCTTTTTTACAAATTAAATGATATAATTTGAAAAAAAGATATAGTGGATAGCGGGAAAAAGCTTCAAATAAAATCTTTGTTTTTTGATGTTATAAAATAACTTTTTTAAAATTTGATACAATAAAAATGAAAATATTGAACTTTTTAGTGATTGGAAAAAATCAAGAGATTCTTGAAACTTTAAAAAGAATTATTGAAAATAATGAAGGTTGGAATGCAATAATAGAAAGTAATGAAAATATTTGCGAGGATTATATTAATAATAATGAAGTAGATATTGTTTTGTTGAGTTCTGGATTGAATGAAAAATTTGAAACTGAAATTAAAGTTTTTTGTCAAAATTTAGATAAAGATGTTAAAGTAATTGATCATTATGGTGGAGGAAGTGGACTTTTGAAGAGTGAAGTATATACATTTTTCCCTAATTTGCAGTAGAAAATAAATTTATGTTTCAAAATATAATTAAAAATATTTCACGGTTTGTTACTTTAACAGTACAAGAGGAAAAAATTTTTGAAGATTTGTTGACTCTTCAAAAATTCCCAAAGAAAACGCATTTACTCAGAGAAGGAGAGGTTTGTCAATTTGAGGGCATTATAAAAGAAGGATGTGTACGTACTTATTATCTTGATGAAAATGGTTTTGAAGTAACACTTTTGTTTGCTGTTGAAGATTGGTGGATTACGGATATTGATTCATTTAATAATAAAACGCCTTCAAGGATTTTTATAGAAACTTTAGAAGATACTGAAATCTATATGTTGACTCCAGAAACTAAAGAGGAATTACTATTAAAAGTTCCCAAGTTCGAGAGAGCTTTCCGAATGATGATGCAACGTTATGTAGTAACTCTACAGAATCGTTTGGTTAAAACAATTTCTCAACCAGCGACAGACCGCTACTTAGAATTCATAAAAGTATATCCTACAATTCCGCAGCGTGTAGCACAATATTATATAGCTTCATACCTTGGGGTTTCTAAAGAGTTTGTGAGTACAATAAGAAAACGATTATCAAATAGATAAAAACAATATGTTTTTAATTTATATGAATGTCAAATATGGAAATATTTGACATTTTTTTTATTAGAGTTTATTTTATTAAACTAGTTAAATGTACACGATTTTCTATCAATATATATTTGTTTTATTAAAGTCAAATAGTTAAAAACAAAAAATATTATGAAGAATACAATAAAAAATACTTTAAACAAAACATTATTAATAGGAGGATTACTTTTCTCTACTTTAATTTTTTCTCAAACTACTACATTAAATTCTAGTGTATCTACAGTTGCAGTTGGGACATCAAGAAATTGGGGAACAGTGGACGGAATTTCAATGATAGGACTAGTTCAAGGACCTTCTTCTGCAGATACTCAATTACAAGTTGCTTGTGTTTTCGAATATACAGATAATGATATTCATAGTCCACAAGCTTTACCAGCAAACTTAAATGGATTGGTACATTTAGATGAAGCTTTAAAAGGAGAATTTACAAAAATAAGACAAGCAGGTTATTTTAAAGGTCATGCTTTAGAAACGATTTTAATATCTCCTCCTAAAGGTTCTATATCTGCAAAAAAATTATTACTAATTGGTTTAGGAAATAGAAATCAATTCACTCCAGAATTGATGACTTTAGTGGGAGAAGTTGCAACTCGTGAAGCAATGAGATTGGGTGTAAGTAATTTTGCTTTTGCAAGTGATTTAAAAGATGCTGGAATAGATTCTCCTACAGCCTTAGTAGCAGAAAATGTAGTGAAAGGTATTATTGACGCAAATCGTTCTGAAGTTTATCTAAAAAAGAATAATCTCTCAGAAACAAAAAAAATAGAAAAAGTGTATTTGTTAGCTGGACCATCTTTTTTTGAAGTTGCAGGTGGCGGAATACAAAAAGCTATTGTTGATGCATTAAAATAAACTTCTAAATATATAATAAAAAAAGTCTCTTTCTAAAAAGGGACTTTTTGTTGTTATAACTAATTGTAACACTTTATTTTTATAATTGTAAAGATGTATTATATAAAAATACTATACTTAATCAATAGACTTTAGGTTCTATTTAAGTATATTTACACCCTAAATTTCATAATTAGATGGATAAAAAATATTTAAGATCATTAATTTTTAGACATCTCGATGGTCTTGTAACTGCTCCAGTTCTTCAAGCATTAGCAGATAAAGGTATTTTACATTACATTGTAGAAAATAAAACGCTAAAATTAAATGAACTGACAGAAGAATTTCAGGCAAACGAAGGATATCTAAATGTTGCTTTACGTGTACTTGCTTCACAAAATATGTTAGAGTATTCTGTTGATAACGAAAAAAATAGTGTAGAAATAAAAACAAATAAATACTCAGACAGAGCTTTTTCTAATATTGAGATTTATGATGATTTAGCAAAATTTTTAGCGACAGATGAAGTATTGAAACAGAATGAGCTATCAGAAGAATTTTCTAAAAAATGGATAAAATTATTTGATAAATATCAAAACTATTTAGTTTCAAGTGATGATACGGATAGTTTAGAAAAACCATTACATTATCAAGTATGTAAACATATAGAAGGAGCATTAGTTGCACCAATTATTGTTCGTATGGGAATGAGCGGTCTTTTTCATAAATATTTTATGGAAGCATCTTTTAGTGCTGATGAATTTCATAAAAATCCACAAATATTTGAAAAGGTTCTTGAAAGATTATCTATTTTGGGATGGTTTACAAGGCATGATAAAAACTATAAATTCACGGAGAAAGGCTTATTCTTTGCTAGAAGAGCAACTTCTTATGGAGTAACAGTTTCTTACTTACCAATGTTTTCTAAATTGAATGATTTATTATTCGGATCTCCTACAAAGTTGAGAGAAATAGCAGAAGGAGAAGATGAACAACATGTAAATCGAGAGATGAATGTTTGGGGAAGTGGAGGAGCTCATTCTACTTATTTTAAAGTTGTAGATGAATTTATAATAGACATTTTTAATCAACCAATCGAAGATCAACCAAAAGGAATTCTTGATATGGGATGTGGAAATGGTGCTTTATTACAACATTTATATGATGTGATAGAAAGACAAACTTTACGAGGAAAACACTTGGATGAATTTCCACTTTTTCTTGTAGGTGCAGATTACAACCAAGCAGCTTTGAAAGTAACAAGAGCAAATTTAATTAAAAATGATATCTGGGCTAAAGTTATTTGGGGAGATATTGGTGATCCAGAAAGATTATCAAAAGATTTAAAAGAAGATTATTCAATAGAATTAGGAGATTTATTGAATATAAGAACATTTTTGGATCATAATAGAATTTGGGAAGATGTTCTTGCAACAAATACAAATAGAGTTAGTTCTTCTACAGGGGCATTTTCTTTTAGAGGTAAAAGATTATCAAATAATGATGTAGAAGAGAATTTATTAAATCATTTAAAAAAATGGGCTCCTTTTGTAGAGAAATATGGGTTATTATTAATTGAATTACATACAATTTCTCCAAATTTAACTTCAAAGAATTTAGGAAATACCGCTGCTACAGCTTATGATGCAACGCATGGATTTTCTGATCAATATATTTTAGAAGTAGATGTTTTCCATGAAATTTGTAAAGAGACAGGGCTTTTGCCTAATCAATCACTTTTTAAGAAATATCCAAATAATGAATTGGCTACAGTTAGTATAAATTTATTACAAAAAGAAAAATAAATTATTTCTATAAAAATAAAAGCTCATCTTTTTTTGGATGAGCTTTTATTTTTGAAAATCAAAAAAAAGATTAGTTTAAAGTAATTTTAGCTTGGCTAATTTTGAATCCATTTTCGTATACATTAAAAGTGTAAACACCTTTTTGGAATTCTTCGTGGTTCCAATCAAATACTAAATTTTTTGCTTGTCCATTTGTATAATCAAATGTAATTGCATCAGAATAATTGATTTTTTCTCCAGATCTTAATTCAATTTGTCCTCCTTTAGAATTTTCATAATTTCCTAAAGTTCCATCAGGATTATAAATAGCTACATATAATTTTTTAGATCCAGATTCAGTTCTAGAATTTCTATCTACGTCAAAAGATACACGAATTTTATCAATACGTTTTGCACGAGTTTTTTCGACTTCTTTTCCACTTTTTCTTACTCTAATCCCTTGTATTTGTTGATTAGATATAGATAAAGTTGAGCTTAAATCATTTATTTTAGTTTTGTTGATAGCATTATCTTTAGCTCTTACATTTTTTTCTGTCTCATAACTATAAGAAAGATCTTTATTACTTTCTCTTAAGTTATTGTTATCTGTTGTTAGAGCTGCATTTTTACTATTTAATTCATCAACACTACGAACTAAAATTGCATTTTCTTTTTGTAAACGAGAAACTTCAGATTTATAATTTTTAACACTTCCTTCTAAATCAGAAATCATTTTTCTAGCACGATTCATTTCTTCAGGAGTAGGATTTTCTTTATCTAAAATTCCTTGAATATCTTGATTCTTTAACTGAATCATATTTTCTTTATCTCCTAATAAATTGTTACGATCTTCAATTCTTGCTTTGTATTGTGTATAATCACTTAGAATAGAATCATATTGTTTACGAATTAAATCCTTTTGACTAACCTCATTTTTAAGAATTTGAGAGTTTAAAGTTTCGTTTTTTTCTAAGTCAGTTAACTTATTTGCTTGAAATAAATTATAACCAATACTTCCTGCTAATAAAAGTCCAACTAATGCTAATGGTAATATAAGACCATTTTTGCTCTTGTTTGTTGGTTGACTGTTTTCATCTTGTTCTTGCATGATTTAATGTTTTAAGATTATTTTTATTTTTTTATTGTTTTAAAGCCTAAGAAATTATTATACCAAAAAAATATTAA
The DNA here is from genome assembly GCF_032109125.1 of Chishuiella sp. Taxonomy (NCBI): domain Bacteria; kingdom Pseudomonadati; phylum Bacteroidota; class Flavobacteriia; order Flavobacteriales; family Weeksellaceae; genus Chishuiella; species Chishuiella sp. Next base: position 105,049 of record NZ_DAMCLZ010000005.1, read on the forward strand.
AAACTTAAATTAGCTTTTTTTTAACAAAATATTAATTAAATATGAAGTTTTAAGTTAGTTTTTCTTAATAAAAGCATAAAAAAAGAGCTTTACGATATCGTAAAGCTCTTTTTTTATGTTAAAGGTTTATTTTATTTACTAAATGTTCCTGTGTAAACAGATGTAAGTTTATCTAAAGATATATATTTTTTTAATACATCATTTACTTGTTTTACATTAAGGTTTTCTACCTTTTTTTCTAATTGATCGTAGTCATCAAAATTAATTCCATTAAGTAAATAATTATTTGATAATCCTAATAGTGCATTATCTGTACCTAATGAAGTTTTACGACTATTTTTCCAACTTCCAATATTTGCTTTTAATTCTTCTACTGTAAAACCGTCTTTTAAGGCTAAAGCAATTTCTTCTTTTAGGGCTTTTTCTACAGCTTCACGTTTTGTAGGATTTAAAAAAGCATAATATCCCCAAAAGGCAACGTCAGTTTTAGAATCTGTTGGAATAGAAACATATGATCCTGCACCATAACTTATTCCTTCTTTTTCTCGTAAACGCATTGGAATACGAGCAGATAGAAATCCTCCACTTCCTAAAATTTCATTTGCTAGAACAATAGCAGGATAATCTGAACTTTCTTTGTTCATTTTGAATGATATTCTACCAACAGCAGCAGCATTTTCTTTATCTGGAATATTGTAAATTTTATCTTCTTTTTTTGTTACATCAAAAGTAGGATAAGCTTTTTGATAATTTGATTTACTTGTCCATTTTCCAAAACTATTATTTAATAAATTTTCAATTTTAGTTTTATCATTTATTCCAACAATAGAAACAACGCCATTTTGCGCTCCTAAAATATTTTTATAAAAATTTACTAAATCAGATTGTTTTACTTTTTTATAAGCTTCTATTTGCTCTTGATAAGAGGCTGTATAGAAGATGGAAGATTTCGGATAATTAGAAGTTATTCTACTAATTTCATTAAACGCTAGAGCTTGAGGATCATTTGAGTTTGCATCAAAATATGTAACATATTCATTAACAGTTTTTGCTAATTCTTTTTCAGGGAATATAGGTTCTGTAATTATTTGACGAACAATATCCATTGTTTTTTCTAATGAATTTTTGTAAGTTGTAATAGATACAGATAATGTTTGTCCGTTAAATCTAAAATAAACAGAAGATTTTAAAGCATCTAATTGATCTTTGATTTGTTCTTTTGTTAAATTCTTAGTTCCAGCAGTTAATAATTCAGCAGTTAAAGAACCTATTTCATTTTTATTAGCTAATTCTTTTTCATTAGACACAGGTAAATTAAAAGATAAAATAACTTTTTCTCCTTTTATTTCTTTATCAATAATACCATATTTTAGTCCATTGACTAATTTACCTTCAGAAAAATGAGCTTTTAAGTTTTTAATAGAAGCTTCAAAAGGTTTAGCCTCCTTTTCAGTAGCTCTTCCTTTATAATTAGAAACTAAATCTGTAATTTGTTTATTTGTAAACTCATTTGGTTGCACACGAACTTCATCTTTTGTTGGAATAAAGACACCTAGAGTTCTATTGTTTGATTTGAAATATTTTTCTGCAACACGTTTTATATCTTCTTTTGTAACTTTTTCAATATTATCTCTGTATATAAATCCTAAACGATAATCTCCAGCTCCTACAATTTCAGTTAAATTGATAGCAAGGCTAATTGTATTATTTTTTACATTTTCTATGTATTTCAATAGTGTTGCTTTTGCTCTTTCTACATCTTGATCAGTATAATTGATTGTAGCTATTTTATCTAATTCAGTTTTAATATCAGCAGCTGTTTGTTTTATATCTTTATCTTTTGGGACATCAGCCTCAAAGTAAAAGAAGCTTGCATCTCTCACTTCAGGAGAATAGGCAGAAATAGCAGCAACTTTATGTGTGTCAACTAAACTTTTGTATAAATATCCTGAAGGATCAGATGTTAAAATTTGATTTAAAACATCAACAGTAGCATAATCTTTATCACTATATGGAGCTACATGGTACATTACACCAACAGATTGGCTGTCTCCAGCTCTTCTAACTTCTACATATTTTTCACCATCTTGTGCTGGCTCAACAGTTAATATTTCATCTATAATTCGAGTTGGTTTTGGAATAGTAGAAAAATATTGGTTCACATAATCTACTACTTGTTTTTCGTCAAATTTCCCAGCTACAATTAATGTAGCATTGTCAGGTTGATAATATTTTTCATAGAAACGTCTTAATTGAGGAGTTTTTACACGTTCAATATCTTCTTTAGATCCAATAGTTGATTTTCCGTAATTATGCCATAAATAACCAGCAGAAACTACACGTTGTCCTAAAACTCTTGAAGGATTATTTTCTCCAATTTCAAATTCATTACGAACAACAGAAAATTCTTTATCTAAATCTTCCTGTTTTAAAGTAGCATTAATCATTCGATCAGCCTCCATTTCTAAGCTCCAACGTAAATTTTCTTCATTTGAAGGAAAAATTTCATAATAATTTGTTCGATCATAATACGTCGTACCATTAGCATCACCTCCTTTGTCAGATAACATTTTCTTGATATCACCTAAATTTTTTGTTGATTTAAATAACATATGTTCTAAAAGGTGAGCCATTCCTGTTTCTCCATATCCTTCATGTTTAGAGCCTACATGGTAAACAATATTTACTGCAACATTACTTTGTGATTGATCAGGAATTAATAAAACTTGTAATCCATTTCCTAATTTATATTCTTTTATTCCTTCAACTTGAGTAACAAAAGTTGCATTTTTTGATGAGTTTTGTGCAATCAAATAAGTTGAAGAACCTACTGATAATAAGAAACACAAACTAAGTAAAGTTTTTTTCATTGATTGTTTTTTATAGTTTATTATAACTTGATTTTATTTCTTAATAGTCATTAGACGTAAATAGAATGCTTTAAGTTACAAAATCTTTTGTTAAATTTGTTTTGCAACAAACAAAAGAAATGGAAACACAAGAGGTAAATAAAATTACCTTCGAAGAATTTAAAAGTCAAATTATAAGTGATTATAGAATAGCTTTTTTATCTCGAGAGGTAAGTCTTTTAAGTAGAAGAGAAGTTCTGACAGGGAAAGCTAAGTTTGGAATTTTTGGTGATGGAAAAGAATTACCACAAATTGCAATGGCAAAAGTGTTCAGAAATGGAGATTTTCGTTCAGGATACTATAGAGATCAGACATTTATGTTTGCTATAGGAGAATTGAAAGTTGAAGAGTTTTTTGCTCAATTATATGCTTTTACAGACTTAGAAAAAGAACCAGCATCAGGAGGAAGACAAATGACTTCTCATTTTGCTACTCGTTCTTTAAACGAAGATGGATCTTGGAAAAAACTTACTGCTCAGAAGAATTCAAGTTCAGATATTTCTCCAACAGCAGGACAAATGCCTAGATTATTAGGGTTAGCCCAAGCATCAAAATATTATCGTAATGTTCCTGAAGCTGATAAAGAACAAAATTTTTCTGTAAATGGGAATGAGATTGGCTTTGGAACAATTGGTGATGCAAGTACTTCTGAAGGTCATTTCTGGGAAACTGTAAATGCAGGAGGTGTATTACAAATTCCTATGATAATTTCTATTTGGGATGATGGATATGGAATATCTGTTCCAGCTGAATATCAACGTACAAAATCTAATTTATCTGAATTGTTATCTGGTTTTCAAAGAAATGATAATGAAAGAGGATATGAGATAATAACAGTAAAAGGATGGGATTATCCTGGACTAATTGAAGCTTATTCTCGTGCTGAAAAATTAGCAAGAGAACACCATATACCTTGTATCGTTCATGTACAAGAATGTACACAACCACAAGGACATTCAACTTCTGGTTCTCATGAACGTTATAAATCTGAAGATCGATTAAACTGGGAAAAAGAATATGATGGAATTACAAAATTCCGTGAGTATATTTTAGCTTTTGATAATCAGTCAATTATTACAGAAGAAGAATTAGATCAATTAGAAGCTGAAATAAAAGCTGAAGTTAAATCATCTCAAAAACAATGTTGGAATGATTATCTAAATCCTATTCTAGAATTAAAAAATCAAGCAATAGATTTATTAGAGAAAATAGCAGAAGAAAGCTCTAATGCTGCTTTTATTCAGATAGAAATTAATAATTTGAAAGCTAAAAAAAGTCCTTTCAAAAGAGATGTTTATTCTACTGTTCGTAAAGTTTTTCGACTAGTAAGATTAGAAGATTTAAATTCTAAAATAGCTGTTAATGATTGGTTATCAAATAATCTGAAGCTAGAAGAACAAAAGTATTCTGCAGGTTTAGTTTCTGGAACAGCTACAAAGGTTAACCAAATAGCTCCTATATATTCTGATAGTCCTGATTTAGAAGATGGACGTGTTATTGTGCGTAATAATTTTGAAAAACTTTTTACAAAATATCCTAAAGCTTTAGTTTTTGGTGAAGATGCAGGTAATATTGGAGATGTAAATCAAGGATTAGAAGGCTTACAAGAAAAATTTGGTATTGATAGAATTTCTGATACTGGAATTAGAGAAGCAACTATTTTAGGACAAGGAATTGGATTAGCAATGCGTGGTTTACGACCAATTGCAGAAATACAATATCTAGATTATATTCTATATTGTTTGCAAGGTATTTCGGATGATCTCGCAACAGTTTTCTATCGTTCTTGTGGAACTCAAAAAGCACCAGTTATTATACGTACCAGAGGACATAGATTGGAAGGTATTTGGCATTCAGGGTCTCCAATGGGAGGGATTTTAAATTTAGTTCGTGGTGTAAATGTTTTAGTCCCTAGAGATTTAACAAAAGCTGCAGGATTTTATAATACATTATTACAAGCAGATGAGCCAGCTATTGTTGTAGAAAGTCTTAATGGTTATCGCTTAAAAGAGCCAGTTCCAACTAATATAGGAGAATTTACTACTCCAATTGGAGAAGTAGAAGTAACTAAGGGAGGTACTGATATTACAATTCTAACCTATGGTTCTACTTGGCGTATTGTTATGCAAGCAGCAAAAGAATTAGAACAATTAGGTATTTCTGCAGAAGTTATAGATGCTCAGTCTTTATTACCTTTTGATATAAATGGAGATGTTGCAAAGAGTTTAACTAAAACAAATCGTTTAGTTATTGTTGATGAAGATGTTCCAGGAGGAGCAAGCGCATTTTTATTACAAGAAATTATTGAAAAGCAGGCTGGATATTTCACTTTAGATAGTGCACCGGTTACTGTTACAGCTAAGGCTCATAGACCAGCTTACGCTACAGATGGAGATTATTTCTCTAAACCATCTGTAGATGATATTGTAGAAAAAGTATATGAAGTTATTAGTGAAGCAAAACCGAATGAATTTCCTCCTTTGTACTAAAAATAAATAATTTAAGTTATATATAGCGTATGTTCTTATGAATAGAACATACGCTTTTTTTGTACTTTTACAATATAAAAACCTAAGAAAAATGAAAATTTATACTATTATATTTTATTTTATGAGTATTGTTGTTTTTAGTCAATATAATGAAGTACAACCACCAAATAATATAAAAAGTTTACAAATATTCAATCCTCAATCAAATGATAATACACCTATAATTAGATTGAAATCAGATGAATATTTACTTTTTTTGTTTGATGATGTAAATGCAGGTTATCAAAGGTATCAATATGCAATAGAACATAGAAATGCGGATTGGTCAGAGTCTGGAATATTTCAATCAGAGTATTTAGACGGTATTAGTTCTGATTATGCTAGAACTCATAAAAATTCTTTTAATACATACCAACGTTATACGAATTATCAAATTCAATTTCCTAATCAACAAATGAATGTAAAATTACCTGGAAATTATTTATTAAAGGTGTATTTGAATAATCCTGATCAACCATTGTTTACTCAACGATTTGCTGTTTATGAACCATTAACAGATATAGATATGATGGTGTCTAGATTTAATAATCCTACAATTCCAGCACTTAATCAAAGATTACAAGTAAATGTGATTAGTGGAACTCAAAATTTAACAGAAGTTCCAGATGGAGCAAAGTTGTTTTTAATGAAGAATAATAATTGGAAAGATAGCTATTTTGTTGATCGACCAACATTTGCAAGAAATAATCAATTGACTTATAATAATCCAGATATTTTATTTCCAGGAGGAGCAGAATATAATTGGTTTGATAATAAAAATTTGGAAGTAGCTAGTATGACAACTGAAAAAACATTTAGAAAAGATAGTGTTTATCATACTGTTTTACGACCAGATATTCCAGGTTATAATTTACCTTATAACGATTATCCAGATATTAATGGTAATTTTTATATTCGTAATAATCGTTTTGGAAACGAGTATGCGGCAAATTCTGAAGCAGATTATTCTTGGGTTTATTTTGCTCTTGATGCATTTGATGATCAAAATGGATTATATGTACCTTATGTTGTAGGTGCGTTTAATAATTGGTCTATTGATGATAATTCTAGATTAAAAAATGATGATTCAGGCTTATGGGTGACTGAATTATTTTTAAAACAAGGATATTATAATTATCAATATGTGGTAAAAAATACAAAGACAGGAAAAATAGATCCTACTTACATCAGTGGAAGTTTTTGGCAAACAGAAAATCAATATCAAGCATTATTTTATTATCGCTCTTGGGGAAAAAGATATGATGTTTTGATGGGATTTGGAACAGGTAACTCTAGGAGATAAATATTTTTTTAATTAAAAATAAATCATAAAACTCTATAAATTTTATAGACTTTAAATTAATTTAGCACTTTAATTTAAAAATCTATGATAAAAAAATTACTCTCAGGAACAACATTTCGACTATTTATAGCAGTATTATTAGGATTGCTAATTGGAAAAATTGCAAGTGAAAATGTAATAAGTATAATACTTCCTATAAAACATGTTTTAGGACAAATAATATTCTTTCTAATTCCATTACTTATTTTTGGTTTTATAACACCATCTATAACTCGTTTAAAAAAAAATGCATCAAAATTATTAAGTACAGCTTTGCTATTAGCTTACGCATCATGTGTAGGTAGTGCTACATTTGCTGCAATTGTAGGTTATATAACAATACCATTTCTTAATATTGCTCCAACAACAGAAACGGTAAAAGAATTACCGGAAATGATATTTCGTTTAGATATTCCTCCATTAATGTCAGTTCTTAGTGCATTAGTACTAGCATTTTTATTAGGATTATCTATCATCTGGACAAAAGCTGATAAAATAGAAGCAGCTCTATATGAATTTCAGAATCTTGTATTCACAATGGTAAAAAAATTCCTATTACCATTATTACCATTTTTTATAGCAGCAAACTTTAGTGTACTTGCTTATGAAGGTGCATTAGCCGAAAGATTACCAATATTTTTTGCCATATTACTTATCACAATAGTATGTCACATTACTTGGATCTCAATATTATATTTATTAGCTGGATTGTATTCAGGTAAAAATCCTTGGCAAGTTCTTAAATATTATGGTCCAGTAATTCTTACAGCTCTAGGAACACAATCATCTGCAGCTAGTTTAGCAATAGCAATAGAAGAAACAAAGAAAAGTCCAGTATTACGTGAAGATGTAAGAAATTTTGCTATTCCATTATTCGGCAATATACATTTCGTTGGTTCTATTCTCGATGTCGTTTTCCTATCATTAGCTGTATCCCAACTGTTGTATGGTGCGATGCCAAGTATAGAACAACTACTTATATTCATACCTTTATTAGGAATATTTGCAATAGCAGCTCCAGGTTTGCCAGGAGGAACATTAATAACATCATTAGGATTAATTCATGCTGTATTGGGAATAGATGAAGCAGGGACTGCGCTTATGATTACTATTTTTGCATTATTAGATAGTTTTGGAACTACACATAATATAACAAGTGATGGTGCACTTACTTTATATCTCAGCTCCTATGCAGATAAAAATCAACTATCAAGTAGTCAAGTTTTAGAAAACTAATTTTTAGGGCAATCCCTTCGGTCGTGCTTTCCCGCTATATCTTTTACAACAACAGGAAATTAAGTTAATCTTAATTTCCTGTTGTTGTAAAAGGATGTCACTTCAATCATTATTGCATTGAAACATAAAATATAATAGCATATGTTACCAAAAAATAACTATATTTAGTTCACTAATAATCTATTAACAAAGTATAAATATGAAGAAAATAATAAGTGCTTCGGTACTTTCAGTAGCTTCTTTAATCAATGCACAGGTTTGGCCAGAAATAAAACCACCCGTAGCAGAAAAACAAAATCACATTAGAGACATTCATGGAGATAAAGTAAATGACCCATATTATTGGATGATAGATTATTTTAAAAAAGGAAAAGATTCAACAAAAGTTGTCAATTATCTTACAGCAGAAAATAACTATTTAAATGCGATGATGAAAGATACTGATCAATTCCGAGAAAATCTTTTTCAAGAAATGAAAGGTCGTATCAAGGAAAAAGACGAATCTTTACCCGTTTTCAGAAATGGATATTACTATTATTCAAAAACAGAAGAAGGAAAACAATATTTCAAATACTGCCGTAAAAAAGGGAGTTTATTAGCACCAGAAGAAATTCTTTTAGATGTAGATAAACTAGCTGAAGGATATAAATACTATGCCGCAAGTGGATTTAGTATTAGTCCAGATAATACAAAATTAATTTATGGTGTCGACGATGTTTCTAGAAGACAATATAAACTTTTTCTAAAAGATTTAACAACAGGAAAAACAACCGATTTAGGAATAAAAAACACATCTGGCTATGCTGTTTGGGCAAACGATAATAAAACCATTTTCTATACTTCAAAGAATGTAGAAACATTATTATCAGAAAAAATAGTTCGTCATATATTAGGAACAGAGTCTTCTAAGGATGCTGTTGTTTATGAAGAAAAAGATAAAACAAATTATATTGGAGTATCAAAATCCAAAAATCAACAATATATCATTATTTCTTCTGGTTCTACAACATCTTCAGAATCAAGATTATTAGATGCAGATAAACCAAACGGAGAATTTAAAATCTTTCAACCAAGGTTAAAAGACATTTTATACGATGTTATTCCATTAGAAGATAAGTTTCTTGTTGTAACAAATAAAGATGCACTTAATTTCAAAGTAGTAGAAACATCTCTCAATAAAACTTCTGTAGAAAATTGGAAAGATTTTATTCCTCATCGTAAAAATGTATTGTTAGAAGATGTAAGTGTTTTCAAAGATTTCTTTGTTTTTACAGAAAGAGAAAATGGATTGAATCAATTTATTATTTATGACCGTAAAACGAAAAAACAAAAACCTGTAAAATTTGATGAGGCTGCATATACAATTTATCCATCAAATAATCCTGAGTACAATACAGAGATTTTTCGTTTTGGTTATACATCCCTTATTACACCAAGCTCTACATACGATGAAAATTTAAAGACAGGGAAAAGAGAATTATTAAAACAACAAGAAATAGTTGGAGGATATAATAAAGAAAATTATGTAACCGAAAGATTATTTGCAACAGCAAAGGATGGAACTAAAATTCCGATATCTATTGTTTATAAAAAAGGTTTACAGAAAAATGGTAAAAATCCATTGTTATTATATGCCTACGGTTCTTATGGTAGTTCTATGGATGCAACATTTAGTAGTGTAAGACTAAGTCTTTTGGATAGAGGATTTGCTTATGCTATAGCACATATTCGTGGTGGACAAGAAATGGGTAGACAATGGTATGAAGATGGTAAAATGATGAAAAAGAAAAATACATTTACAGATTTTGTAGATGTAGGAGATTTCTTGGTTCAACAAAAATTTACATCTCCTCAGCACTTATTTGCTCAAGGAGGTTCAGCAGGAGGTCTGTTAATGGGAGCAATAGCTAATTTAAGACCAGACTTATGGAAAGGAGTTGTTTCTCAAGTTCCTTTTGTAGATGTTGTGAATACAATGCTAGACGAAAGTATACCATTAACTACCAATGAATATGATGAATGGGGAAATCCAAACAATAAAGAGGCATATTTTTATATGAAATCTTATTCTCCTTACGAAAATGTAGAAGCTAAAAATTATCCAAATATATTAGTGACAACAGGATTACACGATTCTCAAGTACAGTATTTCGAACCTGCAAAATGGGTTGCTAAACTCAGAGATTTAAAAACAGATAAAAATGTTTTATTATTAAAGACAGATATGGATTATGGACATGGAGGCGCATCAGGAAGATTTGATTATTTGAAAGATGTTGCAATGGTTTATGCATTCTTATTTAAGTTAGAAGGAATAATAAAATAAAAAATAAAATGTCTGTTTTGAAAGATTTTTCAAACAGACATTTTTTTATAAAATCATAAATTAAAATTCATTATTGAAGAATAGTTTTAATATTTTTATGTTTATAGGGAGTTCTATATCTTCAGTTAGATTTTCATTTATTTTCGTAAATTTGGTTTTTAGTAGAATATAAACAAACAAAATAATAAAAATGTCAAAGTCATTTGCTCAAATTCCTCAAGCAGTTAATGAAGAGGTAAAATCATATGCAAAAGGTTCTCCAGAACGTGCACAATTATTGGACGCATACAAAGAATTGTATAGTCAAGTAACAGAGGTTCCTCAGTATATTGGTTCTGAAGAAGTTTTTAGTGGTAATAAAAAAGAAATTAGACCACCACACGATCATCAAAAAGTTGTAGGTTATTACCACGAAGGAACTCAAGAAGATGTAAAAAAAGCTATTGATACAGCATTAGCTGCAAAAGAAGCTTGGGTAGCTTTGCCATGGGAAGATAGAGCGGCAATATTTTTAAAAGCTGCAGATTTAATTGCTGGTCCATATAGAGCAAAATTAAATGCTGCAACAATGGTAGGTCAATCTAAAAATGCAATGCAAGCAGAAATTGATTCAGCTTGTGAGTTAATAGATTTTTTACGTTTCAATGTTCAGTACATGACAGAAATCTATGCAGATCAACCAATTTCTTCGCCAGGGATTTGGAACCGTGTAGATTATAGACCATTAGAAGGGTTTACATTTGCAATAACACCATTTAATTTTACTGCTATCGCAGGGAATTTACCATCTTGTATGGCTTTAATGGGAAATGTTGTTGTTTGGAAACCATCAGACAAACAAGTTTTAGCAGCTAAAATAACAATGGATATCTTCAAAAAAGCTGGATTACCAGATGGAGTTATCAATTTAGTTTTAACTGATGGAGCAGAAACAGCAAAAACTGTTTTAGAGCATAAAGATTTTGCGGGATTACATTTTACTGGTTCTACAAAAGTTTTTAATGCTTTATGGCAACAAATAGGAAACAATATAGATAAATATAGAACTTACCCTAGAATTGTAGGAGAAACAGGAGGAAAAGATTTTGTTGTAGCACACAAATCAGCTTGTCCTACAGAAGTTGCAGTAGGTTTAGTTCGTGGAGCATTTGAGTACCAAGGACAAAAATGTTCAGCAGCTTCTAGAGCTTATATTCCATCAAATTTATGGGATGAGGTTTTAAAACAAATGAAAGAAATGTTAGCAACTGTTACTATTGGTTCACCAGAAGATTTTTCGAATTTTGTAACAGCTGTTATTGATAAAAATTCTTTCGAGAAATCTAAAGGATATATCGAAAGAGCAAAAGCATCTTCGGAAGCAGAGATTGTAATTGGAGGAACATATGACGATTCTGTAGGTTATTTTGTACATCCTACAGTTATAAAAGTAACTAATCCTCAGTACGAATCTATTGTAGAAGAAATTTTTGGACCTGTTCTTTCTGTTTATGTATATGATGAGAATGATTTTGAAGCAACATTAAAATTAGTTGATGAAACTTCGGCTTATGCATTAACAGGATCTATTTTCGCTAAAGAACGCTCTGCTGTTGAATTAGCTTCAAGAGCATTAAAGAATGCTTGTGGTAATTTTTATATTAACGATAAACCAACAGGAGCTGTAGTAGGACAACAACCATTTGGTGGAGCTCGTGCTTCAGGGACTAATGATAAAGCAGGTTCTGCAATGAATTTATTACGTTGGACTTCTGTTCAAACAATAAAAGAAACTTTTGTTCCAGCTAAAGATTATAAATATCCTTTTTTAGAAAAATAATATTTAATCTATAAAATTTATAATAAGCCTTACATTTGTAGGGCTTATTTTTTTGTTATGAACGATAATTCTGAAAAAGCAATAAAAGCTTCAATTTTTAGTATATTAGGAAATGCGTCATTGGCTATAATAAAGTTTTTGGCTGGATTTTTTGGTAATTCTTATGCGCTTATTGCTGATGCAATAGAATCATCTGCAGATGTCTTTTCTTCAATATTTGTTTTTTTAGGACTCAAGTATTCTTCACGCCCCGCGGATGAAAACCATCCTTATGGTCATGGTAAAGCAGAAGCTTTGATTACATTTTTAGTAGTTACATTTTTAATTGTTTCTGCAGTAATCATTGGGATAGAAAGTGTAAAGAATATTCTTACCCCACATCATCAACCAGCACCATTTACTTTATTGGTTTTAGGGGGCATAATCCTTTTCAAAGAATTATCTTTTCAATATGTTATGAGGAAAAGTAAAGAAACAAATAGTTCATCTTTAAAAGCAGATGCTTGGCATCATCGCTCGGATGCTATTACGTCTTTAATGGCTTTTATAGGTATTTCTATTTCTCTTGCTATGGGTAATGGTTGGGAAGCAGCAGATGATGTTGCAGCTTTATTAGCTTCTACCTTTATTCTATATAATGCTTATAAAATTTTACGTCCTGCTTTAGGGGAAATAATGGACGAACAATTATATGATGATGAGATAGAGCAAATAAGGAAAATAGCTTTAACTGTTCCAGGTATAATCGCAACAGAAAAATGTAATGTTCGTAAAAGTGGAATGGATTATTATGTTGATTTACATGCTATTGTAGATGGTAATATTTCTGTTGTTGAAGGTCACGAAATTAGTCATAATCTAAAAGATGCTGTTCAAGTTCAAATGAAACAAGTTAAGGATGTATTAATTCATATTGAACCAACATTTTTATCTGTTAGAGAATATTTAAGACAGAATAATATAAAAGATAAGCGAACAGAGGATTAAAATGATTTACTTATTTTTGTATAAGTCGATTTATTAATTATTTATATTTTATGATAAGATTTAGTCAAAAAATACCACTTTTAAAAGCTACAATTTTAGGAGGAATATTATCTTCTTTTGTTAAATTCGGTTGGGAAGTCCCTTTTCCACCAAGAACTCCTCAAAGAGAACTAACAAATCCACCTCAAGCTCTATTACAAAAATTGGGTTTTTCTGAAGACATCACACATTATTCATATATTTTTAGTGAACAAGCCCGACCAATAAATAGTTTTATTATTCATTTTGGTTTTTGTTTTGTATTTGCATGGTTATATTATTGGCTATTCGAAAGGTTTAAATTTATTTCTTTATACCATGGTGCATTATATGGAGTTATTGTTTATGTCCTTTTTCATTTCATAATAATGCCATTAATGGGAGTTGTACCACCAGCTTCAGAACAGCCAATAGAAGAACATATTTCTGAATTATTTGGACATATAATCTGGGCATGGTCAATAGATTTAATAAGAATTTATACACAAACAGAAGATAAGAATGTTTATCTTACTAAGTAATTAAAAATAAAAAGAGAAAAGAAACTACTTTTTTAGTAGTTCCTTTTCTCTTAAAAGCAAAATATATAATCTAAAAAAAATTAAAATAATCTAAATCCTATACCTGTACTTATTAGCCATGGATTTAAATCCACTTTTGCAGGTAAATATATTTGTTCTCCAACATTGGCACCTACAGTAACATCAGTATTTACGTACATCTTTTTAACATCAACATTCCAGTACAGTTTATCATTTATTTTGTAGTCAAATCCAAATTGAAATGCCCATCCAAATTTATTATCATATTTCACATCGGTAATGGCAGCATTTCTTCCTTTTCCTTGACCTTGATTGTAGAATATAGTATAGTTAACACCTGCACCTATATATGGTTTTAAATTTTTAGTAGGATATATATGATATTGTACATTTAATGTAGGAGGAAGTAGCATAACTCGTCCTAAATCTAAGTTACCTAATGCTGTATTTACAGCAGTAACACTATGTTGAGATGTACCTAATATTAATTCTGCAGCAATATTTTTAGTGAAATAATAAGTAAAGTCTACTTCTGGAATCAAATCATTTGTTACAGCTACATCACCACCTATAGTTCCTATTTTTGCACTTTCCATAGGTACAACTCCAGTTGCTCTTACTCGCATATGTAATTCTCCTGCTTCTTGTCCGTAAGACATTATTGAAGTAATTAACGCACCTAATAAGTATAATCCTTTTTTCATAAAATCTTTGTTATTATTCTTGAAACAAAATTCAGATAAATTTATCCGAATTAAAATGCTAAAAATCATTTCTTGAAATGACTTTAAACATTTGTTTTTTTTAGAAAAAATATTAACTTAAAAACGCTGATAGTCAATAGTTTTTAATGATTAAAAATTAGAGATGAATCGTATTAATTTTGTTGAAAATATTTTTATTATTTTTGGAAAAAGTTAACTCAATAAATGAATTTTTTAGAAAACGAGAATCTATCATTAATAAAACAGTCTGTAAAAGACTTTGCATTGCAATATATTGAACCGTATATAATGGATTGGGACGAATCTCAAGAATTCCCTATAGAAGTTTTTAAAGAAATGGGAAAAATGGGATTTATGGGGGTTTTAGTTCCTGAAGAGTATGGAGGTTTTGCATTATCTTATGACGAGTATATTGTAATAATAGATGAACTTTCTCAAGTAGATCCTTCAATAGGATTATCAGTAGCTGCTCATAATTCTTTGTGTACAAATCATATTTTAGAATTTGGTAATGAAGAACAAAGAAAGCGTTGGTTACCACAATTAGCATCAGGACAAACTATTGGGGCTTGGGGATTAACAGAGCATAATACAGGATCTGATGCAGGAGGAATGTCCACTACAGCAGTAAAAGATGGAGATTCTTGGGTAATAAATGGAGCTAAAAACTTTATTACACATGCAATATCTGGAGACATAGCAGTTGTTATGACAAGAACAGGTAATAAAGGAGAGAAAAATAATTCAACTGCATTTGTTGTAGAGAAAGGAACTCTAGGTTTTTCTTCAGGAAAAAAAGAAAATAAATTAGGAATGAGGGCTTCTGAAACAGCAGAGCTAATTTTTGATAATGTAAGAATTCCTGATGAAAATAGATTAGGTGAAGTAGGAGATGGGTTTAAACAAGCTCTTAAAATATTAGATGGAGGTCGAATTTCTATAGCAGCATTATCGTTAGGTATTGCTAAAGGAGCATATAAAGCAGCGTTGAAATATGCAAAGGAAAGAGAGCAATTTGGAACAGTAATAGCAAATTTTCAAGCTATTAATTTTAAATTAGCTGAAATGAGAACTGAAATTGATGCTTCAGAATTATTAATTTATAAAGCTGCTTATTTAAAAAACAATAACAAACCAATGTCAACAGAAGGTGCTATGGCCAAGTACTATGCATCAGAAGCTTGTGTGAAAATATCAAGTGAAGCACTTCAGATTTTTGGAGGATATGGTTATACAAAAGATTTTCCAGTAGAAAAATTTTATCGTGATTCTAAGCTTTGTACGATAGGAGAAGGAACTACAGAAATACAAAAATTAGTTATTGGAAGAAATATTTTAAAAGATTAATAAAAACGATTTGTTTAATTACTAAAGAGTTGTATATTTGCCATCTTAAAAAGAAATAGATAATATTATGTTAATTATACCAGTAAAAGACGGAGAGTCTATAGAAAGAGCATTAAAAAAATACAAAAGAAAATTTGATAAAACAGGAGTTGTTCGTCAATTAAGATCTCGTCAACAATTTACAAAACCTTCTGTAGCAAAAAGACAACAATTAAGTCGTGCTATTTACAAACAATCTTTATTAGCTCAAGAAGAAGCTTAAAAATTGTTTTAAACAATATAAAGAAATTAATTTCTGTTGACCTATTTATTAAAGTTGTAACTTTGATAAATAGGTTTTTTTTATGGAGTTTATTCAGCAATTTTTAGATTATTTAGCGTACGAAAAAAAATATTCTGTACTTACAATTACAAGTTATAAAAAAGATTTAGAAGATTTTTTATCCTTTTATACACAAGAAGAGAACTCGGATAATATACATTTAGCTAAAAAAAATCATATAAGGGCATTTATAATGTATTTATCAGAAGAGAAAAAATCTGAGAAAACAGTTAATAGAAAATTAAGCTCACTACGTAGTTTCTTTAAGTATCTTATTAGAGAAAAACATTTATCAATCAATCCGATAGAACAAATTCATTCATTGAAACAAAATAAACAAGTTTTAATACCTTTTACTCAGGCAGAATTGAATGATTTATTAAATAATGATGATTTTTTTCCTGAAACATTTGATGGTATTCGTGATCGTTTAATGATTGATATGATGTATCAAACAGGTATGAGGAGAGCAGAGTTGATAAATCTTAAAGAAAGTGATATTGATTCTGAATTATTAGTTATAAAAGTATTAGGAAAGAGAAATAAAGAAAGAATTATTCCTATTTCTAGTTTGTTATTGATAGATATAAATAATTATAACAATAAAAAACATCAGGAAATAACTTTACAATGTACGAATGTTTTTGTAACTGAAAAAGGAAAACCTTTGTACGATACTCTTGTTTATTCTAAAGTAAAGCATTATCTTAGTCTTATAAGTGTAAAGAATAAAAAAAGTCCACATATGTTGAGACATTCTTTCGCAACCCATATGTTAGATTCAGGAGCAGATCTGAATGCTGTAAAAGATATATTAGGGCATTCAAGTTTGTCGTCTACTCAAATTTATACACATGGTAGTATAGAAAATTTAAAAAAAGTGTTTAACAAAGCTCACCCACGTGAGAACAAAAACGAAGAATTATGACAATTAACTTTCAAGCAGTAAACTTTAATACTAAACCTGGTTTAGAAGAGTATTTAAGTAAAAAATTAGAAAAATTAGAAACTTTGTCTGATAAAATTATTGCAGCTAATGTTTCATTTAAATTAGAGAATACTTCAGAAAAAAGTAATAAAACAGTGGATATTAAATTGGAAGTACCAGGAGACGATATTGTAGTGAGTAAAACAGGTCAGTCTTTTGAGGAATGTATTGATTTGTCAGTAGATACATTAAAAAAACTAATTATCCGAAAAAAAGAAAAGATCAGTGATCGATAAATAAAAATAAAAATTAACTAAAAAAAAGTATTAAAAATTTGGTTAATTCAAAAAACAACGTAAATTTGCAGTCCGTTAAACAAAGATATTTAACGGACTGTTCTTTTATATTAAAGTAGAATTATAGTATTTTTATGCCGATGTAGCTCAGCTGGCTAGAGCAGCTGATTTGTAATCAGCAGGTCGTGGGTTCGAGTCCCTCTATCGGCTCAGTAAAAATATAAGGTTGGGGAGATACTCAAGCGGCCAACGAGGACGGACTGTAAATCCGTTGGTTTCACCTTCGCAGGTTCGAATCCTGCTCTCCCCACGATAATTATTTTTTTAATCTTTTGTAGTTTGCTAATTAATATTTAGCTTTGCAAAGTTTTGAAAATAAAAAACGCGGGAATAGCTCAATTGGTAGAGCGTCAGCCTTCCAAGCTGAATGTTGCGAGTTCGAGTCTCGTTTCCCGCTCAAATTCTGGTTCGCCAGTGTAGTTAATCTTTTAGCTGGTTGTTTATTCATTTAAGCCAAGGTTAACGCGAGTCAAAAATAAATATCTTTATTTCAATTAAAATGTGTATTTTTGCACAGGAAAAAATAAAGTTATTTTTTTATAATTTAAGTATAACAATAGAAATTAATAAAAAGTAAAATGGCAAAGGAAACATTCAACCGTAATAAGCCGCACTTAAATATTGGTACTATTGGTCACGTTGACCACGGTAAAACAACTTTGACTGCAGCGATTACTAAAGTATTAGCTGATGCTGGTTATTCAGAAGCAAAAGCTTTCGATCAAATCGATAATGCTCCAGAAGAAAAAGAGCGTGGTATTACAATTAATACATCTCACGTAGAGTATGAAACTGCTAACCGTCACTACGCACACGTTGACTGTCCAGGTCACGCGGATTACGTAAAAAACATGGTTACAGGAGCTGCTCAAATGGATGGTGGTATCTTAGTAGTAGCTGCTACTGATGGTCCAATGCCTCAAACTCGTGAGCACATCTTATTATGTCGCCAAGTAAACGTTCCTCGTATCGTTGTTTTCTTAAACAAAGTTGATATGGTTGACGATGCTGAGTTATTAGAATTAGTAGAAATGGAAGTAAGAGATTTATTATCTTCTTACGAATATGATGGAGATAACACTCCTGTTATTCAAGGTTCTGCTTTAGGTGCATTAAATGGTGAACCTCAATGGGTTGAAACTGTAATGAATTTAATGAACTCTGTTGATGAGTGGATTGAATTACCAGTTCGTGATGCAGATAAACCATTCTTAATGCCTATCGAAGATGTATTCTCTATTACAGGTCGTGGTACTGTTGCTACAGGACGTATCGAAGCTGGAGTTATTAACTCAGGAGAAGCAGTTGATATCGTAGGTATGGGTGAAGAAAAATTATCTTCTACTGTAACAGGTGTTGAAATGTTCCGTAAAATCTTAGATAGAGGTGAAGCTGGTGATAACGTAGGTTTATTATTACGTGGTGTTGATAAAACTGACATCCGTCGTGGTATGGTTATCGCAAAACAAGGATCTGTTAAACCACACAAAAAATTCAAAGCTGAGGTTTATATCTTAACTAAAGAAGAAGGTGGTCGTCACACTCCATTCCATAACCGTTACCGTCCACAGTTCTACGTACGTACAACTGACGTAACAGGGGAAATCAACTTACCAGAAGGAGTTGAGATGGTTTTACCAGGAGATAACTTAACTATTACAGTTGAATTATTACAACCAATCGCATTAAACGAAGGTTTACGTTTCGCAATCCGTGAAGGTGGACGTACAGTTGGTGCTGGTCAGGTAACTGAAATTTTAGACTAATTAGTCAAAATATAATATAGAAGATGTGGTAATCTTCAATGATTACCACTCTTTTTATCTACGGGCATAGTTCAATGGTAGAATAGCGGTCTCCAAAACCGTTGATCAGGGTTCGAATCCTTGTGCCCGTGCTAAATGAAAACGATATGAAAGTCGTACAATATTTTAAAGATTCCTTTGTAGAATTTAAAGATCATGTTACATGGCCATCATTCTCAGATCTACAAAGAGACACAATTATTGTTGCAATAGCTACAGTTTTGTTAGCTATATTTTTATATGCGGTAGATACATTATTCACACAAGTGCTTAACTTTATCTACGGCGCTTTTTAGTTTGTAAAATATCCCGTTTAGTAATTAGAATCATGAGTGAAAAGAAATGGTATGTAATCAAGACTGTAGCTGGACAAGAGCTGAAAGTTAAGGATTATATTGAAAGAGAAATTCAGTACCAAAATTTGAATGATTATGTAGGACAAATTGTTGTTCCTATGGAAAAAGTGATTCAAATCCGTAACGGTAAAAAATATCAAAAGGAAAAAGTACACTTTCCTGGTTACATCATGATAGAAGCCGAACTTGTAGGGGAAATTCCTCACATGGTAAAGAATACATCAGGTGTAATTAGCTTTTTGAGTGCAACGAAAGGAGGTGATCCTGTACCAATGAGACAATCGGAAGTTAACCGAATGTTAGGTAAAGTTGACGAATTAGCAGAAAACGTTGATACAAACTTAGGAATATCTTACATCGTAGGAGAAACTGTAAAAGTAATCGACGGACCATTCAATGGCTTCAACGGAACAGTTGAAAAAATCATTGAAGATAAACGTAAACTTGAAGTGATGGTTTTAATCTTCGGACGTAAAACACCACTAGAGTTAAGTTTTAACCAAGTTGAAAAGATTGCATAATCAATCTATCAACAAATTAAAAGTAGAAATTTAGGCTGCTTCCACATAACGCTTAATTTTAAGAATTAAAAAAATGGCAAAAAAAATTGAAAAAGTTGTAAAACTTCAAGTTAAAGGAGGACAAGCAAATCCTTCGCCACCAGTAGGGCCAGCTTTAGGTGCTGCAGGTGTTAACATCATGGAGTTTTGTAAACAATTTAATGGACGTACACAAGAAAAACAAGGTGCAGTGTTACCAGTTGTTATTACTGTGTATCAAGACAAATCATTCGATTTCGTAATTAAAACTCCACCAGCTGCTATTCAGTTAATGGAAGCTGCGAAATTGAAAAAAGCATCAGGTGTACCAAACCGTCAAAAAGTTGGTACTGTTACTTGGGATCAAGTTAGAGCTATTGCTGAAGACAAATTAGCGGACATGAACTGTTTTACTGTTGAATCTGCTATGAAAATGGTTGCTGGAACTGCACGTTCTATGGGTATAACTGTAAAAGGTGGGCAAGCTCCAGAATAATTAAAACATTTTAGGAAATGGCAAAGTTAACAAAAAGACAAAAAGAGGTATTAGCTAAAGTAGAAAAAAACAAACTTTACTCTATTGATGAAGCATCATCATTGGTAAAGGAAGTTAACTACGCTAAGTTTGATGCTTCTGTAGATATAGCAGTTCGTTTAGGTGTAGACCCTAAGAAAGCTAACCAAATGGTTCGTGGTGTAGTTTCATTACCACACGGAACAGGTAAAGATGTAAAAGTATTAGCATTAGTTACTCCAGACAAAGAAGCAGAAGCTAAAGCAGCAGGTGCAGACTATGTAGGATTAGACGAATACTTACAAAAAATTAAAGAAGGTTGGACAGATGTTGACGTTATCGTTACTATGCCAGCAGTTATGGGTAAATTAGGACCATTAGGACGTGTTTTAGGACCTCGTGGATTAATGCCTAACCCAAAATCAGGTACTGTAACTTTAGAAGTTGGTAAAGCCGTTTCTGAAGTAAAAGCAGGTAAAATCGACTTCAAAGTAGACCGTTACGGAATCATCCACGCTGCAGTTGGTAAAGTATCTTTCGATGCTGATAAAATTAAAGAAAATGCGAATGAATTAATTCAAACTTTAATTAAATTAAAACCAACAGCTGCTAAAGGAACATATGTAAAAAGCATCACGCTTTCTACAACTCAATCTGTAGGTGTATCAGTAGATCCAAAAAGTGTAAACGCTTAAAATTAGTAGATTATGGCAATGACAAAACAAGATAAAGCAAATATGATAGATGAATTGCAAGCTGTATTAGCAGAAGCAAAAATCATCTACTTAGCAGATATCGACGGATTAAACGCTGTTAATACTACTGAATTAAGAAGAGCTTGCTTCAAAAGCAATGTATCTTTACGCGTAGTAAAAAACACTTTATTAAAGAAAGCTATGGAGCAAATCGAAGACAAAAACTTCGAAGAGCTTTACGGATCTTTAAAAGGAAATACAGCATTAATGACTGCTGAAGTTGGTAATGCACCAGCTAAAGTAATCGATACTTTCAGAAAAAAATCTGAAAAACCTATTTTAAAAGGAGCTTGGATTGAAGATAATACATTCGTAGGTGATGACAAATTACCACAATTAGTAGCATTGAAATCTCGCGAAGAATTAATCGCAGACATCATCATGTTACTTCAATCTCCAATCAAAACTGTTGTTTCTCAATTAGAGAACAAAGAGGCTGCAAAAGCAGAAGAAGGAGCTTCAGAAGAATAAGACACACTCATATCAAATAAAAGTTTAAAAAACAAAAAGCATTAAAATGGCAGATTTAAAAAAATTAGCTGAAGAGTTAGTAAACTTAACAGTTTTAGAAGTTAATGAATTATCTACAATCTTAAAAGATGAGTACGGAATCGAACCAGCTGCTGCTGCTGTAGTTGTTGCTGCAGGTGGAGCAGGTGAAGCTGCTGAAGAGCAATCAGAATTCGACGTAATCTTAAAAGAAGCAGGTGCATCTAAATTAGCAGTTGTTAAATTAGTTAAAGAATTAACTGGAAAAGGATTAAAAGAAGCTAAAGATTTAGTAGATTCAACTCCAGCAACAGTTAAAGAAGCAGTTTCTAAAGACGAAGCTGAAGCTTTAAAGAAACAGCTAGAAGAAGCTGGTGCAGTAGTAGAATTGAAGTAATTTTTATTACTCAAAAATATAGGTTTGGACCTAACACAGGACGTGTTAGGTCTAAACCTTTTTACGCATAAAGTCATTATATAAACCAAAATTCATTCGAAATTGGCCACTAAAGCAACATTAAGCAACTCGACTGAGAAAAAAGAAAGATTGAACTTCTCTTCTGCAAAAGCAGTCGCTCAGTTCCCAGATTTCCTTGACATTCAGATCAAATCGTTTGAAGATTTTTTCCAGTTGGAAACAAGACCTGACCAACGAAAAAATGAAGGTCTTTACCGAACATTTGCTGAGAATTTTCCAATTACGGATACTCGCAATCAGTTTGTTTTAGAATTCTTAGATTATTTCGTAGATCCACCACGTTACACAATTGATGAGTGTATCGAAAGAGGATTAACTTACAGTGTTCCATTAAAGGCTCGCCTAAAATTGTACTGTACTGACGAAGAACATGAGGATTTCGAAACAGTTGTACAAGACGTTTATCTAGGAACAATTCCTTACATGTCTCCTTCAGGTTCATTTATTATAAATGGAGCAGAACGTGTTATTGTATCTCAATTACACCGTTCACCTGGGGTATTTTTCGGACAATCTTTCCATGCGAATGGTACTAAATTGTACTCATCTCGTATCATTCCTTTCAAAGGATCATGGATTGAGTTCGCAACTGACATTAACAGCGTAATGTACGCTTACATCGATCGTAAGAAAAAGTTACCTTTAACAACATTACTTCGTGCTATTGGATATGAAAGAGATAAAGATATCCTAGAAATTTTCGATTTAGCTGAAGAAGTAAAAGTTAATAAAGCTAACTTAAAGAAAGTTGTAGGTCGTAAACTTGCTGCACGTGTATTAAATACATGGCATGAAGATTTCGTAGATGAAGATACAGGAGAGGTTGTATCTATTGAGCGTAACGAGATTATTTTAGATCGTGAAACAATTTTAGAAAAAGATCACATCGATCAAATTGTTGATTCTGGAGTAAAAACAATCTTATTACACAAAGAAGATACTAATTCTGCTGATTATGGAATTATCCATAATACATTACAAAAAGACCCTACTAATACTGAAAAAGAAGCAGTAGAGTATATTTATAGACAATTACGTAATGCTGAGCCACCAGATGAAGAAACTGCTAGAGGAATTATTGATAAATTATTCTTCTCTGATCAACGTTATTCATTAGGTGAAGTAGGTCGTTACAGATTAAATAAAAAATTAGGCTTAAGCATTAGCGAGGACGTACAAGTATTGACTCGTGAAGATATCATTTCGATTATTAAATATTTAATCGAATTAATCAACTCTAAAGCAGAGGTGGATGATATTGACCACTTATCTAACCGTCGTGTAAGAACGGTAGGTGAGCAAATGGCTAGCCAATTCGGAGTAGGTTTAGCTCGTATGGCTAGAACTATCCGTGAAAGAATGAATGTTCGTGACAACGAGGTGTTTACACCAATCGATTTGATTAATGCTAAAACATTATCATCTGTTATCAACTCATTCTTCGGAACGAACCAGTTATCTCAGTTCATGGACCAAACAAATCCATTATCAGAGATTACACACAAACGTCGTTTATCAGCATTAGGACCTGGAGGTTTATCAAGAGAAAGAGCGGGATTCGAGGTACGTGACGTACACCACACTCATTACGGACGTTTATGTCCAATTGAAACTCCTGAGGGACCAAACATTGGTTTGATTTCGTCATTATGTGTATTCGCTAAAGTTAATAACTTAGGGTTCATCGAAACACCGTACAGAAAAGTAGAAGAAGGAAAAGTGGACGTCGAATCAACACCTATCTATTTAACTGCGGAAGAGGAAGAATCAAAAGTAATTGCTCAAGCCAATATCGACATTGCTGACGATGGTACTATTGCTACAGAGCGTGTAACTGCTCGTGAAGATGGAGATTTCCCAGTTGTTACTCCATCAGAAGTAGATTTAATTGACGTTGCTCCTAACCAGATTGCTTCTATCTCTGCATCATTAATTCCTTTCTTGGAGCATGATGATGCCAACCGTGCGTTGATGGGATCGAACATGATGCGTCAGGCTGTTCCATTATTGAAACCACAAGCACCAATTGTAGGTACTGGATTAGAAAAACAAGTTGCAAAAGATTCTAGAATCTTAGTAAATGCAGAACGTGAAGGTACAGTAACTTATGTTGATGCTGACATTATAACAATTAAATATGATCGTTCAGAAGACGAAGAATTAGTAAGCTTCGATACTGCTGAGAAAACATATAATTTAACAAAATTCAGAAAGACGAATCAAGGAACTACAATTACGTTGAAACCAATTGTAAAAGTTGGTGATCGTGTAGAGAAAGGACAAGTTTTATCTGAAGGTTATGCAACAGAAGGAGGAGAATTAGCAATTGGTCGTAACATGGTTGTTGCCTTCATGCCTTGGCAAGGGTACAACTTCGAGGATGCTATTGTAATCTCTGAGAAAGCTGTTCGCGAAGACTGGTTTACATCTATCCACATCGATGAGTATTCATTAGATGTACGTGATACAAAATTAGGTATGGAAGAATTAACTTCAGACATTCCTAACGTTTCAGAAGAGGCTACAAAAGACTTAGACGAAAACGGTATGATCCGTATTGGAGCAGAAGTAAAACCTGGTGATATCTTGATTGGTAAGATTACTCCAAAAGGAGAATCTGATCCAACTCCAGAAGAAAAATTATTACGTGCGATCTTTGGTGACAAAGCAGGTGATGTAAAAGATGCTTCTCTTAAAGCCTCTCCATCATTACGTGGTGTTGTTATCGACAAAAAATTATTCTCACGTAGTATTAAGGATAAACGTAAACGTTCTCAAGACAAAGCTATTATTGATAGTGTAGAAGCTGAGTACGACGTTAAATTCAACGAATTAAGAGAGATTTTATTAGAGAAATTATACGTTTTATTAAACGGAAAAACTTCTCAAGGTATTTACAACGACTTGAATGAAGAAGTAATCAAGAAAGGTGTAAAATACACACAAAAAATCTTATCTAATGTTGAAGATTTCTTAAATTTAACTGGAGCAGAATCTCTTTGGACAACAGACGAGGATAAGAACGAATTAGTAAAAGAATTGTTACATAATTACAAAATTAAGTACAATGATTTACAAGGAGCACTTAACCGCGAAAGATTTACAATCTCTGTTGGAGACGAGTTACCTGCAGGTATCGTTAAATTAGCAAAAATCTACATTGCGAAAAAACGTAAACTAAGAGTAGGGGATAAAATGGCAGGACGTCACGGTAACAAAGGTATTGTTGCACGTATCGTTCGCGACGAAGATATGCCTTTCTTAGAAGACGGAACGCCAGTAAATATCGTACTTAATCCACTTGGGGTACCATCTCGTATGAATATCGGTCAGATTTATGAAACGGTATTAGGATGGGCTGGACTTAAAATGGGTCAAAAATTTGCTACACCTATCTTCGATGGTGCTGAAATCGCTGATATCGATCGCATCACAGAAGAAGCAGGTATTCCAAAACACGGTACAACATATTTATATGACGGTAATACTGGAGAACGTTTTGATCAAAAAGCTACTGTAGGGGTGATTTACATGTTGAAATTAGGACACATGGTTGACGACAAAATGCACGCGCGTTCTATCGGACCATACTCATTAATTACTCAACAACCATTAGGAGGTAAAGCACAATTCGGTGGACAACGTTTCGGAGAGATGGAGGTTTGGGCATTAGAAGCATTCGGTGCATCTAATATCTTACGCGAAATCTTAACAGTTAAGTCGGATGACGTAATTGGACGTGCGAAAACTTACGAAGCAATCGTAAAAGGAGAGCCAATGCCAGAACCTGGTATTCCAGAATCATTTAACGTATTGTTACATGAATTACAAGGTCTTGGATTAGACATAAACTTGGAAGAATAATAGGGCAACCTATTATTCTACCTTTTTCGTTATAATAATATAATTGTTAGATACATTTCTATATGTCAACAAAAAATAAAACAAGTCAATTCTCAAAAATCCGTATCGGGTTAGCTTCTCCAGAATCGATTCTTCAAGAATCTAAAGGTGAAGTTTTAAAACCTGAAACGATTAACTATAGAACGCACAAACCAGAGCGTGACGGGTTATTCTGTGAGCGTATCTTTGGACCTGTAAAAGATTACGAATGTGCCTGCGGAAAATATAAAAGAATCCGTTATAAAGGTATCGTTTGTGACCGTTGTGGGGTTGAAGTTACTGAAAAGAAAGTTCGTCGTGAGCGTATTGGACACATCAATCTTGTTGTGCCAATTGCACATATTTGGTATTTCCGTTCATTACCAAACAAAATTGGTTACATCTTAGGATTACCATCTAAGAAATTAGACATGGTAATTTACTATGAAAGATATGTAGTGATTCAACCAGGTATCGCAAAAGGACCAGAAGGTGAAGAATTAAATAGATTAGATTTCTTATCAGAAGAAGAGTATTTAGATATCTTAGAAACTCTTCCAATCGAGAATCAATATCTAGAAGATACAGATCCTAATAAATTCGTTGCGAAAATGGGTGCTGAAGCATTAGAAGACCTATTATCTCGTATCAATTTAGATGAGTTATCTTACGAATTAAGACACAAAGCACACAACGAAACTTCTAAACAACGTCGTACAGAAGCGTTAAAACGTTTACAAGTTGTTGAGTCGTTACGTGAGTCAAATATGCACCACGTAAACCGTCCAGAATGGATGGTAATGCGCGTTATTCCGGTTATTCCACCAGAATTACGTCCGTTAGTTCCATTAGATGGTGGTCGTTTTGCAACATCAGATTTAAATGATTTATATCGTCGTGTAATTATCCGTAACAATCGTTTGAAACGATTAATGGAAATCAAAGCGCCAGAAGTAATCTTACGTAATGAAAAACGTATGTTACAAGAAGCGGTTGATTCATTATTTGATAACACGCGTAAAGCATCTGCTGTAAAAGCTGATGGTAACCGTCCGTTAAAATCATTATCTGATTCATTAAAAGGTAAACAAGGTCGTTTCCGTCAAAACTTATTAGGTAAACGTGTAGATTATTCTGCTCGTTCTGTAATTGTTGTTGGACCAACACTTAAATTACACGAATGTGGTTTACCAAAAGATATGGCAGCTGAATTATACAAACCATTCGTAGTTCGTAAATTAATCGAGCGTGGAATTGTAAAAACAGTTAAATCGGCTAAGAAAATTATCGATAGAAAAGAGCCAGTTGTTTGGGATATTTTAGAAAATGTAATCAAAGGTCATCCAGTTTTATTAAACCGTGCCCCTACGTTACACCGTTTAGGTATCCAAGCATTCCAACCGAAATTAATCGAAGGTAAAGCAATTCGTTTACACCCATTAGTGTGTACTGCCTTCAATGCCGATTTCGATGGTGACCAGATGGCTGTTCATTTACCATTAGGACCAGAAGCAATTTTAGAGGCTCAATTATTAATGTTAGCTTCTCAAAATATTCTGAATCCAGCAAATGGTTCTCCTATTACTGTACCTTCTCAGGATATGGTTTTAGGTCTGTATTATATGACAAAAATTCGTCGTACAGACCACCAGTTTACAGTAAAAGGAGAAGGATTAACTTTCTATTCTGATGAAGAAGTACAAATTGCTTACAACGAAGGTGCAGTAGATTTAAATGCTCCAATTCGTGTAAAAACAACTGTACGTCAAGGAGACAAATTAGTAGAAAATCAATTAATTGAAACTTCTGTAGGTCGTGTGTTATTTAACCAAATCGTACCAAAAGAAGTAGGTTATATTAATGAAGTATTAACGAAAAAATCGTTACGTACTATTATTAATAAAATCATCAAAATTACTGATTTCCCTAAAACAGCAGCTTTCCTTGATGATATGAAAGCATTAGGATATCGTAATGCCTTTGAAGGAGGTTTATCTTTCTCTTTAGGTGATATCTTAATTCCTGAACAAAAGAAAGAGCTTATCTCTGGTGCAATCTCTCAAGTAGAGAACATCAAGATGAACTATAATATGGGTCTTATTACAAACAACGAACGTTATAATCAAGTAATTGATGTTTGGACAACAACAAACGCAACGTTAACGGAGATTGTAATGAAACGTATGACTGAAGATCAACAAGGGTTTAACTCAGTATTCATGATGCTTGATTCTGGAGCACGTGGATCTAAAGAGCAAATTCGTCAGTTATCTGGTATGCGTGGATTGATGGCTAAACCTCAAAAAGCTGGTTCTACTGGTGGGGATATCATCGAAAACCCAATTATCTCTAACTTCCGTGAAGGTTTATCTATCTTAGAGTACTTTATTTCTTCTCACGGGGCTCGTAAAGGTCTTGCCGATACAGCCTTAAAAACTGCCGATGCAGGGTACTTGACTCGTCGTTTAGTTGATGTTGCACAAGACGTTATCGTAATGCACGAAGATTGTGGTACATTAAGAGGATTAGAAGTTACTGCACTTAAGAAAAAAGAAGAAATCATTGAAAGTTTATCTTCTCGTATCTTAGGACGTACTTCATTAAATGATGTTTATAATCCAGATAATGGAGAATTAATTGTTGCTTCAGGAAACATTATCACAGAAGAAATTGGTGATGCTATTGAAGCTGCAGGTATAGAAAACGTAGAAGTACGTTCTCCTTTAACTTGTGAAGCTAAAACAGGTATTTGTGCTAAATGTTATGGACGTAACTTAGCTACAGGTAAAGATGTTCAGAAAGGAGAATCAGTTGGTGTAGTTGCTGCGCAATCAATTGGTGAGCCTGGTACACAGTTAACATTACGTACATTCCACGTGGGAGGTACTGCTGGTAACGTATCAGAACAAAATACTATTAATGCTAAAGTTGATGGTACTGTAGAATTTGAAGATTTAAGAATTGTTGAATCTACAAATGACGAAGGAAACTTAGTTGATACTGTTGTTTCTCGTTCTACAGAATTAAAAGTTATTGATGATTTAGGAAACGTACGTCAACAAACTAACATCGCTTATGGTACTGTATTAGCTGTTAAAAACGGAGCTAAAGTTAAAAAAGGTGACGAAATTGCTAGTTGGGATTCATATAACGGGGTTATTATTGCAGAATCTGCAGGTAAAATCGAGTATGAACAATTGGAACAAGGTATTACTTATAAGATTGAAATCGATGAGCAAACTGGATTCCAAGAAAAAGTTATTTCTGAGTCACGTAATAAAAAGTTAGTTCCTGCGTTAAGAGTATTAACTGTTGATGGAGAAGAAAAAACATACAACTTACCAGTAGGTGCACACTTAATGGTAAATGATGGAGAAAAAATTAATGCAGGTAAAATCTTAGTTAAGATTCCTCGTAAGTCAGCTAAATCTGGCGATATTACAGGAGGTTTACCTCGTATTACAGAGTTGTTAGAGGCTCGTAATCCATCTAACCCATCAGTTGTTTGTGAAATGGATGGAGTTGTATCTTTCGGTAAAATAAAACGTGGTAACCGCGAAATCATCGTTGAATCTAAAAATGGTGAAATCCGTCGTTACTTAGTTAAATTATCTGCTCAAGTATTAGTTCAAGAAAATGACTTTATTCGTGCAGGTGAACCATTATCAGATGGAGCTATTACACCAGAAGACATTTTAAGAATCTTAGGTCCTACAGCAGTACAAGAATACTTAGTAAATGAAATTCAAGATGTATATCGTTTACAAGGTGTAAAAATTGATGACAAACATTTCGAAATTATCGTACGTCAAATGTTACGTAAAGTTCGTATTGTAGATTCAGGAGATACACGATTCTTGGAAGATAGTCTAGAGCACAAAGACGATTTCATGGAAGAAAACAATCGTTTATTCGGAATGAAAGTCGTAGAAGATGCAGGTGATAGTACTGATTTAAAACCAGGACAAATTGTATCTGTTCGCGAATTACGTGATGAAAACTCTAAATTAAAACGTGAAGATAAAAACTTAGTAACAGCTCGTGAAGCTATCCCTGCAACAGCACAGGCAGTTTTACAAGGTATTACAAGAGCATCTTTACAAACAAAATCTTTCATGTCTGCAGCATCGTTCCAGGAAACAACGAAAGTTCTTAATGAAGCGGCTGTAGCAGGAAAAGTTGATAGTTTAGTAGGATTAAAAGAAAACGTAATTGTTGGACACTTAATTCCTGCAGGAACTGGACTAAAAGAATACCAGAACATTGTCGTAGGATCTAACCGTGAATACGAAGAATTAATAAACGCAAAACAAGAATTATAATGTCAGAAAATCAACAAAACGAAGGGTTAAACATCGAGTTAAACGAATTAGTAGCTCAAGGAGTTTACGCAACAGGAGCAATCATCAACCACTCACCATCTGAGTTCGTTGTAGATTTCGTACAATTTTTACCAGGTGCAAGACCAAGTGTAAAATCTCGTATTATCTTATCTCCATTACAAGCGAAACAATTATCTCAATCGTTAGCTGAAAACGTAGTTAACTTCGAGAAAAGCTTTGGTGAAATCAAAGAACCTCAAGTAAACAACGGTACAGCAACTTACGAAGCTTAAGAAATTTCTCTTAATATTTCAAAAATCCCTTAATCTTAGATTAGGGGATTTTTTTATGTTTTTTATTTTTAAATCTAATTGTAAACGTATTTGCAAAAGTGATTGTAATGGAAATCCTTTTGTTATAAAATACTAGAATTATCGATATAAAATAACAAAAGATTGCAATGGAAAGCACGTTCCGAAGGATTTGCCCTAGAAAATAAATGATGAATTGAGTTACTAAGTTTTAAATGATAAGAGAATATTATATCTTTGCAAAATAATATACAAACAAAAAACAAACAATGGCACAAGATGTAATTTTCGATTTGATTGAAGAGGAAAAAGAAAGACAATTGAATGGTATTGAACTTATTGCTTCAGAAAACTTTGTATCTGACAATGTAATGAAAGCAATGGGATCTGTTTTAACAAATAAATATGCCGAAGGTTATCCTGGTAAACGTTATTATGGTGGATGTGAAGTTGTAGATGAAATTGAATCTCTTGCAATAGATCGATTAAAAACTTTATTTGGTGCTGAGTATGCAAATGTGCAACCACACTCTGGTTCGCAAGCAAATGCTGCTGTTTATTTAGCTTGTTTGAAACCTGGAGACAAAATTTTAGGTTTTGACTTATCTCATGGTGGACATTTAACACATGGTTCTCCTGTTAATTTTTCGGGTTCTATTTATACAACTTCTTTTTATGGAGTTAATAAAGAAACTGGATATATAGATTATGAAGCAATGGCAGAAACTGCTCGTAAAGAGCAACCAAAAATGATTATTTGTGGTGCTTCTGCTTACTCTAGAGATATAGATTACGCAAAATTTCGTGAAGTTGCTGATGAAGTAGGTGCTTTATTATTAGCAGATATTTCTCATCCAGCTGGTCTTATTGCTCGTGGTATCTTAAATGATCCTCTTCCTCATTGTCACATTGTAACTACAACAACTCATAAAACATTACGTGGACCACGTGGTGGAGTAATTATGATGGGAAAAGATTTTGAAAATCCATGGGGATTAACAACTCCTAAAGGTGAAGTAAAAATGATGTCTCAGTTATTGAATGGAGCTGTTTTCCCAGGAACACAAGGTGGACCATTAGAGCATGTGATTGCATCTAAAGCGGTTGCTTTTGAAGAGGCTTTATCTGATGGTTATATGGATTATATTGTACAAGTTGCTAAAAATGCAAAAGCATTAGCTGCTGCATTGGTTGCAAAACAATACAATATTGTATCTGGAGGAACAGATAATCACTGTATGTTGATTGATTTACGTAATAAAGGGATTTCTGGAAAACAAGCAGAAAATGCTTTGGTTTTAGCTGAAATTACTTGTAACAAAAATATGGTTCCTTTTGATGATAAATCTCCTTTTGTTACTTCTGGTATTCGTTTAGGTACTGCTGCTATCACAACACGTGGTTTAGTAGAAGAGGATATGCAAACTGTTGCAGATTTTATTGATGAGGTATTAACAAACATTGATAACGAAACAGTAATTGATTTGATTGCTGATCGTGTAAATGAGTTTATGTCAAGTAGACCATTATTCCAAATGAAATAATAGAATATATTTTCTAAATGAATAGTAAAAAGCCTCAAATCATCTTATTTGAGGCTTTTTTATTTCTTTTTGATTTTCAATAGATAAAATGATTATAATTTTTAGTAAATCTTTAATTATACGGTTATGAATATTTTTCTCTTAAAAATCTATTCTTTCTAAAAATTAAAAATTTAACTTTACCAAAAATCAATTTTTAGTATAATGTCTGTAAATAAAGAAATAAAAAGAATTACCACAGAAACTTTACGCAAAATGAAGTTTGATGGGGAGAGAATATCTATGTTAACTGCTTATGATTTTACAATGGCAACATTGGCTGATAAAGCAGGATTAGATACAATTTTGGTGGGTGATTCTGCGGCAAATGTAATGTCTGGTTATGAAACTACATTGCCTATTACTTTAGATCAAATGATTTATCATGCACAATGTGTTGTACGTGGAGCAAAACGTGCTTTGGTTGTTGTAGATTTACCATTTGGTACTTATCAATCTGATCCTAAGAAAGCATTGGATTCTGCTGTTAGAGTAATGAAAGAAACAGGTGCACATGCCCTAAAATTAGAAGGAGGAAAAGAGATAGAAGAATCTATTCGTAGTATTGTAAATGCAGGTATTCCTGTAATGGGACATTTGGGTTTAACACCACAATCAATCAATCAATTTGGTTCTTATAAAGTTCGTGCAAAAGATGATGCTGAAGCTCAAAAATTAATGGATGATGCAAAATTATTGGAAGAATTAGGATGTTTTTCTTTTGTAATGGAAAAAATTCCTGCAGATTTAGCTGCTAAAGTTACAGCTTCTGTATCTATTCCAACAATCGGAATTGGAGCAGGAAATGGATGTGATGGACAAGTTTTAGTAATACATGATATGCTAGGACTAAATAATGATTTTAAACCTAAGTTTGTACGTAGATATCTAAATTTAGAAGATGAAATTGTAGGTGCTGTTGAGCAATATGTTGCTGATGTAAAATCTAATGATTTCCCGAATAGTAACGAACAATATTAAAAAATACTGATAAGTAATAAGCTTTTAATGAGAGTAATATCTCATTAAAACTTATTACTTAACTTAAAATTTATCAATGAATCCAGAAATTTTATTTGAAGATAATCATCTTCTAATTATTAATAAAAAAGCAGGAGAACTAGCTCAAGGAGATGAAACAGGAGATATTCCTCTTATCGATAGTTTAAAGAGCTATATAAAAAAACGTGATAATAAACCAGGAAATGTTTTCTTAGGTTTAGTTCATCGTTTGGATAGACCAACTTCTGGAGTTTTAATTTTTGCAAAAACATCCAAAGCATTAACTCGTATGAACGAAATGTTTCAAAAAAGAAACATTGATAAAGTTTATCGCGCAATTGTACAAAATAAACCACCTCATAATTTTGAGCGTTTGGAACATTACCTTAAAAAGAATCCAAAAAATAATAAAACAACAGTTTATCCTAAACCAACAGGAGATGCTAAAAAAGCAATTTTAGAATATACATATTTAGGTGCATTAGATTCTTTTCATTACGTAGAAGTTAAACTGTTTACAGGACGTTCTCATCAAATTCGTGCTCAGTTATCATCTGTTGGTTCACCAATAAAAGGAGATTTAAAGTACGGTGCAAAACGTTCTAATCCTGATGGAAGTATTTCTTTGCATGCTTATCGTATAACTTTTGAGCATCCCGTAAAGAAAGAAGAAATAACAATTATTGCTCCAGTTCCAAAAGATGCCATTTGGCAAGCTACAACAAAATTATAATTTGTAAATTTGTTTCTTATTTAAGAATTAAATGAATACTATATTTTATTTCTTTATCTACCAAATTTCACGTTTACCATTATCTGTACTGTATCTATTTTCAGACTTTTTGTTTTTTCTGTTGTATAGAGTAATCGGTTATAGAAGAAATGTAATACGCACAAATCTTAAAAAATCATTTCCTGAAAAATCAGAGAAAGAGATTATAGATATTCACAAAAAATTCTATGCTAATTTTTGTGATTATTTAGTAGAAACATTAAAAAGTTTTTCAATTTCACAAGAAGAATTAGACAGAAGATTAACTTATTCCAATTTAGAGGTTTTTAACCAGATAAAATCAGAGAAAAGAAATACAATGATGATGTGTGGACACATCTTTAATTGGGAATGGTTTATAGGTACAGCAAGACATTTGTCTACAAAAAATACTATTGCTGTATATCATAAAATTAAAAATCCATTTTGGGATGATAAAATTAATGACATGCGTGCACGTTTTGGAACAAAAGCGATTGATATGAAAGATGTTCTTCGTTTTATGATGAAAACGCCAAATGATGGTGAATCTACTTATCTTTTTGTTGCTGACCAAAGCCCTAAACAATCAGCGGTTCATTATTTCATTGATTTCCTAAATCAAAGAACTCCCGTTTTTAATGGCTTCGACAAAATAGCTCAAAGAAAAGAAATGGGGGTTGTTTACTGTAAAACTGAGAAAATAAAACGAGGATATTACCACACAACATTTGTTCGTTTACAACCAGAAGGAGAAAAATTTACTGAGAATGAAATTGTCCATCAATTTTTTAATCATTTAGAAGAAACAATCAAAGAACATCCAGACAATTGGCTTTGGAGTCATAAACGTTGGAAATATGCCGATTTATAAGATGAGAATAGCTATTGTAATCCTTAATTGGAACGGAGAAAAACTACTTCCTCAATTTTTACCTTCAGTTATCAACAATTCAAAAAATGTTGAGATCTATGTTATTGATAATGCATCAACTGATGGTTCTGTAGAATTGTTAACAACTCAATACCCTGAGGTAAAAATAATTCAAAATAAAGGGAATTATGGTTTTGCAAAAGGATATAATGAAGGTTTAAAAGAAATTGATGCTGAATATTTCTGTTTATTAAATTCTGATGTTGAGGTTACAGAAAATTGGATAGAACCTATAATTTCTTTATTAGATAGTCGTCCAGATATTGCAGCAGTGCAACCAAAATTATTAGATTTTAAAAATAAATCTTATTTTGAATATGCAGGTGCAGGTGGTGGATTAATAGACCAATATGGTTATCCTTATTGCCGAGGACGTGTTTTTTCTACTTTAGAGGAAGATAAAGGTCAATACAACGATACAACTCAAATATTTTGGGCAACAGGAGCATGTTTTTTTATCAGAAGTAAAGATTTTTTTGAACAAAAAGGTTTCGATGAAGACTTTTTTGCTCACATGGAAGAGATAGATTTATGTTGGCGATTAAATAATGCTGGTCGAAAAATTTATTATTGTGGCGACTCTACCGTTTATCATTTGGGTGGAGCAACTTTAGATAAATCTAATCCAAAAAAATGGTATTTAAACTATAGAAATAGCTTGTGGATGTTATTGAAAAATTTACCAAAAAATAAATTATTTCCAACTATTTTCACACGCTTGTCATTAGATGGTATTGCAGCAATGGCTTTTCTTCCTTCACAAGGATTTCCTCATTTGTGGGCAGTTTTTATATCGCATATGCATTTTTATAAAGGATTATCAAAAATGTATAAGAAAAGGCGAAAACATCAAGACAAAAATTATTCAACTACGGCATTATTACCAATTCAATATTTCTTGAAAAAGCGAAAATATTTCAACGATTTAAAATAATAAGTCATCTAATAATTTGGGCAATCCCTTCGGTCACGCTTTCTCGCTGTATCTTTTATAATTGATTTTATAGTTTTTGCTAATCAATTATAAAGGGATGCCGCTTCAATCCTTATTGCATTTTTTTATAAAAAAAATAAAACTTATCACCAACATATTGAATATTTTACTATTTTCATTTTAAATTAATTAACATGAAAATATTTAGCACATTACCTTTATTTTTTACTTTAATATCAACTACAATTTCTGCTCAGAAATTAGAAGTAAAATACCAAGAAATAACTCATATAGATGAAGAAGCATTAAAAGTATCTATTCAATCGAATAATACTTCTAAGTTACCAGAAAATTTTAAGGATAATATGTTAAAGAATCTAACAGATCCTAAAGATTATTTACTAACAATATATGATAATCAGTCATATTACAAGAAAGAAGAAAAAATTAGTAATAGTCAATCTAGTGGTGCTTCATTTAGTATAAGTTTTAGTGGTGTAGGTAATGGATTGTTTAAAGATCTTTCCACAAATCAGTATTTAACAAGTGTTTCTATGTTCAATAAAGAATACACTATAAAAGATCAATTAAAAGATTATCAATGGAAAATATCTCGAGAGACAAAAAAGATTCTAGGTTTTGATGTAAAGAAAGCAACTTCAACTACAGATAGTGGAAATATAGTTACAGCTTGGTATGCACCAAGTATTCCAGTAAAAAATGGACCAGCAATGTATAGTGGTTTACCAGGATTAATATTAGAAGTACAAACAACCAATTCTAAAAGTAAGTTAAAAGAAAATACATCAATAAAAGCTATTGAAGTAAAAGAAGATCCTTCCTTGAAACCAATTCAAAAACCGAAAGAAAAAAATGTAATTACTGACGAAGAGTTTAAAAATATTTCTGAAAGTCAATTTAAGCAATTTAAACAAATGCGTTCTGAAGGAGTAGATAGAAAAGATTAAGAAATTTTTACATTTTAGTTAAATTTGAGATAAAAATTTTAAAACTAATTCTATTAAAGCTTATATTTAATTAAAGAAATAAAATAATAAATTTATGAAAGCTTTAATCATCGTTGACCTACAAAATGATTTTTTACCAGGAGGTTCTTTAGCTGTAAAAGATGGAGATACATTAATAGATCGTATTAATCAATTACAGGAAAAATTTGATATCGTTGTAGCTACACAAGATTGGCATCCAGCAAAACATGAAAGTTTTGCAAGTCAACATGAAGGTAAAAAGCCTTTTGATGTAATTGTATTAGATGACCATGATAAAACTGTACAAGTTTTATGGCCAGACCATTGTATTCAAGGAACAAGAGGAGCAGAATTACATAAAAATTTAAATCAAAATAGAATTAGTGCTATTATTCGCAAAGGAATGAATCCTAAAATTGATTCTTACAGTGGGTTTTATGATGTGAATAAGAAGAATCCGACAGGGCTTCATGGTTATTTAAAAGATCATAATGTAACAAGTGTTTATATCTGTGGTCTAGCTGCAGATGTTTGTGTTTATCATACAGCTGAAGATGCATTAAGATTAGGTTATGCAACTTATATTTTAGAAGGTTCTACAAAAGCAATTGACGAAGAAAAATTCGAAAAACTAAAAGAAAATTTTGTAGAGAAAGGAGGAAACGTTTCTACTTATTTATTATAAAAATATAATTTATCATCAAAAAAAGCCTTAGTATTTATTTAATATTGAGGCTTTTCTTCTACACAATAAATATGTTATAATTTATTTTTTTGAATAAAATCGATATATTCAGATGGTGTAATACCTTCAAAATCTTTAAAAACTTTATTAAAAGTAGATTGATTATTAAATCCCGCTTTACTGTATATATAGAATAATTTAATTTTACTCATATCATTTTCTTTTATTAATTTTTTTACATTATTAATTCTATAATGGTTAACATAATGATTGAAATTTAAATATCCATGGTATCTTATTGATTGTGAGATATAATTATTATTAGCTCCTACTTCAATACTTAATTGAGAAATGCTAAATTTTGGGTTAGTGAAAAACTCTTTCTCAATCATAAGAGCATCAATTTTTGTAAATAAAGAAATAGTACTAGAAATATTATTTTCATTTGTTATAATTCTATTTTTAATAGAAAGTCTTTTTTTGTCATATACAATCTGTATTTTTCTTAATCTATCTTTATAATGAAGAAAAATACACATTGTCAAAATATTAGAACCTATGACAAGAAGATCTGTATATCTAAGCATTTTATAGGATGATATAGAGTAATAATTAAAATCATTTGCTATAAAAAACGTTATTCCAATTACAATTATTAAATAAATCATATATTTTATAAATGTATTTTTTTTGAAGAAAATATATACAATAAAAGGAATTGGGATATACCAGCATAAATTCATTATTGAATAACTCCAAAAATATACTACCGGAAATGATAAATAAATAGGACCTATGATTAAATGAAAATGTATAATTTTATTTATAGTTTTAATAGATAATAAATAAACAAGGATAAGAGAAGTAATAGGAAATAGAGATCCTATTAAACAATAATACCCCATTATAATGTCATTAAAAATTATAAAAAAGATAGAAGAAAAAAGAATTAAAATTGTACTAACAGTAATATCATAAACTTTTAATATTCTTTTCTCTAAATTCAATATATGAGATTTAGTTTTTTCCATTATAATTTTTTTTCTTAATAATATTTCATTTTTCATTGAATTAAGTAGTTAAATATTAATATTTTAATATTTAAAATTTGAGAAAAAAAAAGTTTTAATACTTTTATATATTTCATTGCAAAGCCTCGTAAATAGTAAGTAGATCAATTATGTTTAGGTGTAATTTTGTAAAATTATTAACGCAAAATTAATGCAATTTATGAAATTAAATCTCTTTTTACCATTCCTATTAATTTCTAGTTTTCTATTTAGTCAAGTAGGTATTAATACAAATACACCAAATCCTAATAGTAATTTACATGTTTCTGAACGTAATGATCCAAATAGTTCAAATGATCCAGATAATTACTCAGGAATAATAATTCAACGTTATACAACTTCAGAACGAGATAAATTAACTTATTCTGATTATCCTACAAATAGTTCTATTCGTTTAAATAAATTTGATAATAGTTTAATGATTTTTAATACTTCAGAGAATTGTTATAATTATTGGAATTTTGATGAA
The DNA here is from genome assembly GCF_032109125.1 of Chishuiella sp. NCBI lineage: Bacteria > Pseudomonadati > Bacteroidota > Flavobacteriia > Flavobacteriales > Weeksellaceae > Chishuiella > Chishuiella sp. The sequence continues at coordinate 144,323 of NZ_DAMCLZ010000005.1, forward strand.
GAAGAATGGAAAAGTCTTTGTGGAAATTTAGGTAATGCAAAAATTACTTTTGATTGTAATTTATCAGAATTAAAAGGAAATTATGTTAGAGGAAAAGAGGTCGATGGAACTAACTATATTCAAATTTCTGTTAATGTAACAAAACCTGGTAATTACCAAATAATGGCTAATTCTTCTTCTAATAATGGTTATTCATTTGTAGGTCAGGGAACATTTGTTACTACTGGTAAACAAATTGTTAAATTATCTGCACAAGGTACACCAATTGGAGTTCAACAAGACAATTTTGATATAACTTCTTCTCAAGAAAGTTCTCAATCAAAATGTAGTATTTCTGTTCAAGTAAAAGCAGATATATCCAACTATTCTTTAAATTGTTCTTCAGCTATCGTTAATGGAACATATGTTAAAGGTACAGCTTTAAGTTCTAATAATACAATATCTATGAATGTTAATGTTAGCTCATTAGGTTCTTATGATATTAATACAAATCTTATTAATGGAGTTGGTTTTTCTGCTTCAGGAACTTTTACAACTACAGGGACACAGACTATTACATTAATAGGAACTGGAACACCTACTGTAAATTCTAGTTTTGATGTTAATATTGTTTCAAATACTGTTGATGGCAATGCAACATGTAGTGTTAATATACCATTAACTTTACCTGCGATGACTTATGCTATTATTGGAACTAGTGATTATTCATGGAACAATGTATATCGAAAATCTGCATTTAATTCTAGTTCTTTTGGCGTAAATGGAAAAGTTAAAATTATAAAATTAAATCAATTATGGTCTCAAACAGATGTCAATGCAGCAGCAAGTAGTTTAAATGGTAGTGGAGAGAAGCCAGATATTATTTTATATTATTCATATGGAGCTAACCCAAATTCTAATATTACTACAGCTCTTAATAATTACATTGCAAAGGGAGGTGTTGTAATTTATGGATCGTCAGATAATACAGCAGCACAGACGAATATTTTATTGCAAGGAATTTATGGAACAACTAATCCTCCAGTTGCTTATGATAGAGGAGGAAATAGTAGTCAAAATGATTATCAAATAAATAATAATCCTAATGATCCAATAATTAATGGACCTTTTGGTAATTTGTCTTCAAAATATTGGGGAGAAGATAATAGTGGAAGTGTATTTGTTAGAAATTTACCTTCGACTGCGACGCAAATAGCTTCTGCAAACAATCAATATTCTAATAATAGTATAAATCCAGAACATTCTATACTTTGGTATGATGACCATTATAATTTTGCTTATGTAGGTGATTCTGTAGCAGCTGCATGGGATACAAATACATCAACAACAGGATGGGCAGCAGTTTATAATCAGACAACAGGTTTTCCTATAGCTAAATCTTTTGGTTATTGGAATTCGGGAACAGCAGGAAATGTATTTGTTTTCAATTCTGCTATGGATTTAAATTTGGTTGCATGGGCACTTCAAAAAGCAGCCACATCAGGTATTAATAAACATTAGTAGTTGTTATATATTATAAATAATAAAAAAAGAGGAAGTTTTTTAGTTAATTATTTATGCAAGAAGTCTTAGTATTTTATTACTTAGGCTTTTTGTTTTTAAATAAAGTATATACTAAAAATTATTTTTTATTTTTCTATGTAACATTATATCAATATACTATACTAATTATATAAAACATTGATATATGAAAAAAACAATTCTAACTTTTGCTTTAGGAATTATCACAACAACTATTTCTTTTGCACAAGATGGTAAAACACAAAACATAGATGCTACTTATATTACTGAAGTAAAATTTGATTATGAAAAATTAATGACAACAATTCCAGCACAAGTAAGAGCACAAGTAGGTCCAATGCTGAAAGCTGAAATTGATGCAGGAATTTTTATAAATTATTTTTTTAAGAGTAATGGAAAAATGTCTACTTATACTTTAGAACAAAAAGTAGGAAATGCACAATCTCAAGGCGGTATGATTGCTCAACAAATGGCTTCATTTGATAGCAAACCTACTTACAAAGATTTTACAGTTACCCCACCTACATCATATAAAGAAGTTGATATGATGGGGAAAAATTTTTTAATAAAAGATGCTATTCCAGATTATAAATGGAAAATATCTCGTGAAAAAACAGAAATAGCAGGTTATCAAGCAACAAAGGCAGAGGGTGTTATGATGGATTCTATTCCTGTGACCGCTTGGTTTGCTCCGGCTATTCCTTTAAAAGATGGACCTAATGGACTTGCTGGATTGCCAGGATTTATTGTAAAAGCAGAGTTTGAAATGAATAATGCACATATGATTATTACATTAAAAGAATTAAATATTTCAGATAAAGAGTTAAAAGTTACTTTGCCAACAAAAGGACAAGTTGTTACAACAGAAGAATTCATGAAAATAATGAAAGAAATGCAAAAAAAGTTTCAAGAAATGTCAAATAGTAGTGTTGATACTAAATAATCAGTTTTATTTTTATAATTAACACTATATGAAGAAATTTTTCTACCCTATTTTTTTGATTGGTATTTCTCAATTTTCCTTTGCACAAGAATGTAAGTTAAAAGGAAGTATTGTAGACGAAAACGGAATTCCAGTAACAGATGCTTCAGTATCTATTTTTGATGATAAAAATGAAGGTCAAGGTTTTGTTTTTACAAATAATGTTGGTGAATTCGAGTTTAAATTACCTTGTGGTAAAAAATATGATATCGAAGTTGAACAAGCAGGATTTGAGAACTATTTAGAAAATATTGACTTAAAGGAAAATGTTAATCGAAAAATAAAATTGCTAAAAGGTCAACAAATTTCTTTACAAGAAACAATTGTTAAGGCACAGCAAGCAATCAAAGTAAAAGGAGATACGATTGAATATGATGCAGATTCTTTTAAGGTAGGTAATGAAGAAGTTTTAGAAGATATTTTAAAAAAATTACCTGGAATTGAAGTTCAGAATGGTAAAGTTTTTTACAAAGGAAAACAAATGTCTCAGGTAACTGTTGGTGGACGAGAAGTATTGGGAGGAAATGAAAAACTTTTGAACAAAAATTTACCTTCAGATGCAGTATCTAAAATACAACTGAATACAAAATTCAAATCAAATCCTTTTGCCTCATCTTTACAAGAAGATGATGAACAATTTTCGTTAAATATTGAATTAAAAGATGATATGAAACGTCTTGCATTTGGTAATGTAACTCTTGGTGGAGATGCAGATAAACATACAGATGCACAAGCAAAAGTTTTTTATTTTTCTGAAAAAACAGATGCAACAATCATCAATGATTTTAATACATTCGGAAAACAAGTTTTTGATCAAGATGATTATGTAAGTTTTTTTGGAGGATATTCTGAATTTAATGCTGAAGGAAGTATCTATTCGCTTCGCACAAATGATAATTTAAATATTTTTACAAAAACTGATGCTCCAATGATGAACAGCTATAATGGAGCAGTACATTTTGGAGCAGAACCTAATAAAAAATTACGTGTTTCTGGTTTCGGATTAATAAACACAAATAACATTCGTTATAACTCTCGTGTAGAAAATCTTTATTACAATGTTGACCCTACTTATACAACGGTAGATGAAGAAAACAATAGGAATAATACAATGATGGGAATGGCTCGTTTACGTTTAGATTACAATCCGAATGATAAAGGTCAAATAAAATACCGTTTAAATTTTAATTATCTAGATAGTGACAACGAACAATCTGTAAATAGTTTTTATAATGGAGAACAAAACAGTTTTAGAACAATTTCTTCGGATCAAAAAAACTATTCATTTTCTCAAACATTATCCTACATAAAAAAAGTTGGTAGAGATCATAACATCGGATTTTATTTGCGTCATCAATATCAAAAAGACACGCCAGATTATTCTATTTTTTCTGATTCTAATCCATTTTCTTCTTTTTCAATTTTCGAGAATTTAAGTGAAGTTAATAATCAGTATAATATCAACCAAAATCAAAAATATACGTTTAATACGATTCAATTTTATACGATTTTTAATTATTTGCTGACAAATACTTCAAACTTAAAATTAAAAGCAGGAACTAGTTTCAGTATTCAGAATTTTGATAATTCAATTTATGATTATAGAAAATTATTAACCAATGATAAATTAATTTCTGATACAGATTTCAATTATAATGAAACTTTTATTGATGCTACATTGACAAAAAAAATAGGAAGCTTACAAGCAGATTTAGGTGCTGGTTTATCTTATTTTGATCAAACAACTAAATTTTATGATGGTTCTGAAACGAAGAAGAATCAAACAAAAGTTTTACCTCACGTAAACATTCAGTATAAATTCAGTAATGCAACAAATATTTATGCTAGTTACAAACAAAATTATAGTTTTCCTTACACGAAAGATTTAAATGATTCTTATAGCATTCAGAGTTATCAATCTATTTTTTATGGAAATCGTGATTTAAGACAAGCTTTAACTCATAATGGATCATTAAACTTTCAACATTTTAATGCATTTTCTTTCTTTAGTTTTTTTGCTAGCTTAGGTTATACAGAACAAGAAAATAGTATACAAACTCAATCTATCATGAATCTGAATTATATTACAGATAATTCTGGAACTGTAACAGGAATTAAACCTCCTTATCAATTTAATTCATTAATTAATTCTGATAATAAGCAAAGGTCTTATTCGGGAAATATGATGGTAGAAAAAAGATTTGTAAAATGGTATAATCTTCGATTAAATGGAAATATATCAACATCAAATTATTATACAATTGCTACAAACAGAAGGTTTGAAAATGATGTACTTGTAAATGAAAATACAGAAAACGTAAATAATAAAAGTTTTAGTCAAACGTATAACTTAGAAAATAAATTTACTTTTAATAAAAAGTTTGAATTAAAAGCTGGATTAAATTTAAGTCTTAACGAATATAAATCTCTTGTTACACAAAATTTTAAAACTTGGAAACCCTATGCAGATGCAGCTTGGTCTGTAACAAGTAAATTATTATTACAATCTGATTTTTCTTATCGTATGCAATATCGTAACAACGAAAAATTAAATAATGCTAAAGAATGGAATGCATCTGTTCGATACAATGTTGCTAGAAAAACCTATTTAACTGTAATAGGTGGTAATCTTTTAGGTAACAACGTAATTGTTAGTAACGGTGTTAATAACAATAGTATTTATACTTCTACAAAAAATGTATTAGGAAGATATTTCATTTTCAATGTACGCTATAAATTTTAACTAAAAATATCTCGTTATGTATATAAAAAATAAAGCTTAGTATTTACTAAGCTTTATTTTTTATATAAATTATTATAAGTTTAATAACTAAAAATATATTGTTACAATCAATAATAAATATTGTTTTTTTATTCTTAAATATTTCTTAATACTATTAGAAAATAAGTCGTAAATTGCTTGTAAGTTATTCATAGCTATTTTTTTTAAATTTTGATTAAAATAGTAATGAATAATAGTAAATAAAATTCATTTAAGGCAATTTTATTTAAATGCTTAATAAAATATAAATTATATCAAAATGTTCAACCAACCAAACCACATTAAGATAGGATTTTGTATTGTAATTAGTCTGTTTCAACAATTGAATGCCCAAACATTATCGTTTACTGATGCATATGAGAGAATGTATCATGATAATAATTCATTAAAGGTTGTTTATAAGCAGAATGAAACACAACAATATATCACAAAATCTATAAAAGGTCTACGTTATCCCTCATTAAATGCATATGCAACAGGTATTGTTTTTGATCGAAGTTTAAAAGAAGGTTTTAATAATGCTCGAAATGGATTAGCTAATTTTTTAAATTTACCGAATCCAAGTATATTAGGAAACTGGAGTATTCCTATTGCTAAAAAAGAAATGGCTTTTGCAGGATTTAATGCTGTTTGGCCAATTTTTACAGGAGGGAAAATCAATGCAGCTGTTAAAGTTGGTGAAATTGAAACTGAAATTTCAGCTAAAACTATTATAGGAACAGAAAATCATCTGATATCGGAACTGACACAACGTTATTTTCAAGTAAAGCTAGCGGATGAGGCTTTAATTGTTCGTAAACAAGTTTTAGATGGAATGAAAAAACACTTATATAACGCCACTAAATTAGAAGAAAACGGAATTATTGCTCCAGTAGAAAAATTAGTTGCAGATGTAGCTGTTTCAGAATCTAATAGAGAAGTTTTAGCAGCAGAAAAAGCTATAAAAATAGCTAGATCAGCTTTAGCAAATACGCTAGCTACAGATGATATAAAAGATAATTTAACTTCTGATTTTTTTGAAATTATAGATTTGAATTCTTTAGAATTTTATAAACAATCGGCAATTAATAATTATCCTGAATTACAGAAGATTATATTGCAAAAAGATTTAGCTGATCAAGGAGTTAAAGCTAAAAAATCAATCTATTATCCTACTGTAGCAGCCTTCGGTCAAACAATTTTATTACATAATAATCCAATAGGTTTAGGAGTTTTAGATTCTTCTAGAGAGAGACCTTGGGCTGTAGGAATAGGAGTTACTTACAATTTATTTGATGGTTTTAAAAATAAGAATGAACTAAAAGCTGCTATTACTACAAGAGAAAGTATAGATTTCTTAGAAGCTAAGGCAAAAAAAGATGTTATTACTTTAGTGGAAAACTTATATTTTGAAATTCAGAAAAGTCAAGAAGAGATTGAGAATTTGAAAGTACAAGAAAAATTAGCTTCAGAAGTAATTAGAGTTCGTAGTAAGGCTTTTTCAGAAGGTTTAGCTACATCTACAGATGTTATTGATGCAGAAAATAACTTATCAGTTATTCGTTTACTAATTCTTAGTTCACAATATGCTTACACTGTTTCTTTTGCTAACTTGTTAGAATTTAGTGGACTCAGTAAAGAATTTTTAAATTATACAAATTAATATAACCTATGAAAAATAAAATTATTAATGCTTTACTAGGTGTTTTTATAATCCTAGTTATTTTAGGTGTATCACTTTGGTATATGAAAGCTCCTTCTATATCATATTTACAAGGACAAGTTGAAGCTAAACAAATAAATGTTGCCTCGAAAATACCAGGTAGAATAGATAAAATTTTAGTTGAAGAAGGTGATGTTGTTGAAGCAGATCAGTTGTTAGCAATTATTAGTACACCAGAAATAGATTCTCAATTAGAGCAAGCTAAATCTGTAAAAGTAGCTGCAGAAGCAGTTAATGAAAAAATTGATAATGGTTCTCGTTCTCAAGAAATATTAGCAACTTATAATGTATGGCAACAAGCTAAGTCTGCTAAAGAATTAGCCTATAAAACATATACTCGTTTAGATAATTTATATAAAGATAAAGTTATTCCAGCTCAGAAAAGAGATGAAGCCTATACGCAATATCAAGTTGCAATAAATTCAGAAAATGTATCTAAAGCGAACTATGATATGGTTAAGATAGGAGCGCGTGTTGAGGATAAAAAGGTAACTAAAGCGCAAGTTAATCAAGCACAAGATGCTATAAATACTGTAACTATAATTAGAAATGAAGGACAAGTTAAAGCACCACGTAAAGGAGAGGTTTTAACAATTATGCCTAATAATGGTGAACTTGTAAATATGGGATATCCTATTATAAATTTAATTGATATTAATGATGTTTGGGTATTTTTTAATATAAAAGAGACATTATTGTCAAAGTTTAAAATGGGAACTAAATTTTTTGCTATTATACCAGGTTTAGAGAATAAAAAAGTTCAATTACAAGTTAAATATGTAGCAGCTCAAGGAGATTATGCAACATGGAATGCAACAAAAACACAAGGAGATTTTGATACGAGAACATTCTTGATTAAAGCTTATCCAGTTCAAAAAATTGAAGGTTTAAGACCAGGAATGAGTGCTCTGGTAGATGAAGCTGATTTGAAATAAAAGTGGGATTATAATATAAATTGTGATAAAAAAAATTTTAAAAATATTTTTAGGAGAGTGGTCTCATATATTTAGTACTCCTCGTCTTTTAGTTGTTTTATTTGGTATTCCTATATTCATTTTTGCTTTTTATGGATCTTTAATGGAAAAAGGAGTTCCTACAAAACTGCCAGTAGCAATTCTTGATCAAGATAAAACACCATTCTCAAGACAACTAGGGATGATGCTTAATGCTACATCTACAATAGATTTAAAGAATGTAAATAATGAACTAGAAGGAGAGAGTTCTGTGAGAAGAAATGATTCATTCGCTTTTATAATAATACCAAAAAATTTTCAACGGAATATAGAAAAAGGAAATTATACTAGTTTATATTGCTCATATAATGGACAATATCTTCTTTCAGGTGCAATTATTTTTAAGAGTTTTCAGACAGTTGCCCAAACTTTTATGGCTGGTATAGTACTACAAACATTAGAGCAAAAAGGTTTATCATCTGCTGAAGCTATGTCTTCTATATTACCAATTAATGCAGACATACACATTTTATATAATCCTTACACAAGCTATAGTTATTATTTGAGTATAGCTTTTATACCAATGGCATTGCAAATAATGGCAATGATTATGTCTATTTATACATTTGGTTTAGTATTAAAACAAAATAGAGGTTTAGAATTATTGAACCAAGCTGGAGGAAATATATACATAGCTATTATAGGAAAAATTTTACCGTATACAATCATCTTTTTTTCATTTGGATTTTTAATGAACTGTTTGTTGTTTTATAAAATAGGGACACCATTCAGAGGAAGTTTTATAGGAGTTAATATATTATTTTTTGTTCTTATTTTAATCTGTCATAGTATAGCATTATTCATTGTTTCTATAACAACTAGTTTTAGAACGGCTCTAACTATTGGAGGGGATTATACAGCACTTGCTTTTTCTTTTGCAGGATATACTTTTCCTGCTTTAGGGATGAATCAATTTATACAATACTTATGTTATATATTCCCATATACTTCATACATGCGTTTTATGGTAGATTATGGTGTTCGAGGAGTTATTTTTAGTAATGCTCAAAAAATATATCTTATAATTTTTGCAGTATTCTCTTTATTCGGTGTTATAGGTATACCATTATATCATAAAAAATTAAAGAAAGGACATTATGATGTTTAAAAAAATTATTAGCTCTCTTTCTTTAATTATAGAAACAGCTAAAAAGGAAAAACAATTATTATTTAAAGATTCAGCTTCAATAGAGATTTATATTGGGTGTGTTATTGCAGTTTATTTTTTTTACACATTTGTTTATAGTCCCGAAGTCTTTACAAAATTACCTATAGCTTATGTAGATAATGATCAAACTACAATTTCTCATGAAGTTAAACGTATGTTGAATGATACAGAATCATTGGATTTAATATATGAAGTGACGAGTTTAGAAGATGCTAAAAAACTATTTGAAGAAAATAAAATAAATGGAATTATAATGATTCCTAAAAACTTTTCAAAAGATTTACAAAAACCAGGGAATAATCCAACTATTGCAATCTATTGTGATGCATCATATATGTTGTATTATGATAAAACATTACAAGCTGTATCTAATTCTTTAATGGCTTACACATCTCAATTACAACTACAACAGACGATGATGAGTGGAGTACCAATGAAAGAAGCTCAAGCTTCTTCAAAACCTTTTAATATTATTTCTACTTCTTTGTATAATCTAGATGAAGGCTATGCAACATTTGTAATCCCTTTAGTGATTATAATCGCAATGCAAACTTTACAATTAACAGGAATGGGAGTTTTGTACGGTACAATGAGAGAGAACAATACGTTCTCTAAAAATTTCGAAATAGCTAAAGGTAGATTTGGTTATTTTTTTATGACTATAGGTAGATCTATACCCTATTTTATTATATCAATGTTATTATTTCTTTTTGGGATAGAAGTTATTTTTCACATTTTTACAATTCCACAAAGAGGAAATGTTTTAGAAGTAATGGTTTTTCTTATTCCAGTAACCTTATCTATTATATTTTTAGGGATGAGTTTAATGAATTTTTTTAGAAACAGAGAAGATCCTATAATGCTTCTTACAGTTTTTTCTATTCCAGCTTTGATGATGGGAGGAGTGTCATATCCAACATTGGCTTTTCCATTATGGATAAAAATTATAGCTATATTTTTTCCAAGTACAATTGGTGTAAAAGGATTTTTAGCTTTAACACAAGCTGGAGCATCTCTGGTAGAAATTAATGATATATTTATACAAATGTGGGGAGTTTGTTTATTTTATTTTATAATAGCAGTTTGGACTAATAGAAGATTTTTGAAAAAGTAATTTTATAAATTTCAATTAATTACTACTCATTTTTTTATTTTGATAATTTTTGTAATTTAGATTTTATAAAAATAAGATTAATGATGGAAGAGTTACAAGACGAATTGTACAAAATAATAAAGCCTGAAAGTTGGGCAAAAAGCTTTTCTGATGAACAACTTATTGAGTTAACGAAAGAAAACGATTTTTCTAAAAGTATTTTAGATGAAGGGAGAGATTATTGTTATTTCTTAGAGAAAAAATTCTCTGCTTTTCAAGATAAACAAATAGAATATGTTCATCTAGCTTATACATTAACAGATCCTGCTAATTTAGAAAAAGCATCAACATACGATACAATTGTAGAAGAAAATGAAACATTTTTGATTCACCGAATTAGTGTAATTAGAGATGGGCAATTAATAGATAAATTACCAGATATTACCATAAAAGTTTTAGATAATGAAAATGAAAGTGGTTCTGGAGTTATTAATAAGAGTAAGAAAATAAATATATCAATCAAAGATTTACGTTTGTATGATATATTAATTTTAGAAGACTCAAAAGAGAAAATTTTTACAGAAAAAGACTTTGTTCGTAAAGAATATAGTAGATATATTTGGGTAAGTCCAGATTCTTATTGGGCTTATGGAAATTATAAATTCGAATTAATCAATCACCGTAATGATGAATTTGAATATAAAAAGAGTTTCTTCCGAGATGAGAATGGTAATTTATTAGAAAGTGTAGTTGGTATAATTCCTTCAGGTGAAACTTTTGTACAAGAACTTCATAATTATTTAAATCCTACAGATCCTAATAGAGAAATTTTTCCTTATATAGATTTTGCAACAAAAAGTAATTGGGAAAAACTGTCCAATTTTATCTTCCCTTATTATGATGAGGTCATTAACAAATTTAAATTAGAAGATTTTGCACCTAATTTAGTTGAAAAATTAAATGAAATAGATAATTTAGAAGATAAGATTCAATATGCAATAGAATATGTTCAGAACCATATTTATTATATTTATAATGCTGATGAAATGAGTGGTCATAAACCACAAGAATCGGATGTAACTTATAACAATAAACAAGGAGATTGTAAAGCTAAATCTATTTTATTAAAAGTTATTTTCGACTATTTAGGTTTAGATTCTTCAATTATTTTACTTAATTATAATACAGACTTTTATTTAAAATATTATTTACCATCATTATTAGCATTTAATCATGTTATTGTAAAAATAGAGCATAAAGGAGAAACATATTATGTAGATCCTACAATGCGTGGAGAATTTGGTTGGTTAGAGAATAGAAGTTTTATTTATTTCTGTCATTATTTAGAAATAAAACCTAATCAACAATTACAAGCTCGCCCAGCTTATGAATTTCCAAAATTTTGTATTGATGAAAAGGTAACTGTTAATGTAAAAGGAAATATAGGTTCTTTAGAAGCTGAAACGTTATTTAGATATAATCGAGCAAATAATATGCGAAGATATTTTAAGAACACGAATAAAAGAGAAATAATAGATAGTTGGAATTCTTTTTTTTATAATGCATTGAATTATAATGGAGACCGACCAGAAATGGATTTAAGAGATATTTTTAAAGAAACATCAATTGATGTAATTTCTGATGATAAAAAGTTGAATGAGTTTAGAATAAAATATGTTGCTAAAATAGAAAATCCTTATTTTACTGATCGTGTAACAAAAGAAAGGTTCTTAATGTATTTTGATCGTAATATTACTAAAAATAACGTTAGAGATTTTATACATAAAGATGCAAGTTTTTGGCATAATTTCGATAGTGAGAAGTATGAAATTAACCTTTCTACTGACCAAAAAATTGATACAAGTGAAAAATATACAATACAAGAATCTTCCATAAAAGATAAATTTTTCACGTTCTCCAGTAAAAAGAATATTACAAATAATGGAGGAAGTACACATATAGAATTTAAACCTCAAACTAATCACGAAATCAAATTAAAGGATTTTGAAAATTTCAGAGCTCATCATCATATTATTGCTGATAGTAATTTTGGCTTAGGAATAGATATTATAGAACCAGGTCTTTCTAGCTGGATAAAATTTAAAATGAAAAAAATATTCAAATAAATAATAAAGCACTTCTTTAGAAGTGCTTTATTTATTTTATAACCTGTGGATAATCGAATATGTTGTTTGGATCATATTTCTTTTTCAATTGTTGTAATCTGGTTAGATTATCCATAAAATAAGATTTATTAGCATCTGGGAAATTAATATCAGGATAATTTCTGTATTGTTTTATATTTCCTAATTTCCTAATTGTATTTTGTATTGTCTCAAATGCTTGTATAAACTTTACTTCTTGATTTGGTAAATCCCAATATGCTTGTAATTCACTTAAGTAATTAATATCTCTATGAGGATAGGCTGTATCCGTAGATTTAATATCATTTATTTTCCCACCTAATGTGTTTATTTGATAAATAATTCCCTTTGTAGAAGTTACTTGATTAAATATATCTTCTAAGCCATTTTCTATATCTTTAATATTTTTATATAAACCAGCGGAGGCATTTTTAAAATAAATAGGTTCTTTAACACCATAATAATTTTTTAAAGCAGCAGCAAGATTTCTATCTTTCATTGGTTTATAATCATTAGCTAATGGAATTAATTCAGAAAAGTAATTTTCAAATTTATCTTGATTTAATTCATAATTAGTAAATAAAATAGTAAGAAATTTACCATTAAGAACAAAAGCAGAAAAAGCTTCACGAGGTAAATTTTCTGTTGATTTGAACCATAATTTTATCAATTGAATGAACTTATCTTTCGTGAGATTAGAAAATTTTAAGCGATAACCACTAAAAGATGGTGGAGCTTGGTAAGTTTTGAAATGCATTTCAGTAATTACACCAAAATTTCCATTTCCACCTCCTTTGCAAGCCCAAAGTAAATCAGAATCAGTAGTAGAATCAATAATATTACCATTATAATCAATCATCTTTACACGAAGAAGATTATCACAAGTTAAGCCATATTTACGACTAAAAAATCCATAACCTCCACCTAATGCTAAACCTCCAATTCCTACAGTTCCACATGAACCAGCAGGAATTACTCGTTTACGTGGTAAAATATTCGCATAAATATCTTGAAGTAAGCAAGCAGGTTGCAAAATGATAGAATTATCTTTTTGCCACGAAATTTTATTCATTAACCCAAGATGGATTAATAATCCATTGTCTATATTAGAAAATCCCTCAAAACTATGTCCACCACTTCTTATAGCTATTTTTAATTTTTTTTCAGTTGCTAAAGCTATCGCTTTTTGTACTCCTTTTTCAGTTTTACACAAAGCAATATATTGTGGGTATTTATCAATTCTTTTATTAAAAGACTTTCTGAAGTTGTCATAATTCTTATCTTTTTTTGTCAATAGAATAAGATCTTCTTCAAAAAAATCATCAAACGAATAAAATGACATAAAAAAAATTCCTAAACTACCTGTACCAAGTAATTTTAGGAATTCTCTTTTTGTATAATTATTTTGTATCATGCTAACTTCTTTAGCTTAAAGATACAATTATTTTATATTATTTTCTTTTAACCAATTTTTATATTTCTCAGCGTTTTTTAAATGTTCTTGATAATCATTTGTATAAACATGATAACCTGGTTTAGCAGGATCAGCAACAAAGAAAATATAATCATGATTTGCAGGATTTAATACAGCATCTATTGCACCTAGATTTGGTAAACAAATAGGAGCAGGAGGTAAACCTTTATTTCGATACGTATTATAAGCATTAGAAGACCATGTCCATTTTTTATAAACACGTTGAATTTTTTGATCCCATCCATTCTCCATTTTATAAGCATAAATAGATGTAGGATCAGCTTCTAATCGCATATCTTTCGCCAATCGATTCATATATGCTCTTGCAACTCGTTGTTGTTCATCCATGTTATCAGAAGATTCTAATTGAACAATAGATGCTAACGTAACAACTTGTAATGGAGTCATTTTTAAAGCTTTTGCTTTTGCTAAACGTTCATCATTCCAAACTTTTTTGTACTGATTGTACATTTTATCCATAAATTTCTCTGGAGTAATTCCCCAATAAACAAAATAAGTTTCTGGAATAAAATATTGTTTTACTGTTTCATCATTTAACGTAGAATCGTTTTGTTCTTTTACAAAATCACGAATAGCAGTTAAAACTTGGATAGAATCCGCATCAATTTGTTTAGAAACAGAAGCAGCTAAATGATAAATAGTAGGTTCATTTTTAATTCTAAGTTTCACTTCTTCTTGATCACCATCTTGTAGACGATCAATGATATCACGATTAGTATCTGATTTTAATATTTTATATTTTCCTGATTTTATAGTAGCAGGATAATCTTCGTTATTTGCATATTCAGTAAAAAGATTTACATCTTTTAAATATGGTTTTAATGAATCTAAAACCTGTTCGAATTTAGCTCCTTTTGTAATGTAAATAAATCCATCTTTAGTTACATTCCCTTTAAATCCATCTAAAAATGAACATCCAACAAATAGGAATGAACAGATTAATACAATGATTAAATTAATTTTTTTCATAAAATTAAATTTCAATTACACCTTCAAAAACTTTTTCAGCTGGTCCGTTTAACCAAACATTGATAAAGTTATGATTATTTTCTTCAAAATTTACAGATAAATTTCCTCCAAGAGCTTTTACTTGAATTTCTTTCTTATTGATAATATTTTTTACATAAGCAGAAATAGCAGCAGCTGTTATTCCAGTTCCACAAGCTAATGTTTCATTTTCAACACCACGTTCGTATGTTCTTATTTTTAAAGAATCATCTGGTAAAATTTCTACAAAGTTTACATTGGTACCTTTTTCAAAATAAGGAGCACCATATCGTATCTCTTTTCCTTTTTCGTAAACATCTATATGATCTATGTCTTTTACAAATTCTACATGATGAGGTGAACCTGTATTCATAAAAAAGTATTTATCATGGTTTTCAACTTCATTTACATCAATCATCTGTAAACGAATTATGTCAGTGTCAACGATACCATGATGAACTCCATCAATGGCATTAAATGTCATTTTGTCAGAAGCGACATCTAAATCATTAGCAAATCGTATAATACAACGTCCACCATTTCCACACATAGTACTTTCATTTCCATCAGAATTAAAATAAACCATTCTAAAATCAGAATTCTCATCATTCTGTAATAATATTAATCCATCCGCACCTATACCAAAATTACGGTCACATAATTTGTTGATAAGTTCAGTAGAAATGGGAAATTGACCATCACGATCATCAATCATTACAAAGTCATTTCCAGCGCCTTGATATTTATAAAATTTTAAATTCAATCTTTTATACTTTTATATATAGATAGCAAAGTTAAAAACTTTTTTATCTCTTATTACTACTGTTATAAAATATTTATAATTCAGTGTTAATATCAGTTAAACATGTTTCAAATGTTAAAATTTTGGTCTTAAATTTGATTTATCAGTTTAAAATAAAAAACTTAAAACATTAAGATGAAAAAATATACAGGTTATTTATTAGTTGGATTAGTAAGTTCTATGACAACTTTAGGAGGTTTTTATTTTGTGAATAACAAAGAAAATAGTCCTTTAATCTCGAATGCTAAGAATAGTAATAATGGAGATTTTGAACTCGTTGATTATAAAGGAAATTATGGTTATAATGCGCCTAATTTTGTAGAGGCATCAAATAAAGCAGTACATACTGTTGTTAGTATTAAGAATTATTCGAATCAAAGACAACAACAACAACAACAACAATTTTTTGATCCATTCGATTTCTTTTTTGGTCAACCAGAGCAACAACAAAGAAGACAACAACAGCAACAACCAGATCAAGATCAACCATCAGGAATGGGATCTGGAGTAATTATTTCTCAAGATGGTTACATTGTAACAAATAATCACGTTATTGCTGGTGCTTCAAAAATAGAAGTAACATTAAATAATCAAAAAAGTTATATCGCAGAATTAGTTGGTACAGATCCAAGTACAGATATTGCTTTATTAAAAATAAATGACAAGGGTTTACCATTTACAAAATTTGTAGATTCTGATGCTATTAATGTTGGTGATTGGGTTTTAGCTGTAGGTAATCCATTTGGATTAACTTCTACAGTAACAGCAGGTATTGTTTCTGCAAAAGGAAGAAGTATTAATATTCTTGGTAAAAATTCTGAATCACCAATCGAATCATTTATTCAGACAGATGCAGCGATTAATCCTGGTAACTCAGGAGGAGCATTAACAAATGCAAATGGAGATTTAATAGGTATTAATACGGCTATTTCTTCTCCAACGGGAGCATATTCTGGTTATGGTTTTGCTGTTCCTGCTAACTTAGTTAAAAAAGTTGTTGAAGATATTAAATCTTACGGTATTGTACAACGTGGATATTTAGGTATCATGGGATTTGATTTATCAAATGATGATGCAGTTAAACAATATAATAAACAATACAAGAAAAATGTAAAATCAGAAAGTGGAGTTTTAGTAACCGAATTAGTTTCTAAAGGTTCTGCAATAGATTCTGGTATTGAAGAAGGAGATATCATCAAAGAAGTAGATGGAAAACCAATTACAAATTTCTCTAACTTATCATTTATTGTTGGTAGTAAAAGACCAGGAGATAAAGTTGCATTGAAAGTGAGAAGAGGTAATACAGAAAAAACATATACAATTACTCTTAAAGACGCAAAAGGAAGTACTAAAGTTAGAAGTAAAGCCGATTTAACTCCAACAGAAATTTTAGGTGCAGATTTTGAACCTTTAACAGAGCGTCAAAAAGATAGTTTTGGTATTAATTATGGGGTTTCTGTAAAAATTAATGATAATACAGCTAAGTTAGCTCAAGCTGGTGTACAAGATGATTTTATATTATTATCTGTAAACGATAAAGAAGTTAGTTCTAAAGCAGATATAGAAAAAGTTCTAAAAAATTATAAAGGACGTGTTTCTATAAAATTTGCTGATTATTATGGAAGAATATATACAAAAGGTTTTACAATGAATTAATGAGTCGATAATATCATTTATAAAATCTTTATAATAAATAGCTATAACAGTAATGTTGTAGCTATTTATTTTTGTAGTTAAAATTTTTTCTATCTGCATTAATATTTTATAAAATATATTAATTTTATAGCATGAAAAAAATAGTAGCATTCTTAGTACTTTTTACTTTTATCCCTACCAATGCACAACAAAAATTAACTGAATATTTTACAGTTAATTTGGGATATGAATATTGGAATGGAAATTTTGGAAAGGTGGGTACAGATTTATTTCTTGTTCAAAAGAATAATAATATACTAACTTTTAGTGCTAATGCTAACATGGGTTATATGAAAGATAAATTTCGTATAATGCCAGAGGTTGGAGCAGGATATATGTTTAATTTCAGTAATAATACAGGAGATCCTTATAGCTCTAATATTAGTTCTGCTTTTTATGTTATTCGTGCAGAAGTCTCTCCATGGACAGTTACACCAAAAGTAGGTTTTGCAGTTCTAAGTCTTTTAGAAATAAACGCAGGATATTCTTTTGAATTTAGAAATAATGATAACTTTAAAGACATGAGTGGTATCAGAGCTGGTTTAACAATTCATTTACCTACTCAGCTTTTTTAAGTTGTTTTTTTAATGCCTTTAAACGATTAAAAAGTTCAGAAGTAGAAATATTCTCTTCAATTGTATTGAATATAAAACCTCCTTGATCAATGTAAAAAAATATTATGATTTCGTGATCAGCAATCTTGAAAGCATTTGTAATTCCATTAATTTTGTTTTCTACCCAAGAAATTTTACATGTTTTTAAATCAAAAGTATGGTCTTCTTTATTTAAAATATCCTGAAAAATAACTTTATTATCATTTACATAAAGTACACCACTTCCTTGAAAAGATTTCATCATTAAAAATTTTCCTTGAGGTCGTCCAATATTATAGCGTATAACAGATTTTAGAACAATATTATCTGGTAAATTTTCGAAAATAAATTGTTCTTTATTTTTTTTAACTTTTGCATCAGAAACTGCAACAATAAAAAATGTTGAAATTAAAATAACAAAAATTAATAGAAGAATTAATATTGATATGAATGTAGCCATATAGTATATGATATATTTAGTTAAAGTTAGCAAAAACATTGAATTGTATCCTACTTAAGGATAAAATATTTTTCTTTTTTTATTTATATAACTAAACAAAAAAATCCGACTTTAAAGCCGGATTTTAATGAAATAATTTTGTTGTTATATTGGTGTATTTATTTCAAAACTTTCTAGGTATTCAGCTACACGTTTTACAAACATACCACCTAATGCTCCATCTACAACTCTGTGGTCATAAGCATGTGATAAATACATTTTATGGCGAATAGCAATCATATCTCCTTGTGGAGTTTCAATAACAGCAGGTTTTTTCACAATTGCACCAACAGCTAAAATAGCTACTTGCGGTTGAGGAATAATAGGTGTTCCTAAAATATTACCAAATGTACCAATATTTGTTATGGTATATGTTCCTCCTTGTATTTCAGTTGGCTTCAATTTGTTTTGACGAGAACGATTTGCCAAATCATTCACTTGTTTAGCTAAACCAGCTAAATTATATTGATTAGCATCTTTTATAACAGGAACAATTAAGTTTCCACTAGGTAAAGCTGCTGCCATACCAATATTTATATTTTTCTTTTTAATGATTTTATCTCCATCAACAGAAACATTTATCATTGGGAAATCTTGAATTGCTTTTGTTACAGCTTCAATAAAGATTGGCATAAATGTAATCTTTTCACCATATTTTTTTGCAAATTCATTTTTGTGTTTATTTCTCCAAAGAACAATATTCGTCATATCTACTTCTACAAAAGAAGTAACATGAGGAGCAGTTTGTTTAGATTGAACCATATTTTGCGCAATAATCTTACGCATTCTATCCATTTCTATAATTTCATCTCCATTTCCTATTGTTATAGGAGCAGCTTGAGGAGTTGAGACTTTATTTTCAACAGGTCTTGTAGATTCTTCTTTTATATTACTTGAAGATTGGTTTCCTCTATTTTTTACAAAACCTAGAATATCATCTTTTGTAACACGTCCATCTTTTCCAGTTCCAACAATACTATCAATTTCTGTTTGAGAAATACCTTCTTCTTTTGCTATAGATTTTACTAAAGGAGAATAAAATTTATCTTCTATAGATGTGATAGATTCAGTTTTTATAGATTCTATTTCTTTATTTAAAATAGTAGCAGCTTCAGAAATTTTACTTTCTTGTACTTCGCTAACTTTTGTCTCTGAATTATTTGAAACTTCATTTTCTACTTCACCTTCAATAGTTAAAATAGCAATCGGTTCATCAACTTTTGCTATACCATCAACAGGGATTAAAATTTCTTTTAAAACTCCTGCTATTGGCGATGGAACATCAGAATCAACTTTATCTGTTGCTATTTCTACAACAGACTCGTCTTCTGCTATTGTATCTCCAACATTTTTCAACCAATTGGTAACAGTAGCTTCCATTACACCTTCTCCCATAGAAGGCAGAATTAATTTATAATCAGACATTGCTTGTGTTTATTTGCTTCATACAAAGCTAAACATTTTTTTTATTCAAAAAAACAGAGATAAATTATCATAGCAACTTTTTAAAATATATTATTCTGATTTTTTAATCGAATTATTGATAATATAATAATTTTAACCTTTTAAAGTATATAAAATTTATCAAATTGATATTATTTTAGAATCATATAAAATTTAAAAATATTCTCCTTAAGCAATAGCCTTATTTAATTTTCTTCCCCAAAAAACAATATAAATAGTCCCAATAATAGAAGGTAATATCCAAGCATAGAAATTATTACCAAAACCTGCACCAGCAACAAGAAAAGCTGTAACAGAAGCTATATAGGCTCCCACAATTCTTCCTACATGAGAAATCAACCATTTTTTATGTCTATTTTCATTTTTATAAAATACGAAGTCCTTGTAAGACATAAAAAATCCTAGAGTTCCAAATATTAATAATAAAATAGGAAAGTTATCATAAAATATTTTTTGATAAATTGTAAATACAATCATAATAACACTAATTGTTAACATTATTCCCGAAATAATTTTATCAAAATAATTTTTATATCCTTCCTCTTTATAGTTTATAACTCTATTCCCCATTAAAATCATATAAATTGTAAAAATACCAATCATTAATAAAAATGAATTATGATGGTTAGGAAACATGCAAATAAATAAAGAAATTACAGAGCTGATTAACATTCCTACAGAGAAAATTTTTCCTAACTTCTTATGAAGTAAATTCCCTTTTTTCGAAAACATAATTGCTGTTCCAGCTATTAATCCTATTCCTCCAAAAAAAGCATGAACGTAGATAATTATTTTTATAAGATTTTCCATATTGTGTTTGTTTTAGTGTAAAACTAGACACAGTTGTATCTATATGAAAAATTAGTTTACTGAATTGTATTTTTAATAGGATGAGTTGTAAAGCTTTTTGGGCGTTCACTTCGGGCGGGCTTTTTGTTACAATCTTTTTATTTCGCTAAAACGCTACATAAAAAGGATTTTCACGTCAATCCCTAACGCATATTCTGTACAATAAATAAAGAAGTTTTTTATTTAATGTTTAATGTTTCAATCGCATCATTTATCAAATCAAATTCATAACCTTTATAAACTAAGAAGGATTTTATTTTATTTATTTTCTTAAACGAATCACGTTCACTGTATAAACTATTGTATTTTTTTTCAGCAAGACGAGTGATATTTATCCAATATTTATCAGAATCAATTTCCTCTTTAAATGCAGAATCAATTAATTTTTGATCAATATTACGCATTTTCAATTCCTGTCGAAGTCTATTTTTTCCCCACATTTTCTGATTTACTTTTCCTCTAACAAAACTAAAAACAAAACGTTCTTCATTTAGAAAACCATAATCAATTAATTTAAAAATAATTTCATTTTTAGCTTCAGGAATCAAATCATATTCACGAATTTTTTTCTCAACTTCCCAATGACATCGATCTTGATAAAGACAATATTTAGCCATTTTATCTTTAATCTCATCAATTGTATATATTTTTTTAGTATTATTTTTTTGAGGGAAATTCATTCCGTAAAATTAATAAATTTTCTATGTTTATATTATATACTTAAAAAGTATTAATAATTCAAATTGAATATATGTTCTTATCAAATCGATTCTTTTTTAATAACTTAGTTCTTAATTGTATAATAAATTATTACTAATAAAAATTAGTTTTATAGTTTCAATAAATTTTTAACTCTTTTTTGAGTGTAATTATTTTTAAATTTAGAAAGTATATATTCAGTCTTTTATATACTTTTGCAGACTTGTAAAAAAATAATAATTATTTTATTTTCAATTTAATGGAGATTCAGTATTTTTTTGAGTTGTTTGGAACTCTTTTTTTTGGTATTTCTGGTGCGTTAGCAACAGATGATCAAACTGATTACGATTGGTTTGCAGCAGGATTTATTGGTTTCCTAACTTCTATAGGAGGAGGAACAGTTCGTGATATTTTACTTTCAGTTGATATTATGTGGATAAAAGATGTGAATCTTTTATATGCAGCAGGACTTGGAGTTCTTTTAGCTGCAATTTTTTATAAACCTTTATTGAGATTAAGAAGAACTTTTATGCTTTTTGATACGTTAGGAATAGCTTTATTTACTATTGTAGGAATGGAAAAAGCTTTAAAATTAGGAATTGATCCAGTTATTGCCCCTGTAATGGGAATGTTTACAGCTGTTTTTGGATCAGTAATTCGTGATACAATGCTAAATGAGGTTCCGATTCTTTTTAGGAAAGAAATCTATGCTGTAGCATGTCTTTTTGGAGCAATAGTTTATTTAATACTGATGCAATTTAATGTAGAACGAAGTATAAATTTCTTTATTTCAGGAGGAGCAATAGTATTCGTACGTTTAATGGCTATAAAATATAATTTAGAATTGCCGAAATTCAAACGTTATTAATGATAGAAATACAATACATTTTCGAATTATTCGGAACGGTAGTTTTTGCAATATCTGGAGCATTAGCAGCAGATGAACGTAAAAAACATGATTGGTTTGGTATTGCATTTTATGCATTTATAACAGCCGTTGGTGGAGGAACATTACGAGATATTTTTTTGAACAGCTATCCACTTGTTTGGATTAATGATATGAATGTTATTTTTTCCGTCTTTATCGGAGTTATTTTAGCAGGAGTTTTTTTTAATTACTTTTCTAAATTGAGAAAGACTTTTATGTTTTTTGACACGTTAGGAATAGCATTATTTACAATAGTAGGATTAGAAAAAGCACATTCACTCGGAGCAAATGATTTTATCTCTGTATTGATGGGAATGTTTACAGCTGTTTTTGGTGGAGTTTTAAGAGATATTTTAATAAATAAAACACCAACAATATTTGTACAAGAAATATATGCAACAGCTTGTATTATAGGAGGAATTGTTTATTTAATTTTAGAAAGTTTTGGAATTGACCGTAATAGTAATTTTATTATATCCGGAGCTGTAATTGCTATTATAAGGATTATAACCGTTAAATATAATCTATCTTTACCTAAATTTTAAAAAAATCTTCACTTATTTTGTAACCTTTTTTCATTGTATTACGTATACATATATAAATGGGGTACACATCTATTTTTAAAACATTGATATTAAATTCATAAAATAAGAGGCTTTAGTTAAATGAGACAGCTTAAAATTACAAAACAGGTAACAAATCGTGAAACTGCATCGTTAGATAAATATTTACAAGAAATTGGTAAAGTAGATCTTATAACGGCAGAAGAAGAAGTTGAGTTAGCACAACGTATCAAAGCAGGTGATCGTGTTGCCTTAGAGAAATTAACAAAAGCAAACTTACGTTTCGTTGTTTCTGTTGCAAAACAGTACCAAAATCAAGGGTTAAGTTTACCTGATTTAATTAATGAAGGTAACTTGGGTTTAATAAAAGCCGCACAACGTTTTGATGAAACTCGTGGTTTCAAATTTATTTCTTATGCTGTTTGGTGGATTCGTCAATCTATCTTACAAGCATTAGCGGAACAATCTCGTATTGTACGTTTACCATTAAATAAAATTGGTTCTATTAATAAAATTAATAAAGCTTACGCTTTATTAGAGCAAGAACATGAACGTGCTCCATCTGCAGAAGAAATTTCTGAAGTATTGGACATGTCTGAAGGAGATGTAAAAGAGTCAATGAAAAACTCTGGTCGTCACGTATCTATGGACGCACCTTTAGTAGAAGGAGAGGATTCTAACTTATATGATGTATTAAACATTGGAGAATCTCCATCGCCAGATGTTCAGTTAATGATTGAATCTTTACGTGTAGAAATTGAAAGAGCTTTACAGACTTTAACACCACGTGAAGCAGATTTAATTCGTTTATATTTTGGATTAAATGGTCAACATCCGATGACATTAGAAGAAATTGGAGAAACTTTTGACTTAACTCGCGAACGTGTTCGTCAGATTAAAGAAAAAGCAATTCGTCGATTAAAACATACTTCGAGATCGAAAATATTAAAAACTTATATCGGTAGATAAAAAAAAACCAGCTTTTAAAGCTGGTTTTTTTTTTATAATAATTTTCCACTCAGTATTGCAGCGGAAATTGTAAAGTATATTATAAGTCCAGAAACATCTACCAATGTAGCAACAAATGGTGAAGATGCTGTAGCTGGATCAAAACCTATTCTTCTAAGTATAAATGGAACTAATGATCCAGATAATGTTCCCCAAAGAACAATGGCAATTAATGATAAAGCAACTGTAATTGCTATATACATCCAATATTCACCATAATCATAAATTCCGAGTTGTTGCCAAATAGCTATTCGAATAAAACCAACAACTCCAAGAATTCCACCAAGAATTAATCCCGAAGTGAATTCTTTTTTCATTACATACCACCAATCTTTTAACTTTAATTCTCCCAAAGCCATTGCACGAATGATTAATGAAGCTGCTTGAGATCCAGAGTTTCCTCCACTAGAAATGATTAGAGGAACAAATAATGCTAAGACAATAGCTTTTGCAATTTCATCATCATAATAACTCATTGCAGATGCTGTAAACATTTCTCCTACAAATAAAATAACTAACCAACCTGCACGTTTTTTTATTAATTCAAGAATTGGAGTTTTAGTATATGAAACATCTAATTCTTCCATCCCCCCGAATTTTTGAATATCTTCTGTATCTCGCATTTTCATACGATCTAAGATGTCATCAAATGTTACGATTCCAACAAGAACACCACTTTCAGTTACAATTGGAATGGTAGAGCGATCATATTTTTCGAATACTTCAAAAGCATCTTCAATAGGAGTAACTGTTGTTAAAGAAACAAAATTATGATCAATTAATTCTTCCATTTTTGTTTCTTCATCTGCTAATAAAATCTCTCCAATTTTTAAATCGTCTATTAGTCTATTTTTTCCGTCAACAATAAAGATATAATTTAATGTTTCAGCTTTTTTTCCATATTTTTTTATGTGATGTAAAACCTGTTTTACAGTATAGTTTTCTTTTACTTGTACATAATTTGGAGTCATTAGACGAGCAATCGAATCTTCATTGTATCCAATAAGATTAAGAGCAATCGTTCTTTCTTCAGGGTTTAATAAATTAATAAAGTGTTTGATTAATTCGTCAGGGAAATTTTCTAAAAGTTCTGTTCTATCATCAGGATCAAGATTATTTAATACTTCAGCTAAATCTTTATCAGTCAAACTTTTTACAATTTCTTGTTGAATTGTAGGATCAAAATAAGAAAAAACTTCAACTTTTTCGTCATTAGAAAGCATGTAGAAAGCAATATTTCTACTTTTTACATCTAACCCTGATAATTGTTCTGCAATATCAGCAGGGTGTTGATTAAGCATGTTATTTTCCATAAGTTTAATTGTTTTTCCCTTTGTGCAAAAGTAAGCTCTTTTGATTGGAAGATAATTATAAGTTAATTATTTTTTAAGTGAATTCGAATGGAATTTACTAATTTCCAATTACTTTATTTAATATAATATTTGCTACTGCACAATTGTATAGAGTTTCCAAATAATTTGTTTGTATTTCGTTATATGATCTTTGTGCATCTAAAGTCTCTAATAAAGAAGAATTACCTCTTTTGTAACTATATTTTTTTGCATCTAAAATTAATTTTGCTTCATCTAGCATTTTTAAATTAAATTGTTGAGCTTGTTTACGATAGTTTTCATATTGTAAAATACTTTCTTTTACTTCAGATTTTATTTGTAGCTCAACTTGTTTTATAACAGTTTCATTTTGTTTGAATTGAATTTGAGCCATTTTTAATTCGTTGTTGTATCGGTTAGAAAATTTTAAAGGAATACTTAAACCTCCTTTTATTTGAGTAAACTGAGGAGTAAATGCATCAGGATTTCTAGCAACAGTTGTATGATCTATAGCTAAATTTATACCGAGGTCAATTTTTCTATTAGCTTTTGCTAGCTCTATAAGCTGTTGACTAACATTTTTATTTTGCATTGCAACCATTAAATCACTTCTGTTATTTAAAGCAATATTGATTAAGTCATCTTCAATATAATCTTCTTGAAAGTTTTTTAATTCAGCAAATGGATTTAAAGAATTTTCTTGATTATCCATTCCCATGAATAACTTCATTTTATTTTTAGCTGATAAATAATCGGTTTGAGCTTGTATAATTTCATTTGCGAAAGTTGATGCTTCAAGTTTACTTTGTCTTGCATCTGTTTCTGTAATTACTCCTAATTTAAATCGAATAGAATCAGCCGCAGCGAATTCTTTCATCATTTGATAAGAGTTTTGTTTTACATTAAGAATTTCTTTTTTGTAAATAGCTTCTAAGAAAATTAAACTGGCATCTGCTTTAAGATTTTTAAAATAATCAGATAAAATTAATTTAGTTAATTCATATTGACTTTTAGCTAGATTAACTCTAGCTTTTCTTTTTCCACCTAATTCAATTGTCCAATCAATTTCCCCAGTATATCCAACACCAAGTTGTTTTTTAGATTCGCCATTATCGAAATAAGCAAATTGTAATTCAGGATCTGGAAAGGCTTTTGACCCTATGATTTCTGTTTCAGCTAAATCTACATTAAATTTTTGTGCTGCATATTCTAAATTATTATGTTTGACAGTTTCTAAATACTGTGAAAAATCTAATTGAATACTATCGTGTTTCTGAGCAAATAAAATTCTATTAAATAACATTAAAATACCCAAAGTTATCATCCATTTTTTTGTCATGTTTCTACTTTTTAATTGTTAAGAATTTAATGATTTATTATCGCCCCATTTTTTTTCAATCATGTAATACAAAGCTGGTAAAGCAAAAAGTGTAATTACAGTTGAAAATAATAATCCATAAACAATTACAGTAGCTAATGGACGTTGAACGTCTGATCCAATTCCTGTAGCTAATGAAGCTGGAAATAAACCTAGAATTGCTACAGTAGCAGTCATTAAAACAGGTCTAAATCTGTCTTTAGCTCCAATTGTCACTGCATTAATAAGTGATAAACCTTCTTTTTTGAGTTGATTGATATGAGAAATCATAATTACACCATTTTGTATGGATACACCAAACAAGGCAATAAACCCTACAGCAGAAGAAACATTTAGTGTCATTCCTCTAACATTAAGAGCTAGCATTCCTCCAAAAATTGCTAACGGAACAATTCCAATTAATAATAAAGCATCTCTTAATTTTCCAAAAGCAGTATAAAGTAGAATAAACATGATTACAATTGCGAAAGGGACAACATAAGATAATCTTTTGTATGCACGTTCTTGATTTTCGAATTGACCACTCCATTTAATTGAATATTGGTTATGATCATATTTTATATTTTTTTCGATTTTTTTTCTTGCTTCAGCTAAAAATGAACTTAAATCCCTGTCTCTTAAATTTAGTTTTATAGTTAAATGTCTTTTATTCATTTCTCTAGTAATAGTACTTTCTCCTGTACTTAATTTGATGTCTGCTACTTGAGATAATGGAATTTTTACATTGTCAGCATTTGTTAACATTAATTGACTTATTTTTTCAGGTGTATTTCTACTGTCTTCTTTGTATCTGCAAGTAAAATCATAAACTTTATCATCAACAAAAATTTGAGAAATAGCCTTTCCTCCAACAGCAACTTCAATCAATTCAGAAACATCAGAAGCATTAAGTCCATACATTGCTATTTTATTTCGGTTAACATTGATTTGTAGTTGAGGTAAAGGAGGTTCTTGATCGATAGATAAATCTACTGCACCTTTAACAGATTTTAATTGATCTAAAATTTCATTAGCTATATGTCTAGTTTCTTCAAAATTTTGTCCATATACTTTTACAGCTAATTCTGAATGGGCTCCGGAAATTTTATCCATTACACCATCTATCATCGGTTGAGAGAAACCAACAGTATATCCAGGCATTTTAGCATATTCATCAGCTAATTCTTTAATTAAATCATTTTTAGTTTTTCCTTTTTTCCATTCTTTATATGGTTTTATTCCAACAGAAACTTCGAAGTGAGAAGCAGTCCAAGGATCTGTTCCATCATCATTTCTACCAGCTTGGACCATTACGTAAGTTATCTCATCAAATTTCATTGTATGAGCTCTTAAAGAATCACTCATTTCTCTAGATTTCTCTATAGAAACACCAGGAGGTAACTCAACTTGTAGCCAAATAGAACCTTCGTCTAATGTTGGTAAGAAATCTTTTCCGACAGTAACACATAATATTGATGTACAACTTAAAACGAATATAAGAGGTAAGATAACTTTTTTAGGTTTGCTTACAATTTTATTTATTGTTTTAGAATACTTTGATGTTAGATACTCTAGCCATTTATTATGGAATAGTTTTCTAGGTTTTTTATAAACAAAAAATGCTAATCCAGGAATTAATAATAATGCTGCGGATAATGCGCCAATTAGAGCATAACCAATTGTAAATGCCATTGGAGTGAATAATTTTCGCTCAACTCTTTCAAAAGCAAAAAGAGGTAAATAAGCCGTTATAATTATTAAGGTTGAAAAAAAGATTGGTTTGGCAACTTGTTGTGCAAGTGTGGAGATACTTTTTTCATTTAATTCTTCTTCTGGTTTTTCTTCTCTTTTTTTAAGAATAGTTTCCATCATTACAATAGATCCATCTACGATTATTCCAAAATCAATTGCGCCTAAAGAAAGTAAATTGGCTGGAATAGAAGTAAAGTGCATCAATATAAAAGCAATTAGTAATGATATTGGTATTGTAATCGCAATTAAAAGAGCTCCTCGCCAGCTTCCTAAAAATACAATTAAAACAATAACAACTAAGCTTATTCCTTCTACTAAAGTGTGTGATACTGTATTTAATGTTGTATCAACAAGACTTGTGCGGTCTAAAAAAGCATGAATTTTTACATCTTTAGGTAAAATTTCATTATTCAATTCATCAACCGTACTATGTATTCCTTGTAATACTGTAGAAGGGTCTTGACCACGTAATAATAATACAATTCCTTCTATGCCTTCGCTATATTCTGTTTTTCTATCTGTATATCCTAAAACTCCTTTACGTTCTAAGTTTCCATATTTTAATTCTCCAATATCCGATAATAAAATTGGAGTTCCTTTTTCAGACTTTATAACTATTTTTCCAAAATCTTGTAAGTCTTTTACCAATCCTATTCCACGAATAACATAACCTAAATCCCCATGAGTTAATGTACTTCCTCCAGCATTTATATTATTATCTTTAATACTATTTGTTACATCATTTAGAGATAAATTGTATTGGACTAATTTATCAGGATTTACTTCAATTTGATATTGTGTTGTTATTCCTCCGAAATTAGAAACATCAGCAATACCAGTTACTTGCTTTAATTTTGGTATGATTACAAATTTTTGTAAATCTGTTAATTCTCGTAAGCTTTTAGTTTTACTTTCTATAACATATCTGTAAACTTCACCAATTGGAGATGTTAGTGGATCTAACCCTGGTTGAGCTTCGTATGGTAAATCAATTTCATTCAATCTTTCTTGTATTCGCATTCTAGCCCAATAGTCTTCTACACCATCTTTAAAAACGATTGTTATAATTGACAAGCCAAAAGTACTTTTACTACGCATAATGTCCATTCCAGGAAGTCCATTTAAGGCTCTTTCTATTGGAATTGTTATTTGCTGTTCTACTTCTTCGGATGCTAAACCTGGTACTTGAGTAACAACCTGAGAAGTTACATCCGCAATATCTGGATAAGCCTCAATAGATAATTGTTTCCAAGAGTAATATCCAAAAAGAGCCAAAAACACAAATAATGTAAGAAATAACCATTTCTTTACAATTGCTAATTCTATTAATTTGTTCATTGTTTTTTTATTTTGCTCCCATTAAATAAATACCTCCATCTATTACTACATTATCTCCTTCTTTTAATCCAGATATAATATGTACATAATCACTATTATTAGTATTAGTAACGGCTTTAATTTTTACTTTTTTGAATTTTCTTTTTCCTGTTGTTACAAAAACATATTGACTGTCATGTTCTTGAAAAATTGCTTTTGTAGGAAGTATAATTTCCTCTTTTGGAGCATCATTTAATTGAACATTTACAAACATTCCAGGTTTCAGAATTGATTGATTATTTATAGTTTCAATAGTTACATCAACACTTCTTGTTTCTTCATTTAATAACTGTCCGATATTTATAATTTTTCCATCAAATGTTTGATCTGGAAATGCATTTATTGTAAATTTTATATCTTTTAATTGATTTAAAACTCCTAGGTCGTTTTCTTTTACTTGTGCAGAAATCCATACTTTAGATAATTCCGCAACTGTTACTAGAGGTTCTTGATCTTCTTTTAAATATTGACCTATAACTAAATCGTTCTGAACTATTTTTCCATTAATAGGAGAGCGAATAATAAGAGATTGACCTAATTTATTTTTAGAACTAAAAACGTTTAAAGATGCAGTTAATTGATTTAATGCAATTCTCTTTAAATTATAATCTGTTTGCGCTTCTTCTAATTCTTTTTTTACTCCAACAGCATGTGCATATAAATCTTTTTGTCTTTTTAAGTTTAATTCAGACTGTGCTAACTCTTGTTGTGCTGAATAATATTCTTGTTGAGCCTGAAAAAAATCAGAAGAACTTATTTCGAAAATAGCATCTCCTTTTTTTACTGTTTGACCAAGATTTATAAAAGACTTAACTATTCTACCAGCGAATGGAGATGAAATTTGTGCAAATTGATTTGGAATAACTTTTACAGTTCCATTTACAATTAATTCTGATTTTAAAGATTGATCTTTAACTTTTTCATATTTTAATTTTGATTCGATAACATTCTTTTCCGACAATAAAATTTCATCTTTAAAAATTTTAATTTGTGGATCATCGTTTTCTTCTTCCTTATGTTTACATCCTATGATGATAAAAAATAATAATACAATTGAAGTTGTGATTTTGAAGTAGTTAATGATTTTCATAGACAGTTTGTTATGATTTATAATGTGATTATTTAATAACTATAAGTTTTCTATTTTCTAAAATTTCATCATTTTTTGATGAGATTTTTAAAAAATTATAAGTAAAAATTAAGTCACATGTTATTAATAAAAATGTAAAAAAGAATAGTTTGTGGTATTATTAAAATTAATTACTTGGTAATCGATTAGTTGTTTATGATATAGGTTTTTTAGTAAAACAAATAAGGATTGTATTGTAAAGTTTAATGAATTCATTTTTTTATTTTTTAGTGTAAGTCAAAAACAATCACTTAAAAAATTTATAAATGAATTTAGTTTAGCTTACTTGTTTTTTTGATTGGGAGACTGATTCCATCCAGATTTTAATTATGTTGCAAAACTAAGATTTGCAGAATTATTTCCTTGTTAGAAACCTTTTAGAATAATATTAGAAAATTATTAGAAAAAAATAAGCTTTACTTATCTTTAAGTAAAGCTTATTTAGTTTTATATATTTATTTGCTTAGAATAATTGTAAAAATAGTTTTATTATCAGATTTAGCTTTTATTTTAGCATTATGAAGATCAGTTATTTTTTTTGTTAAATATAATCCAATACCATGACCAATAATATTGGATTTATTTTGCCCTCTAAAAAAAGGATTGAATAAAGATTTTAAATCTTCTCTTGATATTTTATTTCCTAAATTTATAAAATCTAATTCTATTTCTCTGTCATTAAAATTTATTTTGATATAGCATGTTTTGTTGTGAGAATATTTGCATGCATTTTCAATAAGATTAACAAATGCAACTTTTAATAAATACTCATTACCAGTTATAATCATCTCATTTCCATTTTCAGGTAATTGAATGTAATTTAATTCAATTTTATAACGATTGTTACTATTCTGTACAAATGAAATAGCTTCCATGAGGAGCTCATCAATTCTTATTAATTTAAAATTAATTTCAGAAGGATCATAACTTGCTTTTGCTAAATCAAGTAAACTGTTTGATAAACGAACAATTTGCTTTGTGTCATTTAGTGCATTTCGAATTATTTTTTGATACTCTTCATTTGTTCTACTTTTATTTAAGGAATATTCTAATTCGGTAATAATTGTAGCTAAGGGAGTTCTTAATTCATGTGCTATATTGGATACGAAATTTTTTTGAGCATCAAAAGAATTCTCTAGCCTATCTAACATTTGGTTAATAGTTGTTGATAGTTCAGCTAATTCATCACCTTTAGATTCAATTTCTATTCTTAGATCTAAGTTAAAGGCAGATATTTCCTTTGCTCTGTTTGTTATTTTTTTTATAGGATTTATAGCTTTGTTTGTAAAGAAAAATGCAGCAATTATTATAAGTAAAAGAGATAAAAAATAGATGATAATAATACTTGTAAGTAGGTTACTTAGTTTATTATATCCGTATTCATCTAATGCAGCAGCAGTTATAACATAAATATTATTGTTATAATAATATCTTAAACCAACAACCTGCCATTTTGTTTGATAAAATGATAGGTATCCTTTTTTTTCAATTTTTTTAAGTAGTTGATCAGTTTCTTTTACAAAATCAATTTCTAAAGCATCATGATAAACTAACTGTTGATGATTGTTATAAATAGCAACTTCAACTTCGTTTAATGTTTCTCTATTATTGGAATAAATATTATGTAAAACTTCTGCATTAACTTTACCTTTTAAAAATAAATTAGCCTTTGTGATTGCTTCTTTTTTTAGTACAATAAAAAATTCTTTTTCTCTATCTTTTTTTGCCGAATTATAAATGATAAAAGCAAATAAAAATAAAATTGTTGCAGCTAGAAAAGTGAATAGTATAGTTAATCTAAGTCTAATTTTCATTCTTTTTTAATATAAAACCTTGTCCTGTTTTAGTATGAATTAATTTTTGATTGAAATTTTTGTCAATCTTATTTCTTAAATAATTAATATATACATCAATAAAATTTGTACCTGTATCAAAATGAGTATCCCAAACTTTTTCTGCAATTTCACTCCTTGATAATACGCGTTCATTATTCTCTATCATAAATTGTAATAAGCGAAATTCTTTTGGAGTAAGTTCTATTTCTTTATTTTCTCGCGTAACAATTTTAGTATGTAGATTGATTTCTAAATCACTATATTTCAGAATATGATTAATAGTTTTATTAAAATTTCTTTTAGATAAAGCTTTTATTCTTGCTACAAGTTCTCTCATCTCAAAAGGTTTTACCATATAATCATCAGCACCAGAATCAAAACCTTCAACTTTATCATCAGTTGTTCCTAATGCAGTTAACATAATGATAGGTAAATCAGGTTTTTTATTTTTTATTTCTTTACAAAAGTCTAAACCGTTTAATTTAGGTAAAATTATATCAGAAATAATCAAATCATACGTATTTCTTATGGCTAATTTTAGGGCTATTTCGCCATCATATACAATTGTTGTTGTAAAACCAACATCTTCTAATCCTCTTTGTATTAGTTCTGCCATTCGTTGATTATCTTCTACAATTAATAAGTGCATTATTTTTAGTGATTAATGATTTTTTTATTGATACAAAAAATTAGCTTTGTTGAAGTTACAAAACATTATTCTCATTTTTATAGAATTAAATATCTTTGTAAACTTTATTCTAGCTAATAGGCTAAATTAATCAATGAAATGTAATGAGTGACAACGAAAGTCAAAAAATAATAAGTTTTATAAAATCTATCGATATAGATAAACGTTTTTCTGGAATTTGGTCAGGAACAGATCATGGAAAATTCTTTAAAGGAGAAACTAATAGTTGGGTTGTTAACCGTAAAATGGATGGAACATTTACTGTTTCTTTTAAAACAATTCATAGCGATGATAGTGTAACTTATTCACAAGATAATGGTTTCTGGGGAGTTAGAGATAATGATTATTTTGAATATAGAGAATCAGATGAAAAAGCAGATCATTACACTTATTTATTTCTATCAAAAGATTCTATTCATTTTACAATTAATGAGGAAATCAAAGAAGAAGAACCTTATAATTTTACCGATTATAAAATGTTGTTAAATTGATTCAAATCTTTATATTTGTTATTAATTAACACAAAATGAAAAGAATAATATTATCTTTTTTTCTTTTCAACTTTTTTATTTGGTCAAGAAAAGGCAACTGATTTATTTAATATAAATGTAAGTTTTATTGGAATAGGAGTTGAATACGAAAAAAGAATTTCAGATAATTTTACTGCAGTAGCAGGAATAGATTATTTAGGAGGATTTTCTTACACAAATGATTGGTATGGAGAAAGTGATTTCAATTTTATATTTACTACAAGTCTTAATTTACAAGGTAGATATTACTATAATTTTAATAGAAGAATATCAAAAAATAGAAATACAAAAAATAATTCAGGAAACTACATTGCTTTAAAAATGAATTATATACCAGATTTATTAACAGTTTCTAGTGATAATACTTATGTAGATCCTCAAGGAAGTGTTACTATAAATTATGGATTGAAACGTATGTTCGCTAAAAAGTTTTTTTATGAGTTTTACACAGGTTTGGGCCTAAGTTTTTACCAAGATAAATACAATTATTATATAGGTGATTATGAATGGAGTTCAAGAAAAGAAACTACAACAAGTATATCTTTGGATTTAGGTTTCAAAGTTGGGTATAATTTTTAAAAAATAAAAAATCGTTGAATTTTTCGACGATTTTTTTATTTCATTATCTTCGCAGAACAATTTACAAACAAACAAAAAATAAAATTATGCCAATTGTAGCACCGTCAATCCTAGCAGCAGATTTCGGAAATTTAGCAAAAGATATCGAAATGGTAAATAATTCAAAAGCAGAATGGTTTCATTTAGATGTTATGGATGGAGTTTTTGTTCCTAATATTTCCTATGGAATGGATATTATTAAGAAAATAGATTCTTTAACAGATAAAGTTCTTGATGTTCACTTAATGATTGTTGATCCTGATCGCTATATTTCAGCATTTAAAAATGCAGGAGCAGATATATTAACTGTACATTATGAGGCTTGTACTCACTTACACAGAACTATTCAAGTTATAAAAGCAGAAGGAATGAAAGCTGGTGTTGCACTTAATCCACATACTCCTGTTTCTGTTTTGGAAGATGTTATTAACGATCTTGATTTAGTTCTTATTATGAGTGTAAATCCAGGTTTTGGAGGTCAAAAATTTATAGAAAATACATATAATAAAGTTTCTAAATTAAAGAAAATGATTACAGATGCTGGTGCAAATGTTATTATAGAAATTGATGGAGGTGTAGGAGTACAAAATGCATCGAAATTAGTTGAAGCAGGTGCTGATGCTCTTGTTGCAGGTTCGGCAGTTTTTAATGCAGAAAATCCAACTAATTATATTGAAGAACTTACAAAAGCTTAATTTATATAAGTTAAATAACAAAATAGAAAAAAGAGATGGTTTCTAATCATCTCTTTTTTTATTTGTTTTAATTTTTTTAATAATCCATTCTAATTCAGGATCTTTATGTTGTATTTTTGTGTGTAAATTTTCTTTTATTTCTTTATTAGGGTAAACTCCATGTCCTTTTTCTATTCGCTGTTCTATTGGTGGAATAAAAACGGTTCCAATAGACATAGTTAATTTAGAATTCGGAAGAGTAAACTGAGGCATAAGTCCAGCTACTGTTCCATTATAATCTCCTCCAGTTTCTTCTCCAACAAAGTATCCTCTTTTTTTGATATAAAGATTAGTTGCTAATAATGTTGAGGCCGAATAAGATCCACCATTGATTATAACATATAAATTTCCATGATAGACTAAATTTTGATCAATTTTTGTTGATGAAAAAGATAGATTTAATTGATATTCATTATCCTTGTTTTTGGTTGTTTTTAGATAAGAATATCCTCCGCCAATCCATAGAAAAGGATATGTAGGAAAAGGTAGAAGATTGTATATGGATTTTCCAAAAGATGTTTTGTTAGCAACAATTTTTTGACCAGTAAAAACTTTTGAATCTTCTACTAAATATGAATATAGATAATGAGCATCTTTTATATATCCGCCTCCATTATTTCTAATATCCAAAATTAGATTTTTTACATGATGATTTTTTATATCTGTAAAAACCTCTTTATATAATTTTTTAATTTTTCCTTTATGGAAATCTTTTACTTTCAGAACTGCAATTGTACTGTCATTTGTAGGAAAACTTAATTCTTTTGAATATGTTTTTGTTAATTTATTAAAACCATATTTTTTTTGTTTAATACGAATTTCTCTTTGTATGCTTTTTGGAGTTAATTTTTTGATTGAGTCTTCTTGTATTTTTATGGTTTTCTTTTTAGGAAATTCTCTGTATGTTTTTTTACGAATAATATTCTTTCCCATTAAAAAAGAAAGTTCAACAGAATCTTTTAATCCTTGTTCTAATGTAATAAAATTTAAAAAAGTTCGATTAAAATAATTATCAGAAAATGTTTTATTATAACCATCTCCATAAATACTCGATTTATATTTTTTGATAATTTCATCCACAGGAACACTATCTATATATAAGAGCTTAGAACCTCCATTGATAGGGTTTACTTTTGCATAATCCTTAATAAGGTAAATAGAATCATTTTGATAAAAAAAGCTGTAATTATAAAATGCAGATTTAGAGTTCTTATATTTTTTTAAATCCTTTTTATTAAATCGTCTATAAATTGGATATAAATCAGTATGTCCGTGTTTTAAACTAGAAAATAAGGGAAATAATTTTACAAAAAATTCATTAGGTTTTAAAGGTTTTTGAATTGATCTTTTTAGACTATCAATTTTATATTCAGTTTCTTTTTTAGATTGATAAAGATCTAACTTCGGATGATATTTGTTTAATTTTTTATGAACATAATCAATGTCTTTTTTCATCTCTTTTACAGAAATTTCATTGTTCATCTGTTTATTATGTTTATTAACAGATGAACATGAATAGGTTAAAAATAAAATGAATAAAAGAAATGATAAATATCTAATCATCTAAAAAAATTATGGTTCAACTTCTCTATAAAATTCTTGGATAAAATTTTCCATGTATTGATGTCTTTCTTCTGCAATTACTTTAGCTGTTTTTGTATTGATTAAATCTTTTAATGTAAATAGTTTATCATAAAAATGTTGTATGCTAGAAGAATTTTTTGTTTTATTTTCAGGATTATATAAAACACTTCCTGTACTTCCTCCGTATGCAAAACAGCGAGCGATTCCTACAGCTCCAATAGCATCTAATCTATCAGCATCTTGTACAATTTCTGCTTCTATGGATGTAGGTATATTTCCTTTACTAAAAGAAACTTGAGATACAATTTCTATTACTTTATTAATTGTTTTCTCGTCAACTTCTATGGAAGTTAAAAATTCGCGAATTAATTCTTCTGATTTATCAATTCCTCCGTGTAATTTATAATCACCTACATCGTGAACCCAAGCTGCTAATTCAACTAAAAAAGCATTTGCTTTTTCTTTTTCTACAATTTTTTTTGCGTTAACAACAACTCTTTCAATATGAAAATAGTCGTGTCCAGTGCCTTCATCTAAGAATGTTTTTCTAATATAATCTTTCGTAAGAGAAAGAATTTTAATTTCGTTCATGTTGCTTAAAAATAAAAAACTTCAATAGCTAAGCTATTGAAGTTTTTTAGAAATATTGTAAAGAAAACTGTTATAGTTTATAAAAAATTATAAAATAACATGTCCTAATTTTGTTAATTTATGATGATCTAATATTTTAATTTTTCGACCTTCAACCTCTATCAAATGATCAGTTTTAAATTCAGAAATTAAACGGATCGCAGATTCTGTTGCAGTACCAATTAGGTTAGCCATTTCTTCTCTTGTCAGAGAAATATTGATAAACCCTTCATTATCTGTTCCCAATTTACCTTCAAGAAGTAGTAAAACTTCTGCTAATCTTTCTCGAACTGTTTTTTGAGCTAAATAAGTAATTGTACGAGTATATTCTCCTAAATCTTTTGCTATTCGTTGTAAAATATTGAATGCAAGTTTAGGGTTAACCTCTAATAATTTCAAGAAAAATTTCTCTGGAATATAATAAACTTCCATACTATTCATAGCATTAGCAGAAGCACCAAAAACTTCGTGACTTAATATAGAGCGGTAACCTAAAATATCTCCTTCATTAATGAAACGTAGTATTTGTTCTTTTCCATTAAAACCAATTTTAAAAAGTTTAGCAGTACCTTTTATTACGCAATAAATACCTTTAGGAGTATTTCCTTCCTGTATAATTTCATTACCTTTTTTAAAATTGAAAATCTTTTTCTCTTGTTCAAACTCTAACAATTCTTCTTTACTAAAGACTCCAAAAGATTCTGGGGTTTCAAACATAGCTTTAATAGATGCTACGTTTTCACTGAATTCTGACATGTGTTGATAACTTATGACTTAATTCATACAAAGTTAGTGTTAATTCTGCGAAAAGGAAAGTATTTTTGCAAAATACTATGAAGGAGAATTGTTTTCACTGCGGTCAACGAATTGAAGAAGAGGTTATAGAGTTCGATGAGAAGGAGTTTTGTTGTCAAGGATGCAAAACGGTTTATGAAATTTTAAATGTAAACGATTTAAAAGATTATTATGATTTAAATCGTAATGCGGGAGTACGTCCAGACGGAAAAAGTAATCATCAATTTGATTTTCTTAATACAAAGGAAATTTTTGATAAAGTGGTTGATTTTTCAGATGATGGAGTTTCTGTTGTTTCATTTTTTGTACCTGTTATGCATTGTACGTCTTGTGTTTGGTTATTAGAAAGTTTAAATACAATAAATCCAAATATAATTTCTTCAAATGTTAATTTTACTCAAAAGACAGTTCAAATTACCTACAAAGATGCAAATCTTAAGTTAGGAGATTTAGCTCGTTTTATAACTAATTTAGGTTATAAACCATCAATAAATTTAAAAAGTTTAGATAAGAAGAAAAAGAGTAAAGTAGATCGTTCTCTTGTCTCAAAACTTGTTATAGCAGGTTTTTGTTTTGGTAATATAATGTTGTTATCTTTTCCAGAGTATGTAGAAGTTTTTGGAAATGTAAAAGAACAATGGTTAGACCAAAATAAAGGATATTTTCGTTGGACAATGTTTGCATTATCATTACCAGTTTTCTTTTATTCTTCTACCGATTATTTTGTATCTGCTTGGCAAGGTATTAAAAATAAATATATTAACATAGACGTCCCTATTGCTTTAGGAATTATTGTTATAATGTTTAAATCGACTTATGATATCGTATTTGATATTTCTCCAGGTTATTTTGATACTTTAGCTATGTTACTATTTTTAATGTTAACAGGAAAATGGTTTCAACAACAAACAATGCAGGCTTTAGCATTTGATAGAGATTATAAATCATTTTATCCTATTGCAGTAGCTAAATTGATTGATGGACGAGAAGAAGCCATTTTGTTATCAGAATTAAAAAAAGGAGATAGAATATTAATTAGAAATGAAGAAATTATTCCTGCAGATGCTATTTTGATGAGAGGTGAAGCTATGATAGATAACTCTTTTGTAACAGGAGAATCTAGATTAATTTCAAAAAAAGCAGGTGATAAAATTTTTGCAGGAGGAAAACAGTCTGGTCATGCAATAGAATTAGAAGTAATTTCTGATGTTAACCAAAGTTATTTAACTCAATTATGGAACAATGATGCTTTTCATAAAGAAGAATCTGAATTAAATGCTTTAACAAATAAGATAAGTCATTATTTTACATTAACTATTCTATTTATCACAGCTTTATCAGCAATATACTGGTATACAGTGGATTCTTCGAAAATACTACAAGTTGTTACATCTATACTTATTATTGCTTGTCCCTGTGCATTGGGATTATCTTCTCCATTTATCTTAGGACATATGATGAGAATATTTGGAAATAGAAAATTCTATGTCAAAAATACATCTACCATAGAGAGAATGGAAAAAATAACTGATATAGTATTTGATAAAACTGGAACCATTACAGAAAGTGAAGACACTAAAGTTTCTTATGAAGGAGAAGAATTATCTGATTATCATAAAAAATTAGTAAAAGCTTTAATAAAAAATTCAAGTCATCCATTAAGTAGAGCTTTGTATAAAAAACTAAATGTTTCTGATGATCTAACAATTATTAATTATAAAGAATATATTGGTAAAGGACAAGAAGGAGAGGTTGATGGACATATTATAAAAGTTGGTTCTAGATCTTTTCTTGATGTTATTTTTAATGATTTAAGATTAAACCAGTCTCAAGTTTATATATCGATTGATAATAAAGTTTTTGGTAAGTTTGTTTATACAAATAGGTATAGAGAAGGATTGTCTGATTTGTTAAATAAATTAGGTAATTATAAATTACACGTTTTGTCTGGAGACAATGATTCTGAAAAAGAATATTTAGAAAAAATATTTCCCCAAGATTCAAAATTAGTGTTTAATCAATCACCTTCTGATAAATTGGATTACATCAAATTATTAGAAACTAAAGGTAAAAAGGTTATGATGATTGGTGATGGATTAAATGATGCCGGAGCTCTAAAACAAAGTTCTGTTGGAATATCAATATCAGAAGATATAAATAGTTTTTCTCCATCGTGTGATGGAATCTTGGATGCTAAAAGTTTTAAACATATTCCAAGATTTTTAAATTTATCAAAGCAAACTATGAAATTTGTTAAAATAGCTTTTTTAATAAGTTTTTTATATAATATTGTAGGATTAAGTTTTGCAGTATCAGGTTATTTACAACCTGTTGTAGCTGCTATATTAATGCCAATTAGTTCTATATCAGTTTTAATATTTGCAACAGCTAGTACTAGAATAGCAGATAAATTAACAAAATGGAATTTAGATTGATTTTAAATTAGGTGTAAGTACTAAACCTCTTGCTAAAATCATTATGATAAGAACTTATGAGGTTGTAATTTTGTGAAGCTATGGGGATATTATTATTGATGATATTAGTTAGTGTTTCTTTAGGAGCATTATTTCTTTTTTTATTCTTTTTAGGATATAAAAAAGGACAATTTGATGAAGATGAATCTCCAGCAGTAAGGATGTTAAAGGATGATAAAAAAAATAAAGATAAAATCGACTCATAATGCAAATGCAGACTTTTAGTTACGATAATAAGATCGTAAAGTATTTTCTATATGCCACATTGTTTTGGGCAGTTATGGCATTTTTCTTTGGTGTATTGGTTGCAACATTGTTGTTTTTTCCTACTTTACCAGAATATATCTTCGGATCTGATGATGGTACAATAGGAGGGAATATTCAAGGTTTAATTAATTCTCAAGGAAAACTAGGGTTCGGTAGATTAAGAATGATTCATACAACATTTGCAGTTTTTGCATTTGTTGGGAATACTTTTTTTACTGGAGCATATTATTCATTACAACGTTTGTTAAAAACAAGGATGTACAGTGATGTTTTAAGCTGGATCGTTTTTTGGGGTTGGCAATTGTTTATTGTATTATCGTTTGTAACATTCATTCTAGGTTACAATACTTCAAAAGAGTATGCTGAACATGAATGGCCTATTGATATCTTAATCGCTTTGGTTTGGGTGTTATTTGGTATGCAAATGTTTTTAACAATTTCTAAGCGACGCGTACGTCACTTATATGTAGCAATTTGGTTCTATATTGGAACTTGGGCAGCAATTACAATGTTACATGTTTTTAATAATTTAGAAATTCCAGTAACATTTAGTTTAACAGCACCAAAATCTTATTCTCTTTATTCAGGAGTTCAAGATGCATTAGTACAATGGTGGTATGGACATAATGCAGTTGCATTTTTCTTAACAACACCTATACTAGGTTTAATGTATTATTTTGTGCCAAAAGCGGCTAATAGACCAGTGTTTTCATACAAATTGTCTATTATTCACTTCTGGTCTTTAATTTTTATATACATTTGGGCTGGACCTCACCATTTATTATACACATCATTACCAGGTTGGGCTCAAGCTTTAGGGACAGGTTTCTCAATTATGTTAATTGCTCCATCTTGGGGAGGTATGTTAAATGGATTACTAACATTAAGAGGTGCATGGGATAAAGTAAGAGAAAATCCTGTGTTGAAATTCTTTGTAGTTGCACTTACTTGTTATGGTATGGCAACATTTGAAGGACCAATGTTAGCAACTAAAACACTTAATAAAATTGGACACTTTACAGATTGGGTACCAGCTCACGTACATGTAGGTACTTTAGGATGGAATGGATTTATAGCATTTGGTGTAGTATACTATTTAACTCCAAAATTATTTAATACAAAATTAGCTTCTGTGAAAATGGCTAATGCTCACTTCTGGATTGGTACTTTTGGTATTTTATTTTGGGTTATCCCAATGTATGTTGCAGGATGGACTCAAGGTTTAATGTGGAAACAATTTGCACCAGATGGAACATTAGAATATGGTAACTTCTTACAAACAGTTACAATTCTTAAAAAATGGTTATACCCATTACGTGCTTTTGGTGGAACTCTATATTTAATCGGATCTATTTTAATGATTATTAATGTTATTAAAACAGTAAAATCTGGTTATTTTGTTGCTAATGAAGAAGCAGAAGCTCCTGCTTTAGCTCCTAAAACAGCATCTCGTACTCAAGGCGAAGGTGTTCACTCTTGGATTGAAAGAACTCCAGTAATAATGACAATTGGAGCAGTTTTAACATTAGCAATTGGAGGTTTAGTAGAAATTGTACCAACAATTGTTGTTAAATCTAATGTACCTACAATAGCAAGTATAAAACCTTATACTCCTCTAGAATTAGAAGGACGTGATTTATATATTAGAGAAGGATGTAATGCTTGTCATACACAAATGGTTCGTCCTTTCCGTGATGAAGTAAAACGTTATGGAGAATACTCTAAAGCTGGAGAATTCGTATATGATCACCCATTCTTATGGGGATCTAAAAGAACAGGTCCAGATTTACATCGTGAAGGAGGTAAAAATCCAGATGCTTGGCATTATAAACACATGTGGAATCCTCGTTCAACTTCTGACGGATCAATTATGCCTCGTTACCCTTGGTTAATTGATAATAAATTAAACCGTGAGTTGACTCGTGATAAAATGAAATCTATGGTTGCTTTAGGTGTTCCTTACCAACAAGAAGATTTTGATAGTATGAAAATCTCTATGGACAAACAAGCTTTAACTATTGAGCAAACAATCTTTAAAGATGCATCAGATTTGAAAGAATTATATGCTAAAAAAGAAGCTGAAGCTAAAAAAGAAGGTAAAGAATTTGTTCCTTTAAGAGATCGTGAGATTACAGCATTAATAGCATTCCTACAAAGACTAGGAACAGATATTAAAGCAGATCAAAT
This sequence comes from Chishuiella sp., assembly GCF_032109125.1. Classification (NCBI taxonomy): domain Bacteria; kingdom Pseudomonadati; phylum Bacteroidota; class Flavobacteriia; order Flavobacteriales; family Weeksellaceae; genus Chishuiella; species Chishuiella sp. Next base: position 187,598 of record NZ_DAMCLZ010000005.1, read on the forward strand.
AGAGACAGCAAGTAACTAATGTTAAAATATTATAAAGAATTCCTTTCTCAGTATGAGTATGCATCTGTATTGCAGACGCTAATATTATTAGCTTTCATAGCGGTTTTTGTTACTATTTTTATAAAAGTAATAAATAAACCAAAGGATTATTATGATCATAATGAAACTGAAGGATTAGATTTAGAATCAGAAGAGAAAGAAAAAAATAATACAAAATGAGACAACGTACCCCGGCTTATATTTTTATTCCATTAACGCTATTAGCAGTTATTTTAGCGTTTACAATGGTGACGCCAGTAGATGTAGTGCCAGAACCTGGATTTCAAGGTATGATGCACAATCTATTTGAACATCTTAAACATGTTTTTGCTCAAGGAGTTTTTTGGGCTGTTTTAGCAATATCTCTTGTAATGCTTTTAATTATTAATGCTTTAAATAAAGTTGTTGAAGCAGAAAAATTTAAAAGATTATCTGAAATTGAGCAAAAGAAGTATTTGGAAGATGGTAAAATAGGATATTTTAAAAGACTATTTAGTAGTGCTTCTAAAAAACAATCTGATAAAGAAGAAGAAGCTATTATTCTAGATCATGGATTTGATGGAATTAAAGAATTAGATAATGCTTTACCACAATGGTGGTTATCTTTATTCTATTTTGGTGTAGTATTCATGATTGTTTATGTAATGGCTTATAGTTTTACAGATTTTGCTCATCCAGATGCTGAATATCAAGAAGAAATGACTTACAAAGATAAGCAAGATAGTATTTGGGCTGTAGCTAATGATATTGACATTACTGGAGCTGTAAACAAATCAAATGATCCTGCTATTGTAGAACAAGGTAAAAAAATCTTCGAAGAGAAATGTGTTCAATGTCATATGGAAGGAGGAAAAGGAGGTATTGGTCCTAACTTGACTGATGATTACTGGGTAAACCATGTTGAAGATAGTTTATTCAAAAATATCTATCATATTGTTTACAACGGTTCTCCTCATAATCCAACAATGCGTCCTTTTGGTCAACGTAAAGAATTATCTGGTTTAGCAATTGAAAAAGTAGCTTCTTATGTTTACTATATCAATCAAAAAGAACCAACTAAGACAGTTGCTGAAGGTGCTGCTGCTCCTCAAGGAGATTTAATGGAAGCATGGAAACAAAAATAATTTAGAATTGTTTTAGATAACGATTTAAAACAAATATCACATTAAAGAGAGCTTATTTATAAGCTCTCTTTTTATTTTTAGTCGTAAATTTGTATACTAAAATACACAGAAATGAGTGTTCAAAATTCTGATTCAAAAGATGAATTTAATTTAGATGACCATTTGAATGAAAATAGTCAGATGAATGAAGATGTTCGTACAACTATTAGTACAATGGAAAAAACAGGTGAGCGCAAATGGGTTTACCCTAAGAAGCCACGTGGAAAATTTACTAATTATAGGACATATGTAAGTTATGTATTATTAGTAATACTAATTTTGACTCCTTTCTTAAAATTACCTAACGGTAATCCTCTTTTTAAATTTGATGTTTTACATAGTCAATTCATTATTTTTGGATTTCCTTTCTTTACATCTGATTTCTTTCTACTAGCTTTAGGAATGATAACAACCATTATATTTATTGTTTTATTTACTATGGCTTATGGTAGATTGTTTTGTGGTTGGGTTTGTCCTCAAACTATTTTCTTAGAAATGGTATTCAGAAAAATTGAATACGCAATAGAAGGAGATAGAGCAAAACAGATGAGATTAGATAAACAAGAATGGGATGAAGAAAAAATACGTAAAAAATTATTAAAATGGACAATTTTTGCTATTATATCTTTTATCATTGCAAATGTATTTTTAGCTTATATAATAGGAGCTGATGATTTGTATGCTATTATAAAAGATGGTCCTGTAGATAATTTAGGAACTTTATTTGGACTGATTTTCTTTTCTGCTATGTTTTATTTTGTTTTTGCATGGTTTAGAGAACAAGCTTGTACTTTGGTTTGTCCTTATGGTCGTTTTCAAGGAGTTTTAATTGATGCACATACAATTAATGTTTCTTATGATTTTAAACGTGGAGAAGGGACGTCAGGAAGATCTAAATTTAAAAAGAACGAAGATAGAAAAGCTGAAGGTAAAGGTGATTGTATTGATTGTGGTCAATGTGTTGCTGTTTGTCCAACAGGAATTGATATTAGAGATGGAATACAATTAGAATGTGTAAATTGTACTGCTTGTATAGATGCTTGTGATGAAGTTATGCTAAAAGTTGGTTTACCAACAGGATTAATTCGTTATGCATCTGAAGATGATATTAAGCGTGGAGAAAAATTTAAATTTACAAAAAGACTAGCTGCATATACTTTTGCACTTTTAATTTTGATAGGTGCTATGACAGCATTTTTATTTTCACGTTCAGATGTAGAATCAAAATATTTAAAAGTTCCCGGAACAGATTATAAAGTTGAAGGACAATATTATGTAAATCAATTTGAATATACACTTTATAACAAAACAAACAAAGATCAAGTTGTAAGCTTAAAACTTTTATCTCATGCAAATTCAAAAGTGGAAATGTATGAAGGAGTTAATAAATTGAATTTAAATAAAGGTCAAATAATCCAAGGTAAATTCTTTTTGAAAATACCTACAAATGAGGTTAAATCTTACAAAGAAAAAATTGTAATAGGTTTAGTTAATGAAAAAGGAAAAGTTATAGACAAATACGAAACGAGCTTCTCAGCTCCATTCAAATATTAATAATTATGAAATTTACTTGGGGACATGGTGTTGTAGTAGCATTAGGATGTTTTATTATTTTTATTTTATCTCTTTTATATTTCGCTGGTGAAACAGGAGGTATGGTAACTGATAATTATTACGAAAAAGAATTGCATTTTCAAGATGAAATTAATTCAGAAAAAAGAGCAAATGCATTAAAGGAAAAACCAGAAGTAATTGTACAAGCAAATGGTTTTTTATTTCAATTTCCAGTGTCAACTTCAGCTGATTTTTCTGGTGATATATATTTATTGCGTAACGAAGATGAAACAAAAGATATTAAAGAAACTATAAAATTAAATGATAGAAAAAATTTCTTAATATCTTCTGTTAAGCTAAAAGACGGAGTGTACGAATTAACTTTAAATTGGAAAGAAAATAATCAAACTTATTTGATTAAAAAATCCATCAGATGGATATCTCAATAATATTAATAGCAATTTCTATAGGTCTTACATCTTCTTTACATTGTGTAGGAATGTGTGGACCTATTGCTTTGTCTCTCGGTTTAGATGCTAAAGATAAACTGAAATTTACTTTAAGAAATATGACTTATCAATTAGGTCGTATTACAACTTATTCTTTACTTGGTGCATTATTAGGTTTAATAGGAGAATCTTTTTCTTTTGTTGGTTTACAAAACTATTTAAGTATATTTATAGGTGTAGTCATGATTATTATGGTTATGATACCGAAATTTTATGAAAATGGAGCAACTCAACTTAAGCCAATAAATGCTCTTATGTTAAAAGTTAAGATTACTCTAGGTAAATATTTAATTAAGAAAAATTCCTCTTCACTTTATATAATTGGTTTATTGAACGGTTTATTACCTTGCGGTATGGTATATGCATCATTAACTGCTGCAATTGGTCTAGGTTCAGTGTATAAAAGTGTCTTATTTATGTTTTTTTTTGGATTAGGTACCTTACCACTAATGTTTGCTACAGTTTTATTTGGTAATTTTTTATCCGTGAAACAAAGACAAACAATTCTAAAAATTTTACCAATAATAACTTTAATATTAGGCGTACTATTTATTCTTAGAGGATTAGAGCTTAATATCCCATATATTTCTCCATCAAAAGGTTCATTACAATTAAATAGTTTAGATGATCATTGTATGTAATTCTTTTTCTGAAAATTAACATTTGTTTTTATATTTGTAAAATAAATCTTAAAATTTTCGTTTTACACTTTCAGTGTCATAATTAAACTTATAAAAATGATAACACAATTAAGAGGTAAATTAATTGAAATTTACCCTACAAATGCTGTAATTGATTGTAATGGAGTAGGATATTGGGTTAATATATCTCTTAATACTTATTCTAGTCTTGAACACGAAGAAGCTGTTACAATTTTCACACATTTCGTAGTTAGAGAAGATGCTCAAATTCTTTATGGTTTTGCAACTAAATTGGAAAGAGAAATTTTTCAGAAATTAATTAGCGTTAATGGTGTAGGTCCTGCCTCTGGTATGATGATTATTTCAACTTTATCATCAAAAGAAATCGCTTCTGCAATAGCAACAGATGATGTTAAATTATTACAAAGTGTAAAAGGTATTGGAGCAAAAACAGCACAAAGAATAATAATTGATTTAAAAGATAAATTGGATCAAAGTTTAATTTTAGATGTTAATACAGTATCATCTAAAAATAAATCTAAAAATGAAGCGTTATCTGCTTTAGAAGTTTTAGGAATTCCTAAAAAAACTGCCGATAAAATTATGGATATGATATTAAAAGAATATCCTGAATCAGATGTTGAATTTTTAGTAAAAGAAACCTTGAAAAAGATTTAATGAAAATTAAATACAACCTTAAACCTATATATAAAAGTTTATCTATAATTATTTTTTACTTACTTATTTTCGTAGGATGTAATGTTATAGTTAAAGCCCAAGAAATTGATACTTTAAAATTTCCTATTAGGGATCAAAAAGGAGGATTATTTCTAGATAATCAAATTAAATATGACGTAGAGTATGATCCTTTATTTCGTCAATATATTTTGTACCCAAAAATTGGTACTAGTTTAGTTTCTGAACCAATTTATCTAACAAGAACTGAATATTTAGAACTCGTACAGAATGAAGATATGAAAGGCTACTTTCGTCAAAAATCTCAAACAAATGATCAATATTTTAGAGAACAAAGATTTGGAGATAATTTAGGAAAAAAAGGAAGTAATATATTACCAAGTTTTAGAGTGAAATCTAAAGCCTTTGAAACAATTTTTGGAGGAACAGAGATTTCTTTAACTCCTCAAGGATATGCTAATTTAGATTTAGGAGTATTTCTTCAAAAAATAGATAATCCAACATTGCTACCACAAAATAGGAATACGCTTACAATGGATATTAATCAACGTATGCAATTAAGTATTCTTGGTAAAGTAGGAGAAAACTTGCAATTGAAGGTAAATTATGATACTCAAGCAGGTTTTGGGTTTGAAAATCAAATGAAACTTCAATGGAGGAAAGCATTAGCAACAAAAAGTGACCCTTTCAAAGGTGAGGATAATATTCTTCAAAATGTAGAAGTTGGAAATATTTCTATGCCCCTTAGTACTTCTTTAATTACTGGTGCTCAATCGCTTTTTGGAGTTAGAACTGATCTTAAATTTGGAAAAACAAATGTTACTGCTGTATTTTCTGAACAGAGATCAGAATCTAAAAATATTGTTGTTCAAGGTGGGGGAGCAATGACTGATTTTAAGATTGCTGCTGAAAAATATGAGTATAATAGACACTTTTTTTTAGGACAATATTTTAGAAATAATTATGATAGAGCTCTATCTAATTATCCAGCTATAAATAGTAATATAAATATACAACGTATAGAAGTATGGAAAATAGATAAAACAGGTGGTAACCAGCAAAGTAGGCGTTCTATTATAGCTTTAAGAGATATTGCAGAAAGTAATGGTGTTCCAAATAATGTAAACAACCCTCTTTATAATTCTATAAAGTCTCAAAACTTTAATTCAATCAGTGATGCAAGAAATTTCTTAAATTCATATTCTTATAATGGAGAGCAATTTCAAGATGGAGAAAACTTTGTCGTAAATGAAAATGTAAGAAAATTAGATGCTTCTGAATATACATTTTATCCAAAATTAGGATATATATCTTTAAATACTCCGTTGGTTGATGGAGATGATTTATTAGCTGTTTCTTTTCAATATTCTCTAAGTTCTGATCCTACAAAATTATATTCTGTAGGTCAAATGTCTGATGAAACAGCATTACCTCTTATTACAAAATTAGTAAAACCTAATTCTGTTGTTAACGTAAATTCTCCTTCATGGGATTTAATGATGAAAAATATTTATTCATTAAATGCTTATGGTCTTTCTAGTGAAGATTTTTTATTAAATATTAATTTTAAAGATAATGGAGAACAATCTTCTGGTAAATTAAATTATTTACCAAATTCAGCAGTTTCTGAACAATCTTTATTACAAGTTTTAAATATGGATAGATTGAATTCGAACGGTCAATTACAACAAAACCCTGACGGTAGTTATGGTGATGGATTATTTGATTTTCAATCAGGATTAACAATAGATACTGAAAGAGGAAATATTGTTTTTACATCTGTAGAGCCTTTTGGTAAATATTTAGATAATAAGTTAAAAGGTCAAAATCAAGAATATGTTTTTGAACAAATTTATAAGCAATTACCAAATACATTATCAGGAGAAAAACTTGCAAACAGATATACATTAGAAGGTAGATATAAAGGGACAGTTTCTGATGGAATTCCATTAGGAGCTTTCAATGTTCCACAAGGTTCTGTAAAAGTGACTTCAGGAGGAGCTACATTAACAGAAGGAGTAGATTATACAGTAGATTATCAATTAGGTCGTGTAAAAATTATAAATGAACAATTAAAAAATTCTGGTGCTGCCATCAATGTAAGCTTAGAAAATCAATCTACATTTAATTTGCAGAAAAAACGTTTTATAGGTTTGAATGTAGAACATAAATTTAGTGATAAATTTATGTTAGGAGGTACATTAATTAATTACCAAGAACGTCCAGTTACACAAAAAACTCAATTTGGATCAGAACCAGTTAATAATACAATTTTTGGTTTAAATACCCAATATAATTCTGAGGCTGAATGGTTAACTAGATTAACAAATAAAATTCCAGGAATCAAGACAGATCAAATGTCAAATATTACAGTTCAGGCAGAAGCAGCTTATTTAATGCCTGGTGTAAATAAGGTTACAGATGGATATTCTTATATTGATGATTTTGAAGAAGCTCAATCACGTATTAGTCTATTAGATGTAACTTCATGGAAATTTGGTTCAACGCCAGGAAAACCTGCAGGTTATTCTTTAAATAACTTTCACCCATTTTTCCCTAATGGAAATAAAAATGATGATTTATCATTTAACAATGGTAGAAAGATGCTTTCTTGGTATAATATTGATCCACGTTTTTATGGATTAAGTGGAAGTAAGCCGTTAACTGATCAACAAATGTCAACAAATAAATCTCGTCGAGTAAAATTGAAAGAGATTTTTAATCAAATGGATGTTATGGCTGGAACAAATTCATACATCAATACATTAGACATGACATTTTATCCAGACGAAAGAGGTCCATATAATGTAAATCCAAATGCTACAGATACAAAAAATTGGGGAGCAATGATGCGTCCAATTACTGTATCTAATTTTAAAGATTCAAATGTTGAATACGTTGAATTTTGGATGATGGATCCTTATGCTGATGGAGATGGAGGAGATGGAGAATTATTGCTTCATTTAGGAAATGTTTCAGAAGATATTCTGAAAGATGGAGAAATGATGTACGAAAATGGTTTACCTCACTCAAATAATGGTGCAAGTACTGTGGAAACGAACTGGGGGGTTACACCACAATTAAATCCTATATTGTATGCATTTGATACCGATGGACAAGCAAGAAAAGAACAAGATTTAGGTTTTAATGGATTAACTGATCAGCAAGAAGCACAAAAATATGGAATATCAAGTAATAACATTGTTACAGGAGAATTAGATCCTGCAAATGATAATTATTTATTTTACTTAGATGATAGATATAATTCTGCTCCTATAGGAAATACTGTTCAAGGTCGTTACAGATTCTTCCGTAACCCACAAGGGAATAATTCAACAGACAATCCGTTAAATGCATCTTCTTTAGTACCTGATACAGAAGATATAAATGGAGATTTTAATTTAGATCAAACAGAAAATTATAATCAATATACATTCAAGATAACTAGACAAAGTTTAGCTGATACAGAAAATAATTTTATTGTTGCTAGAAAAGAAGTTGATGCTGAATTTCCTGATAAGACAACTAAAAAAGTAAAATGGTATCAAGTAAGAATACCAGTTGATAGCTATGATTTAGATATTGATGGAGATGGTGTTGAGGAATTAAATAATCCAACTTCTATTTCTCAAGCAGAAAGTGTTCTTAATTCTGTTCGTTTTATGCGTGTTGTAATGAGAGGATTTCAAGAACAAACAACTTTACGTTTTGGTACATTTGACTTAGTTCGTTCTGAATGGAGACGTTATCCAAAAAATATTTATCCTTACATTATAAGTAATCAAGAAGGTTATGAAAATGATGTAAATGTTGGAGATTTAGAAATAGGAGAAGTTAGTGTAGAACGTAACTCTACAGATAGACCAGCATATATGATTCCTCCAGGAGTTAATCGTCAACAAATACAAGGAACAACAGGTTTTCAATTACAAAATGAAGCTTCTATGACAATGAAAGCTAAATTTAAGCCTGGTAGTACATCAAAAGCTATTTTTAAGAATACAAATCTAGATTTAAGAAGATATAAAAAATTACAAATGTTTGTATCTGCTCAAAATCTTTTAGATAGAACTTCTAATGCAGTAGATAATGGGACAAAATTATTTATTCGTTTAGGTAGCGATTATACAGATAACTACTACGAATATGAGATGCCTCTAAAATATACACCTCAAAGTTCTACTACAGAAAGTGCAGTTTGGCCAGATGATAACTTTATAAATTTAACAACAGATTTATTTACAGATGCCAAGAAAAAAAGAGATTTAGATAATTTTAGTACATTACAACGTTACAATTATCCATTTGATACAGATAATCCAAATAAGACTGTTTATGTAAAAGGTCGACCAACGCTTGGTAATGTATCTTCTATTATGATTGGAGTTCGTAACACATCAGGAGCATCAGATAAAGAAGTATTGTTATGGATTAATGAATTACGTTTAGGAGAAATTGATAATAAAGGTGGTTATGCAGGGTCAGCAAATATTCAATTTAATTTAGGTGATTTTGCAAATGTTCAAGTTTCAGGAAATACAAGTTCTGTTGGTTTTGGAGCGATAGATCAAGGACCTTCATCTAGAAATCAAGATCAAACAATACAATATGCTTTAAATACAGAAGTAAAACTAGACAAGTTTTTACCTAAAAAATGGGGAATGGAAATTCCATTTAATTTTACAATTCAAGAAAATTTTGTTGATCCTAAATACAATCCTTTAGATAATGATATAATTTTTGATGAAGCTCCAAATAAAAATGAATTGAAGAAAGTCGTAAGAACGTATACACAATTCAAAAGTTTTGCTTTTAATAATATTCGTAAGGTTAGAAGTACAAATAGTAACACTCCTATACGTTTTTATGATCCATCTAATTTCTCTGTCTCTATGATGTATTCAGATAATTATTATAGAGATATATATACTCAGTATAATATTACTCAACAAATGAGAGCTTCTGTAAATTATAACTTTGCATTTAGAGGGAAATCTTACGAACCATTTAAAAAGTGGAGACCTGTACAACCTCAACAAGAGTCAAGTAAATATTTACAATTTATAAGAGAATTTAATATTAATCCGTTACCAACACGTTTCTCTTTCCGTACAGAAATTGCAAGAACATACAGTGAAAGACAATACAGAGATATTAGTCAATATTTAGGAGGAGGAAGTTCTAGTTTGATTCGTCCAACTTATAGTAATAATTTCTTATTTAATTGGCAATATAATTTAGGATTTGATTTAACTAAATCCTTACGTCTGGATTTAACTTCATCTACGATGACATTAAATGATGGAAGTAATTTCCAAAGAGCAGATCAAAAATTAATTTGGCAAAATATGTTCACAGTTGGTAGACCAGTACAATATGATCAACAATTTCAGATTAATTATAAACTTCCATTAAAGTTCTTTCCTTATTTAAATTGGATAAATATGGAAATAGGATTTACATCTAATTATAATTGGATTGCAACTTCTACAGCAAGTCGTACTTTTCAAACAGATGTACTTGATGCTAATGGAGCTCCAGTATTAGATAGTGAAGGTAATACAGTTACTCGTATTGCTAATTTAGGTAATGGTACAGCACAGAATTCTAATTCAATTAATTATATTGGAGATATGGATTTCACAAGATTCTACCAAGAATTTAAAGGTTATAAACGTTATGATTCTATTTTAAGAGGGAGAAGGGCAGAAGTAGATTCTCTAAATTCTGTTTATACAGAATTATTCTCTAAAAAGAGAAGAATGAATAAAAAGTCAAAATACAAATTCAAAAATAAATTTACAGTAAAAGATTATGGTTGGATGGTTCTTTCTTCATTAAAAAGAGCAAACTTCACATTCAATCAACGTAATGGAGCTGTAATTCCAGGATTATTATATGAACCAGGATTTTTTGGAGTTAATGGTTCTAATGGTCCATCTTTAGGGTTTGTTTATGGGACACAATTTGATATAAAAAGTCAATTGATACAAAAAGGATTAATAGTTGGAGATGAATTAATGACAGAAGCATATCAACTTACCAAAGGATCAGACTTTAATGGGACAATGCTTATAGAACCAATGCCTGATCTTAGAATAGATTTAAATGTTAAGCGATCTAAGGATAAGCGATTATACCACTCAGGATTTAATTTAGCTACTCCAAATCCTTATATTGATGAATTAGTAAATCTTAATATATCAACAATTAGTATTAATACATCTTTTAAAAATGGAGATGCAATTTTTCAACAATTCTTATCAAATTTACAGACAATATCTAATCGTTTAGGGAATGCTAGAGGAATTACAGATAGAGATGTTATGGGATATTATGAAGGATTTAATGCAAGAAACTCAGATGTACTTATGCCTGCCTTCTTAGCTGCAGTACAAGGTAAAAATGCAAATTCTAGTAAATTAGGTTATAATAGATCTATACCTATTCCTAACTGGAGAATTGGTTATACAGGATTAAAATCAATTCCAGTTATTAATAAGTACTTTGATAATATAGAGATTTCAAGTGCATATAGTTCAACATATACAGCTTCTGGTGTTCAATCAAATCCAAATTATGCATTAGATGCTAATGTATTATTAGGTGGACAAGTGACAGGGAAAGATGCTAATGGAAATTATTACGCAAAGAATATTTATGGTGCAATAACAATGATAGAACAATTTTCTCCATTGTTAGGTGCTGATTTAACATTCCGTAATAATATGCAATTAAGAGCGCAATATAACAGAGATCGTTTGTTGTCTTTAAGTACAACTAATTTTACTTATACAGAAGATTATGGATCTGAATTTATTTTTGGTCTTGGATATATTTTCAAAGATTTTAAAATGAAAATTCGTTATCAAGGTAATCAAAAAACAATAAAAGGGGATCTTAATATTCGTGCTGATTTATCAATAAGAGATAATAAAACAACTATCAGAAAAATTATATATAATTTTGATGATACTTTGAATCCTAATACACCAACAAGTTTATATGGAGATTCTCAGATTACGGGAGGACAACGTATCACATCATTTAAATTAACAGCAGATTATAATATTAGTCAAAATCTTAATTTACGATTTTATTGGGATCAAATGATGAGTAAATACAAAATTTCAACAGCATTCCCAATTTCTCAAATTCGTACGGGATTAAGTGCTACCTTTACATTTTAATAAATAGACAAAATTAATAAACAAACATTATGAGCATTCCAAACAATTTAAAGTACAGTAAAGATCACGAATGGGTTTCTGTAGAAGGAGATGTAGCAACAATAGGTATTACAGCTTTTGCCCAAGGAGAGTTAGGTGATATTGTATATGTTGATGTAGAAACAGAAGGAGAAACTTTAGGCCAAGAAGAAGTATTCGGTACAGTAGAAGCAGTAAAAACAGTTTCTGATTTATTCATGCCAATTGGTGGTGAAGTAATCGAATTCAACACTGAATTAGAAGGAGAACCAGAATTGATTAATACTGATCCTTATGGAAAAGGATGGATTATTAAAGTAAAAGTAGAAGATGCAGCTCAATTAGATTCTTTATTAGATGCAGCAGCATACCAAGATTTAATCGGTGCATAATAAAATAACTAAAATAATATTCTTTGCATATGTAGCGTTAGTATTTTATCTAACGCTACTTCCGCAAGAAAATTTTAATAAACTAGGGACAATTAAGCAATTAGAAATATTCTTACAATTAGAAAATTTTGATAAAATTGTTCATTTTGGTTTATTCGGATTGATGACACTTTTGCTATTTAGTGCTTATAGATTTTTTTCGATAGGATTAATAATTATTCCTTTTTCAATAAGTTTATTGATAGAAATATTACAAGGAATTTTAACATTTCTGCATCGAAGTTTTGATTTTGTAGACTTAATGGCAAATTTATCAGGAATAACAATATCATATATTCTTATATCAATTTACCTTGATAATTTTGAAAATAAAAAACGCAATAAGTAATTTTACTTATTGCGTTTTTTATTTTCAATTAATAATTATATTATTTCATTAATTCTTTAGGTATTTCACAAACAGGAATAGGAACCATTTTATGTTGATTAATTCTGTTTAATCGAGAATAAACATCAAATACTTCTTTTTCTCTTCCAGAAAAATCATCTGTTATTTTTCCTTCTTCTTTTTGTTGCATAGCCCATTCAAGTTCATCATAGCTAGCACCTAATTGATCTTCATCAGAACGATCGTCCCCAAATAGACCATCTGTAGGTTTTGCTTTCTGTATATCTGTATTAATTCCTAAAAAACGAGCAATCTCATAAACTTCAGATTTTAATAAATCTGCAATAGGACTCAAATCAACTCCTCCATCACCATATTTAGTATAGAAACCAACACCAAAGTCTTCAACTTTATTTCCTGTTCCTGCAACTAAATAATTATTAATTCCAGCAAAATAATAAAGAGAAGTCATTCTAAGACGAGAACGAGTGTTTGCTAAAGCTAAATTTACTTGATCAGAAGATTCAGTTTTAGGAAAAGCATTTACTATTGAATCAAAAGTATTAGTTAATTCAACTTCAATCGAATTTACAGGTGAAGAAAAATTACTTTTTAACCATTCGATATGTTTTTTAGCTCTTTCTGCTTGATTTTTTTCTTGATGAATAGGCATTTCTAAATTTAGTAGAGGATAACCTGTCATAGCACAAAGAGTTGAAGTTACTGCAGAATCAATTCCTCCAGAGATTCCTATTACAAAACCTTTTTGATGAGAAGTTTCTAAATAACTTTTTAACCAATCAACAATATATTTTACAACCTTTTCTGTTTGCATAATTTTAATTTTATTTCAAATATAACAGATTATCAAAAAAATTAAGGTTTAAAATTCTACAGATTATTTACTATTTTTGTTTGCAAAATAAACAAATAATGAAATTTGTATACGGCTTGGCTTTTTCGAGTTTGATTTTTTTTACAGCATGTAAAAAAGAGAAATCATGGGATATAGATGTAAAAGAACAAAATGTTCAATTAAATATACATGATATAAGTGAAGATTTTTTTAATGATTCTATCCCATTAACAACTCTTAGAAAAGATTATCCTTTCTTTTTTGATGGTAATACATCTGATGAAATCTGGGAGAAGCAACGTAAAAATAAAGAAGAATTAACGATTTATGATATATCTAGAAAGAAATTTGGAAATTTTAGTCAATTAAACCAAAAATTAACTCCTGTTTTTCAACGTTATTTACATTATTTTCCAGAGTATAAAATACCAACGATATATACATATTCTTCTGGGTTACAAAATTTAGAGTTTCCAGTAATGTTTAGTCAACAAGCTGGTTTAATGTTTATTGCAATGGATGCATATTTAGAAAATAAAAATAAATTATATGACAGTATTGGTGTAGAAAGATATTTGAGATCAAATATGGAATTTGATAAATTACCTGCGCAAGCTGTAGATGCTATAGCAAATGATATTGTAACTTATAGTCCTAGAAATCAACAATTCATTGATCGGATAATTTATGAAGGTAAAAAATTGATTTTAGAAGACGCTCTATTGGTTGATACACCTGATGAATTTAAAATTGGTTATACACCAGAACAATTACAATGGAGTATAGATAATGAAGCTGAAATATGGAATTTTTTTGTAGAACAAAATTATGTATTTAGTTCTGATGCATCATTAAAGAAAAGATTTTTAGATATAGCACCTTTTTCTAAATTTAATAATGAAATAGAGCAGCAATCTCCAGGTAGAATAGGAGCTTGGATTGGTTGGCAGATTATTAGAAAATATTTGAAAGACAATCCAAAGGTTGATCTTAAAACATTATTAGAAGATACTGATAGCCAAAAAATATTTAAAGAATCTAAATATAAACCTGTAATAGGAGAAAAAGGTTCAACAACATATACAACAAAGACGATAAATGATAAAGTTTATCATTTCTTAAAATAAATTTTAAAAAATTGAGATTATGAGATCAACAAATATTTCTATTGATATCGAGTTAGATGAAAATCATGTTCCTGAAAAAATGACATGGAATGCACCTGATGGAGGGATTAGTCACGAAGAAACTAAAGCAATGTTACTTTCTGTTTGGGATGAAAAATCTAAAGAAGCCTTACGTATAGATTTATGGACAAAAGATATGACGCAAGATGATATGAAACGTTTCTTTCATCAAATATTAATTTCCATGTCTAGTTCTTATTTAAGAGCTACAGATGAAGAAGATGTTGCACAAAAAATAGCTGCTTTTGCAGAGGAGTTTGCTTATGCATCTAAAATAAAAGGATAATTTAACTTGATAAAATTCATATAAAGGCTATTTCTATTAGAGGTAGCCTTTTTAATTTGTTTTATAAATTTGTAAAAACAATTAAATAATTAAGCACATGAAAAAAAATATTACATTTTTTGTAGCCTTTTTAGGATTATTAATAGGGATGATATCTTGTAATACACCAAGTCCAGATAGTTTTTTTCAAACTACGGTATTAAATGTAAACATTATTAGAGATTTTTCTTCAGAAAATATAACTAGAGAATTAGAAAGTCAAGCTGTAGAGTTTGAAGGACATCCAGAATCTAAAAAGAATGGAAATGAAGCTCAGCAAGTAATAGAAAATAAAGTAGCGTATATAAAACAAACTATAGAAAAAATTAATGCTTTAACACCTCCAGATGAGGATGCAAAATTAATAAAGGAAAAGTCATTGGCATTGTTTAATTATGTTCTTCCAGTTTATGAAAATGACTATATTAAAATGGCAAAACAATGTGATGCTAAAGATTCAAAAGAAAATATTGAAACATTAGCTATTGAAATTGATAATAAATACGGAGATGAATTTTCTAAGAAGCATGATGAACTTTTAAACTTAGGAAAATCCTATGCAGATAAGCATAATTTAAATGTGAAATTTGATTAATTTCATTTTTAAAAGGGTTAGATATAAATATGAGAATAAAAAATAAAGTCGATTTTCGTAACATTTTGTTTAGAAATTCGACTTATTTTGTGTTTAGAAATTTTTACTAACTTATATGAAAATTAATTATTTATTTTTTACAATTATCTTTTTTTTATCAAATAAATCTTATACTCAACAAACACAAGATTGGACAATTGAAGATTGTATTACTTATGCGACTGAGAATAATTTGACTGTACAGCATAATAAATTTAATGAAGAGTTAGTTAATCAAGATAAAAAAATGGCTAATAATGCTTGGTTACCAATAGTTTCTGGAAATGTAGATAATAATTTTACAATAGGAGCATATAACCCTACAATAAGACAAGGTTATTATCAATTTTCTAATTCAACAGGTATACAATCAAATATAAATATATATAGAGGAGGTCAGGTAAAATTAAATAAAGAGAAAGCGGAAATAGATTTACAAGCAGCTAAAACTCAAACTGAAGTTACAATTAATGATATTTCGATTCAGTTAACAAATTATTATTTGACTATTTTACTAAATAAAGAGTTAAAAAAAGTTGCTGAAGCAAATTTAGAAGTATCAAGATTACTTTTAGATCAAAATAATAAAAGGTTTAAGATAGGTAAAGTTTCACAAGCTGTTGTAGCACAATCAGAATCTGAAGTAGCACAAACAGCAAGAGATGTTGTTACTGCTCAAATCGAAATTGAACGATCTTTATTAAATTTATCAATACTTTTACAATTAAATAGCTATAAAGATTTTAATATATCTTCAATAAAAATTCCAGATGAATTATCATCTCGCTTATATAATCTTGATGAAGTTTTGGCTTATGCACAAAATAATCAGCCAGTAGTAAAAAATGGACTGCTACAAATGCAATCAGCAGAAAAATCAATAGAAATTGCAAAAACATCATTATTACCATCTATTACAGGATCATATAATTTTGGTACAAATTATATTCAGTATTTTAATAAAGAGTTACGTCAAAAAGCATTTGCAGTACAATTAGGTAATAATATTACAAATGTTTTTGGTTTATCTCTTAGTGTTCCAATATGGAACCAATATGCATATAAAATTAATATACAGAAAGCTAAAATAAATCAAAATATGGTTGAAGTTAATTATAAACAAGCTAAACAAGATGTTTATGTTAATGTACAATCTGCATATTTTGAAGAAACAAGTTCTTATGCTTCATATACATCCATGAAAGAAGCTTATAATTATGCGAAAATATCATATGAGTTTGCTCTTAAATCATACAATGCTGGAACAATAAATTTATATGATTTTAATCGATCTAGAACAGATGCTTTAGTTGCACAATCTAAAATGTTACAAGCCAAATACAATTATATTTTTAAACAAAAAGTATTAGATTTTTATGCTGGGATACCAATAACTTTAGAAAGTGAATAATAATAACATTTTAAATCATCAATTCTAAATTGATGATTTCATTTTACTATGTATCTTTGCAGTATGGCAATAATCTTAAATTTAGAAACTTCAACAAAAAATTGTTCAGTTTCAATTGCGAAAGATGGAGTACAGCTTTGTTTAATAGAAGAAAGTGAGGAAAGTTATGCTCATGGAGAAAAATTAAATCAATTTGTAGATTGGTGTATAGAAGGAGCTGAAATAGAAATCAAAGATATAGATGCAGTTTGTGTGTCAAAAGGTCCAGGATCTTATACAGGTTTACGAATAGGTGTTTCTTCTGCCAAAGGTTTTGCTTATGGTTTAGATAAGCCTTTGTTAGCAGTGAATACTCTTAACGTTTTAGTGGATTCTCAGATCAATAAAGGATTTGATCTTATTGTTCCAATGATTGACGCGAGACGAATGGAAGTTTATACAGCTATTTTTGATGGTCAAGGAAAACAATTAACAGAAACTGAAGCGAAAGTAATTGACGAAGCTTCTTTTGAAGATTTAAAAGGTAAAAATATAGTATTTATAGGTGATGGAGCAGAAAAATGTAAAGATGTTTTAGTTCACTTAAATGCTGAATTTGTACAGGAATTTCCTTCTGCAAAAAACATGATTTCTCTTTCTGAAGAGAAATATCTTCAAGAATCTTTTGAAGATGTAGCTTATTTTGAGCCTTATTATTTAAAAGATTTCATTGCAGGAAAAAAGAAAACACAATAAAAAGTATGAAAAATATAGTTTTAACAATAGCTTCATTTTATGGAATGATGGCTGTTATTTTAGGAGCTTTTGGAGCTCATGCATTCAAGAAAATTCTTTCTGTAGAAAAAATAACAAGTTTTGAAGTTGGTGTTAGATACCAAATGTATCATGCAATAGTTTTATTAGCTATTGGATTATATTTTCAATTCAATAGTGGTTTAGAACGCTCAGCAGCTTGGTTTTTAATTGCAGGAACGTTTATATTTTCAGTAAGTATATATTTCTTATCTTTCGCAGAATATTGGAATGTAAATTTAAAATTTTTGGGACCTATTACTCCACTTGGAGGATTATTTATGATTATAGGTTGGGGATTGTTAATGTATATTTTCATGAAATCAAAATTCAATTAGAATTTCTAATAAAAAATATAAAATTAATGAGTTGGATAATTTATTCAACTCATTTTTTGTATCTATAAATTGAAATCATTAATATTGATTAAATTATTTAATAAAGCATATACATGAAAAAATATTTATATATACCTTTTTTAATATCTTCTTTATCTTTTGCACAAGAATTAAATTTACAACAAGCTAAGAAAATTTTTGATTTACCAACACATTGTATATCTATAGAATATCCTAACAAATTGGGTAATGTCTTAGGAAGTGAAAATGATTTGAAAACACCAAAACAAATCCGCCCTATTTTTTATGGTTGTTTTGATTGGCATTCTTCTGTTCATGGATTTTGGTCTATTATTAAACTAATGAAAGATTATCCAGAACTTGATGCAAATAATAAAATAAGAAATCAGTTGAATCAGCTTATTACAAGAGATAATGTTACTGTAGAAATGTCTTTTTTTAATGATAAGAATAACAAATCCTTTGAAAGAACATATGGCTGGGCATGGTTATTACAATTGCAAATGGAATTAAATTCTTGGAAGGATGAAGATGCTATAAAATGGTCAAAAAATCTTCAACCACTTAGCGATTTAATTATTAATAGATATGAAGAATATTTACCAAAATTAGTATATCCAATAAGAACTGGTACACATGATAATACTGCTTTTGGATTAAGTTTAGCAATAGATTATGCAAGAGCTGTAAATAACAAATCTTTTGAAAAAATTATTACAGATAATGCTATTCGTCTTTATCAAAAAGATGAAAGTTGTAATATTGCTTTTGAACCAAGTGGTTCTGATTTTCTTTCTCCATGTTTAGAAGAAGCATTAATAATGTCCAAAGTAAAAAATAAACATGATTATAAATCTTGGTTAAAAAACTTTTTACCACAGTTGTTAAAAAACGATTTTAATCTTCAACCAGGAGTTGTTTCAGATAGAACAGATGGACATTTAGTTCATTTAGATGGTTTAAATTTTAGTCGTGCAACAGCTTTGTATCAAATTCAAAATAAGTTACCAGATTTAAAATATCTAAATAAAGTTGCAGATAACCATCTTAATTATTCTTTAAATAATATAACCAATGATGATTATATGGGAAGTCATTGGTTAGGTACTTTTGCATTATATGCTTTAACTAATAAGAATAGATAATGAATCTTTTTATGCAATTATTAAATGATTGTTATCATTTAATAATTGCATGCTTCATTTTCTTTTATCATGTTAAGAGTTATACATTTGTAAAAAATAAAATTTCAAATTTAAAAAATCTTTTAATGATTTAATTTTATAAATTAATTATAGAATGCAACCTAATAAAGCCCTTAAAGGTAAATTACTTAATCACTATATTTCTTTCTTTCTACTTATTTATGTAATAGATTTATTGTATAATATTTATTTTAATCAATTAACACATATTTATATTTATTCTTTTTTGATTTTTCTTACAATAAGAATTTTTTATCTCAAAGAAAATTTAAAAAATAATAAAAAAATAAGATTCATTCTTTTATTTATTATGAGTTTGATTGTTTTTTATTTTGATTCATATTATTCTTCCGAAGCAATGGTTTATATAACTTATTTATCTATTATCGCAACTTTTCCATTGCTTTTTGATGTTGTTTTTGATTATAAATACATAATAGCATTATTTATTATATTTTCAATAGAAATATTAATAAATATATATACAAATTATACTCTTTTTTACAATCAAAAAATATTATTTTCAGAGATAAGAATAAGAAGAATAAATGAAGTTTTACAGGTAATTTAGCTGTAGGTACTAATGCTACAGGAGCTACTAATATTGATAATTTTATGGCTCAATCTTCTTTAAAAATTGAAGTTTTCGAAGTTCCTAGTAAATTTTTAAATATTGTAAATGAATAAGATAATTATGAAGAATTTGAATATAATATTTTGCGTTATTTTATTATTTCCTGTAATTACATTTTCTCAAATGGGTATAGGAACTGATTTACCTAAATCTACATTGGATGTAAATGGAAATTTAAATATAAAGAATCAATTGTATTTAGGAGGTACTGATAATTCTTTGGGTAACCCAGGAGTAAATGGACAAATAGTAGTTTCTAATGGAGATAATCCTGCTACATGGCAAGATGTAAGATTACCTGAGGGTATTAGTACTCTTACAATATCATCAAAATATGTTAAAGATGATGAAATAGGAGTTTCTCTTACAAATGGTGTTACAACTGCTTATCAAGAAGATTCGAATTTATCAACTTGGAGCGTTATAGAGAATTTAAATACAAGTTTTAATATAGTTAATATTACAAATAAAGTTAATTTTTCTGTTCAAACAATTGTTCAACGATCAAACTCAGATCTGGCAAGTTATGCATGTGGAATATTTATAGATGATAAATTAAAAGCTGTTAGAACAGATATTATTAATACTACTGCAGGAGGTTATAAAACATATAATATTAATATTACATTAGATAATATTGGAGTAGGAAATCATACAGCAAAATTTGCTTGTCGAGGTAGAAATATAGCAAGTGGTAGTTTAGGGATCGGTAAGGTCATAAATGCTACTTATTTATCTGCAGCAATGGCAAAATCAGTTTTTAAAACAACAATTTTAGAACGTATGTAATAAGCTAGTCTTAATTCCTTAAATGTAAATAGTCTTTATAATTGATTTTTTTTCATTATTAAAGGCTATTTTTATTTTATTAAAGTTATAATTAATTTATGGAAGATTTTCTAAACGAAATGGATAAGTATTATCTACTTTCTGATGAAACTAAAAATGAGATTAAAAATATTTCTAATGTTAGAAAATATAAAAAAAATGAATTTATTCTTCAATCTGGGGATTTAGCTCTTAATTATTATTTTGTAAGAAAAGGTTTATTAGGTTATTATACATTAGATAAAGAAGGAAATATTATTTATAAAATATTTTTTGATGAAAATACTTTTGCAGCCTCAACTTCAGCAATAATAGAAGAAAAGAAAACTGAGTTTAATATAATAGCATTAGAAGAAGTAGAATTGATTGTTTATTCTGCTCAAAAATTTAGAGAATTATTATTAAAATATCACGATTTAGCTTTGTTCCATATAAATTATTTAGAAAAAAATTGGGTTGTTAAAAAAGAACATTTAGAAATTGATTTAAAGTGGGAAACAGCAAAACAACGATATTTGGAATTAATTGAAAATAAGAATATTTTTAATAGATTAAAACAACATCACATTGCTTCTTATTTAGGTATTACGCCTACTCAATTAAGCCGAATACGTAAAGAAATAAATCTATAAAAACATCAACATATGTAAATGTTTTTAAATTTTTTACATACTAGTTTTACATCATAATTTTTAAAAAAATAAGTAAAATGAAAGTGGTAATTAGTATGTTCACATGGGTGATGTTTTCATTTATAGTATCAGCTCAACAAATTATTCATAAAAATGTTTTTTCTAAAAAAATGAATAAAGATGTTGCGACTGTAATAATAACTCCAAACTTTGAACAAGGGAAAACGTATAATAGTGTTTATATTCTTCACGGGTTTAGTGGTAATCCAGATAGAACTTATAAGGAAGATATCCCTGACTTGGTTCAATTAGCTGAAAAATATCAAACAATTTACATTATACCAGATGGTAATTTTAGTAGTTGGTATGTTGATAGCCCTGTTGATGAAAAATCACAATATGGAACATTTTTAGGAAAAGAATTAATTCAATTTATAGATGTAAATTATCCAACTAAAAAAGATCAAAAATATAGAGGTATTTTAGGTTGGAGTATGGGAGGATATGGAGCTTTAAGTATTGCAATATCTAATCAAAATGTATTTTCTATGGTAGGAAGTGTTTCTGGAGCTATAGATTTTAATCGATTTGGTGAAGCTTATCAACTTTATAAAGTCGATAAAGTTTTAGGTGATTTAAAAAATGTTCCTAGTGAATATTTTATTTATAACAAGATTAATGAAATAATTCCTTCAAAACAAATGTATTTCATAAGTTGTGGGACAGAAGATAAAGGTGTGATAGAAATGAATAGAGATTTACATCTAAAATTAACAAATAAGAAAATAGAGCATTTGTATACAGAGTCTTTAGGTGTTCATAATACTGAATATTGGAGTAAGGCTCTATCAGATCAATTAACATTATTTAATAAATATTTTAATATAAATCATTAGAAATAAAAAAGGTTGTAATATTTATTACAACCTTTTAATTTATACTTCTAACGTAGGAATAAATTCATTTTCAATTTCATTGAATGTACTTTCCAAATCAATTAGATTATCTTGTGTAACTAGTTTTGTACGATAAGGTTTAAAGTTAGGAATTCCTTTAAAATAATTTGTATAGTGCATACGTGTTTCTAAAATTCCTGTGCGTTCTCCTTTCCATTCAATAGCCCAATTAAGGTGATTTTTAGCAGCTTCCATTCTTTCAAAGATTGTAGGTTCTGGTAATAACTCTCCTGTTTCTCTATAATGTTTTATTTGATTAAAAATCCAAGGGTAGCCTATTGCAGCACGACCAATCATTACACCGTCGACACCATATTTCTCTTTGTATTCTATTGCTTTCTCAGGAGAATCAATATCTCCATTTCCAAAGATTGGAATTTCTATATTAGGATTTGCTTTTACTCGAGCAATATGTGACCAATCAGAATGACCTTTATACATCTGAGCACGAGTACGACCATGTATAGATAAAGCTTTTATTCCTGTATCTTGTAAACGTTGTGCTACTTCATCTATATTTATAGAGTCATGATCCCATCCTAAACGAGTTTTTACAGTAACAGGTAAATGAGTACTTTCAACAACAGATTTGGTAAGTTTCACCATTAAATCAATATCTTTTAAAACGCCAGCACCAGCACCTTTACAAACAACTTTTTTTACAGGGCAACCAAAGTTGATATCTACAATATCAGGTTGTACAGTTTCAACAATTTTAGCAGACATTGCCATAGCTTCTTCGTCCCCACCAAAAATTTGAATACCAATAGGTCTTTCATAATCAAAAATATCTAATTTTTGACGACTTTTTATGGCATCACGAATAAGTCCTTCAGATGAGATAAACTCAGTATACATAAGGTCCGCTCCATGCATTTTACACAAACGACGAAATGGTGGATCACTTACATCTTCCATTGGTGCAAGCAACAAAGGGAAGTCTGGTAATTCTATGTTTCCTATCTTTACCACAATAAAATTTTTTGCAAAATTACATAAAACTTATGAAAAAAGAACGAAATACAGATGGAGTAAATCAATATTTAAAATTCTCAGCAATGGGAACGCAGATGGCTATAACGATTGCGTTATTTGCATGGTTTGGAAATTTTTTAGATAAAAAATTAGAAACTGATAAACCATTATGGACAGCTGGCTTATCTTTGCTTGGTGTTTTTGTAAGTCTATATCTTATGTTAAAACAATTACCAAAAAAATAATAGATGATTAAAAAATTTTTATTTCTTGCACTAATTTTTATTATAGCAATTGTAATTTTCTGTGCTATACATTACTTAATTATTTCACATTTTAATTTTAGCGAAAATCCGCTAATCGTTCTAAAAATTTATTTAATAATTGGTCTAATAACATTAATGATTTTCCAAATGGGGTGTCTTGTTAAAATAAAATACCCAGAATATGTTGGTTTTGTATTTATGGCTGGTATGATTGTTAAAATGGCAGTCGTTCTAGCAATGGTAGTTGTTAATCAAGAAATTAAGATAAATATCATACAATTAATTATAAGTTATTTTGTAGTTTTGGTGTTCGAAGTGTTGCTTTTTATTCAATTAATTAACTTAAAGTTAAAAAAAGTTTAATAAATTTTAGCATTTGACTTTGGTAAGTGGTTAATTTACTATAATTTTGCACGCAATTT
>NZ_DAMCLZ010000006.1:0-195561 GCF_032109125.1 Chishuiella sp.
CGCCAGTTTTTAAACAAAAGAATCCTCAAGTGAATAACTTGGGGATTTTTTTATACAATAAAATTAAGGTTTAAGTTATTCAGTTCCTAGTTTTAGTAATTAAACTTAGGTTCTTAAAATCAGCTACTTTTTATCAGCTACCATAATTATTTTCTTATTTTTATATAGAAGTTCTTTGATTGGTTTTTCTTAGAATAATGGCTTCTAATTTGGTATTGATATATATATTACTGATTGGAAAACTTCAAAACAGTATATTGGTCATGAAAGTTTTATACACATTTTACCAACTTCTGAAGATTATAAAGATAATGGAAAATTAGATTTTAGTAGTGGCTATGATAAAGATGCTATTAATTTTATAAAATCAATAGGAGTTCAAAATCCTTCTAATTCTGGAGGATGGATTGACCATTTTAATGAAAATGTAAGGAATAGCGCAAGAGAAAAAACAACATCAATAATTCAACAGTACTACAAGTTGAATAATTTAAATGTTTCAGATAAAGGTATCCATAAAAGACGTAGACTTGACTCTAGATATCCTCCAAATATATCTAACAAACTTGTAGATTATGAAAAGAAGCGAAATAGTAAATAATTTTTAAAAAAATGTATAAGAATAAAACATTGAACAAAGGCTTATTATTTTTTTTTAGTATTATTTTTTTTATAGGTTTTATTTATTATAAAACTCAAAAAAAGGATAAAAACATAAGTAACATAAAATATGCAACGACTGCTAACAATGAATTTAATTGGAAAATAGAAAAGGGAAATTCTGTTTATTATATTAGATTAAGTGCAAATGATTACATTGAAAACATTAATAATGACGAATATTTTAAGAAGCTACTAGGAAAATATAAATTTTCAGATTATAGTTATATAAAAAATACAAATGAATTTGTGAATTTATCAATAAGTGAAGACCCTATTGAAAATAGATTTTTAATTAGTCATAAATATAGTTATGATTTGAATATAGATTCTTTAGGAATAGTTAATTTGAATGTTTATTATCCTATTGAAAAAGAAGGAGGTTATTCTTTTAATTTATCAAAAGACGATTTTAATATGATAAAAAATATTTTAAGAAATATTTCCGTAAAAGAATTAAATAATAAATTTTACATTAAAAATAATAAATCAGCACAATCCATAATTATAAATAATCAATATATTATAAATGATTTTAAACCATTAAAATCTAACCTTGATATTTATGCTATGTTGATGTTTTCTAATTATATAACAATGAGGTATATAGATAAAAAAGTACCTAATAATATTAAATATAGTATTAAGTCTTCTAATTATATAACAACTCGTCCTATTCCAGAAATACTTTCACATTAATTACAAATAATTAACAATAGCACCAAAGGCAAATAAACGTTTGCCTTTGGTTATTTTATAAAGTAACTAAGCTACATTTTCATTAAAAAAATCTTTAAATTTCTTAGTGGTTAGCATTTTTATTTTCTTATTTTTATAGAGAAGTTTTTTGATTAGTTTTGTTTAGAAGAAAACAACTATTATCCTTTTGGATTAAAACATAGTGGGTATATAGCCGCAACTATTGGTAATAAAAATTATAATTACAAATATAATGATTATGGAGAAAAAAGCTTTAATTAAGCTTTTACGAACATACTGTACGTAGTGGAATTACAAACAGATTTAGATATTAATCTTTACGACTACGGAGTTCGTAATTACGATTCTGCGATTGGACGTTGGTTCAACATCGATCCACTAGCAGAGAAATATCGTAGATGGTCACCTTACTTATGTTGTAAACAATCCAGTCTTCTTTATTGATCCCGACGGGATTATGGCTACTCCACCTGATTATTATATTTTTAATGAAAAAGGAAATTTTGTTCGGATAGATAGAAATAATCAGCCTGACAAACTTGTTGTTGAAAACTCAAAAACTGGTAGAATTAAAGGTAAATATAATTTTAATGATCCAGCAAATGATACTAAAGCAATTGAAGAAGGTATTATATCAGAAGTTGTTTTTATTACTAAAGAAGATATTGATTTAGAAATGAAAATTGGTTTGATTGGTAGTGAAAAAGAAAGAGCCCTTACTTTTATAGAAAGAGAAAGTAGACACACAGTGGATGAGTCAGCATTATCAGGAAAAAGTAATGGTCAATTAGATTTTAAAAATGGAGGTGTGAATATTAGCCCTGTAGGTTTACATTTGGTAAACGGAATAGCCAATAACGATTATGATTGTGGGAGTTTTTTATGGGGACAAGCTGGTAAAAGGCTTGGATTAAGTCCTTCAACTCTTTCCGTTGCGGCTCATTTAAACAACGCTGTAAATGGAAGAAGTGATAATCCTGGTGTATCAACTGGAATACTTGATTCTCCAGAAGATCAACGAGCTATAAGAAATGGATATTATTATCCTAATCAACCTTTTAAAATAAAACAATCAGCAGGTGATCCAACAAAATGGATTAAAAATTGATATTATGATGAAAGAAATAATATTATTAATCAGTTTACTTTCACTTTTTAATTGTAAAAAAGTCAATCATAATAATGACAGTAACAGGATATTTAATCAAGTCCAAAAATCTGATTTTAAGATTTTTGAAGGTGTATATATAAAAACATCAAATGTATTGGACGGAAATGAAAGAGTTTCTTCCTTCATAAAAGAATTTAACGGAAACAAATATCATTTACCAAATTTTGAATATTACAATTGTAATATAGGAGACACTATCTGCTTAAAAATAAAAGCAAAAAAAACATTTGATATTTCTAAATATAATCTTTCTATTAGTAAAAATAAAAATCAAAATTATTATTCTACTTTAAATGATATTTCAAAAATTATCAATGAATTTCAAAAATTAGATATATATAAAATTTATAGTAGTACTGAAATTGGTAATTCTATAATATTTTTCATTAAAGACGAAGAATACATTGCTTATATTGATGATATCTTAAAAATTAAAAATGAATATTGGAAAGAAAAAATATCTAATAGTAAAAAAATAGATCAACATTGGTATTATAGTAAATAAGTATTCCAAATGCATTATTTTAGCAAAACTCACAATAAATTAAAAGGCAAACTAACATTTGCCTTTTGTTATTTTATAAAGTAACTAAGCTACATTTTCATTAAAAAAATCTTTAAATTTCTTTGTGGTTAGCATTTTTATTTGCTTATTTTTATAGAGAAGTTCTTTGATTAGTTTTGTTTATAAGAAAACAACTATTATCCTTTTGGATTAAAACATAGTGGGTATACAGCCGCAACTATTGGTAATAAAAATTATAATTACAAATACAATGATTATGGAGAAAAAAGCTTTAATTAAGCTTTTACGAACATACTGTACATAGTGGAATTACAAACAGATTTAGATATTAATCTTTACGACTACGGCGCTCGTAATTACGATTCTGCGATTGGACGTTGGTTCAACATCGATCCACTAGCAGAGAAATTTATTAATATTACTCCATATTCATACGTTGCTAATAATCCTATAAATGCCATTGATACTGATGGAAGAGATATAATTTTTCGAACTAAAAGCCAAACTTTAGTATATAGTAAAGGGAATTTTTATTATGGTAGTATTACAAAAAATAAGAATGGATTGTTTCAAGTTAATAGATCATGATGGGCGAAAAGAAAAAGTGAGTTCTACATTATGGAAAGTCAGACAATCATTTTGAAAAACAGAAAAATAAAACAATAATTATTTAAAAGAAATTCTACATGCTTTAGAAAATTCTGAAAAAATGCATATAATTAAAGAGGGGAGCAAAAGTAATGTTTCTAATAATGTAGTTCTTGATAGAAAAGAAATAAATGCAGGAAAATCAGAAAAAAAAGGAGACAAATTATATACTATAACAACCTTCGATTTCTTAGATGAAGCTAAAGATAACTTTAAAAAACAAGAGGGGATTCCTGATTCTGATTTATCTACTGTTGCTCACGAAATGAGACATGCTTTTGATGATGATTAAGGTAAAAGTAAGGATAATGATCCTAATAACTCTGCTTCAGAACCTTCTGAAATAAGAGCTGTTGAAACAGAAAATAAAGCTAGAGAAATAGAAAATCTTCCTAAAAGAAAAACTTATGGTGGTAAAAAAATTCAATTTTAATATTATTATATCTTATTTTTTATACTTTTTTATTATTTCATGTAATAATAATAGAAAAGATTATTTTACTTATGATTATTTAAAAAAAGATATAGAAAAGGAATTAAATTATATCGACTCTAATTACACCAATAGTAAATATTATTATATTTTATTAGAAAATAATAAATTGGCTAAAATACCGTTGAACATACTTTTTTCAATAACTAAAAAAGATAACCTTATTTACAATAATAATTTAGGCGATATATACAAAGTTTTAAATTTTAAAATAGTATATAATGAAATGGAATTAAAAAGTAAATATCCTGATATATTTACTTTTAAAATGTCTAATATGATAGAATCCGAATATTCCAATTTATCAAAACAGGATTTTATAAATAAGTATACAATACAAAGAAATAACAAATACTTTTTAGAATGTAAAAACAAAGATATAGAAGAATGTGAATCAATTATATATATATATTATAAATATCATTATACATATTATTTTGATGACTATTTAGGTAAGGGGTTTTTTATGAATAATGGGTAGTATTACCACAAGCTATGGTGAACATCATGCTGGTGAGTTATTAAAATAAATAATTTTAAACCACAAAAACCCCCAATTAGAGGGCTTTTGTTATTTTATAAAGTAACTAAGCTACATTTTCATTAAAAAAATCTTTAAATTTCTTAGTGGTTAGCATTTTTATTTTCTTATTTTTATAGAGAAGTTTTTTGATTAGTTTTGTTTAGAAGAAAACAACTATTATCCTTTTGGATTAAAACATAGTGGGTATACAGCAAGTACTATTGGTAATAAAAATTATAATTACAAGTATAACGATTATGGAGAAAAAAGCTTTAATTAAGCTTTTGACGAACATACCGCACGCAGTGCTGAGTTACAAACAGACTTAGATATTAATCTTTACGATTACGGTGCCAGAAATTACGACCCTGCAATCGGTCGTTGGTTTAATATTGACCCGCTCGCGGAACTATATCCTGATTTTTCTCCATATGTTTATGCTGCAAATGTTCCTACAAAATTTGTAGATTATGATGGTAGAGATTTTGGTGTATCCATAGATCATGATAAAAAAACAATTACAATTATAGGTCATGTATACGCTAATAAAAAAGATATGACTCTTTTAAATGAAATAGCTACTTATTTAAATGAACAGACAGGTGTTGTTTTGAAAGTTGGAGAAGGAGAAAGTGCTACTAATTATTCAATAGGATTTAATATTACTACAGAAGAAAGCGAGACACCTAATAAAAGTGCTAATAAAGCTAATAAAAGTGATAATGATCCCTTTGGTAAAATAAATAATTCATTTACACAAAATTCTGATGATGCTTTAGTAAGAGGAAAGTCTGTTAGAGGTTCAGCCAGCAGAACAAAATCTGCAATAAAAAATGATGAAGGAGTATTTGCAGGAGCTCATGAAATTTTACACCTTTTAGGTTCTGGTCATAAAAATGGAATAATGTCAGATGGAGCTACTTCTGGAGGAGTTACAGATGATATTTATGGAGCTATATTAAAAGGTGTAGGTGTAGGTAATGGATCTATTGGTTCTGGAAATAAAAATGCTATAGGGCAAGGTCATATACGTAGTGAATCAGGTGATAGACCTAATGGATTTATGGAAGGCTCAATAATGAATAAGGCTAAATTTGATAGACAAATGCATAGAGCTGTAGAAAAAAGAATAAAACAAGATAATAAAAAATAAAATTTATGAAAATATTTTTTTCATTCTTTCTCTTCTTTATTGTAAATGTCTCATTCTCTCAAAATGCACAATATTATGATAAAGTATTAAATGAAATTTTACAAAAAATAGTAAAAGAAAACCCAAAAGACAGGTATTATTTTGAAAGCTTTAAATCTATATATAATAGTTCCTATGGATTATTTGATACTTTTATAGATTGTGAGAATGATTTCTCTTCTTTTAAACAATTAGAAAAAAATCAAAATATTAATATTTCAAATAAATACACTCATTATATTGTTAAAAAAAATATTATTAATAATTTTTTTTTAGGAAGAAGATTGAAGAAAATTGAAATAGATAATCTTTTCTTTGATATAGATACAAATACATATCTCTTAAAGGTTTCTTTTCAAGGAAAAGAAGGAGAAACATCTGTTTTAATCTTTTTTGATGATTCAAAGGAAAAGATATTGAATACATGTTACTCATATTCTATATATTAGAAATAAATTAATTCACAATAGCACCAAAGGCAAACGTTTGTTTTGCCTTTGGTTGTTTTATAGTGTCACTACATTTTTATTAAAGAAGTCTTTGATTTTTTTAGTTGTTAGTATTTTTATTTTCTTATTTTTATACAGAAGTTCTTTGATTAGTTTTGTTTAGAAGAAAACAACTATTATCCTTTTGGTTTAAAACATAGTGGTTATACAGCAACTACCATTGGTAATAAAAATTATAATTACAAATACAATGATTATGGAGAAAAAAGCTTTAATTAAGTTTTTGACGAACATACCGCACGTAGTGGAACTGCAAACAGATCTAGATATTAATCTTTACGACTACGGTGCTCGTAATTACGACTCTGCTATCGGCCGTTGGTTTAATGTAGATCCGCTGGCGGAGAAAATGAGACGTCACTCGCCTTACAACTACGCTTTTAATAACCCTATACGTTTTATTGATCCTGATGGAATGGCTCCTGATGATATCATCTTTGGAAATATCAGTAAAGAACTTCAGAATAAAATTGTAAATCAATTACAAGAAGTAACAGGGTTAACTCTTAATGTTGATGATAATGGAAAATTAAATTATGATCAAAATTCTACGGGTGATTTAGTAAGTGAAACTGCAGCAAATATGTTAATGGGAGCAATTAACTATACAAATCATACTTATAATATTTCAGAAAAAACAGAAGGAGATAGTTCTAATCAAATGGGGATTAATGTTTCTAATATTTCTGTAAATTCCAATCAAGTTTCTGGTTTTGAAGAAGGTGTAAGTAAAAATTTAAATCCTTTAACATTAGGAGCAGGTATGACTGTTTTACATGAAATTAGCCATAAATCAAATAATTTATCAGATCCTGCTTTTGGTTTTGGAGAGAAAGGAGACAATGTTAATTTCATGAATACTATTAGAAAAGAATTAGATGCTTCAGGTAAGTTTGATAAATCTTTTGGGCAACGTGAAAGTTATTTTCCAATTACTCGTTCTGGCTATGATTATTATCCATTTAGTAATAAATCTTTAAACATTATTAGTTCTAATGGTTCTGTAAATAATTTAAACCCATCTAAACACTTATTTATAAAAACTAAAAAATGAAAAAAATAATCATTTATTTTTCAATTATTTGCATTTTTTACAATTGTAAGGTGCATACTGAATCTTCAAATCATATTCCAATACAATATTATAAAGCTTATGATTCTATATCTCATTTTATGAAGAAAGATAAATTTCTTAATGATATGAAAGCAAAATATGGTAACCACTTTATTAAATTTTATTTGATGAAAGATATATATAGCGTGAAAGACGGTAGATTTAATCAAAAAAATCTTTATAAAGAAGATGGTCTGAAAGAATTTTCAAAAAAATATTCAGAAGGAAATCTAAATAAATATAAAGACATCAGACAAGCCTTACCGAAAGATTTAAAAAAGTATAAAGGTCCAAACCTTTTCGTTTATTTTTCTAATATAGAAAATGACACTCTAAAAGTAGATATTTTAACTAATCCTTACTCTGAGTACAATAAGACAGGAAGTGTAGATAAATTTTTAATTATCTTTGATAAAGAATCTATTAAGACATTTAATCATTGGAAAGATCATTACGAATGGTAAGTAAATTCAAAATATTTTCACAATAACACAAAAGGCAAACGTTGTTTTGCCTTTTGTTATTTTATAGAGTAGCTACATTTTTATTAAAAAAATCCTATTTTTTTAGTAGTTAGCATTTTATCAAATAGTTTTTCAATTTTTATCTCTAATAATTAAACTTATTACTTAAAACTCACAACTTAAAATGGCTTCTTAATTCGCAATAGGGATTGCAGTGAAAATCCTTTTACAAACTGATGGCTGAGCGGAGTCGAAGTCTGTTTGTAAAAGATTGAAATGGAAAGCCCGGCACGAAGTGATTGCCCAAAAAAATGTTCTAATATAAAATTCCCAATTCTTTCCATATTCGTCTTGTTACTTTGTTGCATGAAAAAGATGAATAGAGGATTTTTTTATTTCCTATTTCTATTATTTTTTGTTTCTGGTATAACATTACAAGCACAAAATAAACAATTGCCAAAAGTACATCATGCAGAGCCATTGTATTTGGATTTGGTAAGAGATTTGGGAGCAAGAAAAGGTGAAAAGGAATTGAATGTTGGAATGGAGTTTTCTAAAAATAATAACTACAACGAGTTTACTTATTTAACGGAGTATGAATTTGCACCAGTTGATAGATTGGGGCTAGAGGTTGAAGCTGATTTTTCTTTTTATAATAATAGAAAAAACGAGGCAAAGAAAATGAATCATGAATTGGAAGCACTTCGTTTTTCATCTCAGTATTCTTTTTATGTTTCAGAAAAATCACAAACAACTTTGGCTGTAGGTTATTCTCAGATATTAGATTTTAATGATTTTAAAAATTTTAACGATAAACAAATAGTCGTCGGGACTAATTATAATCCTTTTTTTATCGCTGCTAAACGTTGGGGGAATAATTGGCATACTTTACTGTTCTTTTCTCCTATTTTGGAAGAATCTTTTGAACATGATGAATGGGGAATGCGTTGGGAGTTTAATTCTTCTATTTATTACAATCTGCCAGGAACGGGACATTATGTAGGGTTAGAGTTTAATGAGGCTTTGGAACATGATGAGTTTTCTATGGTGATACATCCAGAAGTAAAATTGAAAGTGAACGAACAGCTAGCTGTTGGTTTGGTGAATGGCTTTTCTGTGAATCATCATTCAGAAAATTTTAGTTTGTTTGGTCGTCTAATTTATGAATTGTAATAGTTTTTGAAAAAAATGAAAGAGTTAAAATATATAGTATTCTTATTGGTATTGTCGTTGAATGTAAATGCACAATTAAGCCCTCCAGGATTGGGAAAAGCAGATGTTGTGCAATGGTCTGCATTGGGTGTTAGGCAAGATATAAATGATAAATGGCAATCTATGACATATACTGGTTGGGGAAGTAAAAGTGTAGATGGAAAATATAATCCTTTGTCTAAAAATGCGATTTGGGTGTTGAACCAAGAGTTTTATAAGAAGATAAATAAAAATTGGAAATATTCTTTTGCATTAAGTTATAGAAGACAAAATGAATATGACACAAATGATTTTGGTGAAGAAATAAAAGAGGTGACACAAGAATTTAGAGTGTATGGACGAATAAATTATGAGTTAAAATTAGATAAATGGAAAATTTCTCCTACACTAAGACAAGATATACGTAGATTTTATACAAAAGATTTTAAGAATAGTGAGGAAGATTGGCAATTTAGAAGTCGATTTAAATTACAAGTTACCTATAATTTAGATGAAGATGAAAGACATAAATTGATAGGTGGTGCAGAGAGTTTATTTGCAACAGCACATGATTCTAAAAATGATGAATGGTCGGACTTTAAGTATAAAGAAAGTCGATTTACGTTTTACTATTCATATTCGCCAGAGAATATTCCAGCTCAGTTTAATATAGGCTATATGAATAACTTAATTGGAGATAGCCATCCTTATGGTGTAAATTATGTTGCATTTGATATTATACTAACAAACTTATTTTAAACAAATAGTTGATATACGAGATTATAATTTTTCATGTTGTTATTCTTAGCTTCTTTAAAAGTAGATGAAATATATTTTAATAGTTATATAGATGATAAAACGGTTTTAAATCTTATATCTATTTTTGGGGCAATTGCTTCGCACCGTGCTTTTTCGCTATATCTTTTTAGATTGGTCATTAAGCGAATTCGAAATGCAATGACCAATCTAAAAAGGATGCCACTTCAATCACTATTGCAAAATAAAAGACTAATCATTAATTATAGACTAAAAATCAATGATTAGAAATTATAAAAAAATAGTTTAAATAACACTTCGTTATAAAAATTTAAACAACTTATTTTAATTAAAAAATCCAGATAATTTTATTATCTGGATTTTTTTTATAGCATTTCAAAAGATTCTAAAGTTCCGTCTTCGTTGAACCTAATTTCATATTCATAACGTTCATTAGAAATTCTTGTAGGATACCAATTTATTTTATTGTTATAATACTGAGCATCAATTGTTATATCAGAGGCTTTACTATTAATTTCTTTTTGTTTTTCTAGTAAGGCATTATAAACATTTGAAACATTACGAAATGGAATTCGATTCAGATTAATCACATTACTTTGTACATCATCATTTTTAGATAATCGAATAGGAGATGGTTCTCCCCATTTACCATTTTCATATTTGTATTCATCAACAAATAAAGGATTATCAGGATTTTGTAATTTCAGAATTATTCTATAGTTAGTATAAAAGTAAATGTTTTTATAAATAAAGATAGATTTACCTTTAAATTCTGGTAAATTTTTCAGTGAATTTTCAGCTTGATTAAGAACTTCTAAATTATTGAAAAAAGGTATTTCTTTTTCTTCATTATTATTAGAAAGTGAATTAATGCTTTCTATCGATGATTTTTTTTCTGTTAGCGTATCTGTTATCGTATTTTTAAATTGTTTACAAGAATTGAAAATACTTATTACTGAACAAGAGAATAAAAATATGTAAGTGAACTTTTTCATGGGATTAGATTTCATTTAAATCATCTGTAAATGCAACATTTTGATGATTGTTTGTTGAATAGAATATTTCTTTTTCCTTTTGATGTATATTTACTAAATCAGTTAGTAAAACAATTTTTTTGATTGTTGCATGTTGTTTTTTTCCTAACGAGTCGGTATATTCCAATTCAAATTTTACTTGTGGTTGGTTGTTAATATATGTTCCGGTTTGTTCTGCACTTAAAATTTTAGCAAATGTTTTCTCTCCTTTAAATTTTAATTCTAACGATTCTTTATTTCTAAAAGAATTTTTTCCCATTAGTTTTACAAAGACTAACCAAAAAATAAAGCATATAAAAAATATAACAAGAGGGGAAATAATTAATGGATGATCAAAACTTAAAAATCTCCATCCAAAACCATGATTTTCTAATTGATAACTAAATGCATAATAATATATAACTCCAAGTAAAGCTATAAACCATATAAAATACAGTTTATAATTTACTTTACTTTTGATTCCATCTAAAATTATATATGGCATTTTAGAGAAAGATTCGTCAACTAGGATAGAAATCCAATTCCCTTCTTCAAAACGATTCTCGTTGGGACGAGAATCATTAATCTCCATTGAATGCCAAATTTTTTGTTGATTAAAATTATCTAATTCTAGGATTACTTTTTTATGGATAAAGCTTTTTGTTTTTAAAGGAGTCGATTTAGATTCGATGATTTTCGCCTGAATTCTTTTTCCTGATTTTAAAATTGAGGCAATATTCTTTTGTGTTTGAAAAGAATATTTATAAATCATATAAAAAGCTATACAGAAAACAGATGTCCAAAGAAAAATACTAAGTCCCAGATAAGCTAAAGCTTTTTTACCATCAACAAGCTCGAGATGATCGTATGATGTTGTATTGTAATAAATAATTGCAGGATGTGCAAAAATGAAATACAAAATAAA
The DNA here is from genome assembly GCF_032109125.1 of Chishuiella sp. Taxonomy (NCBI): domain Bacteria; kingdom Pseudomonadati; phylum Bacteroidota; class Flavobacteriia; order Flavobacteriales; family Weeksellaceae; genus Chishuiella; species Chishuiella sp. Next base: position 11,927 of record NZ_DAMCLZ010000006.1, read on the forward strand.
TACTATCCAAAAATATCCAAAAAACTTTCCCATAACGAATAAACTATTCAGCTCCTTTTAAAGAAATAGTAACACCAGAATATTTATCATGATCAGCTCCTATATAAGTAAGATCATATCTATCATTACTAGTGTTATTTTCGTCTGCTAACTTATCTTTTAATAAAGAATAATTAATTTTTTCTACTTTAGGATTCCAATCATTTTCAGAAACAGGTTTAATAGACTCGATATCTTCCATTTTAAACAACGCTTTATCGTTCACAACGTTTATAGATCTTTTCATAAAAATAGTATCACCTTCTATTTTTTCTATTTTTACCCAACCTTGTGGTAAACCATTGATGCTATTTCCTTCCGCATCAGTAAAAAATGTAGCGCCATATAATTGTCCAGCTTTTAGATTATATAGAGCAGTATTTAATTTTTCATTTTGATCACAGTAAGCTTTAGATTCTATTTTTCGATTAATCCCAAATATAATTGCAGCAATTAATGTAAGAGTAGCTATAATTAAGTAACCTTTCCATAATCTGAAATACGGTATTTTACAGGTCTTTTTTAGTTGTTTAACTTCCTCTTTTATTTCTGGAGAATATTTTCTTGCATGAATTAATTCACCTTTACTATTGTATAATCGAGATATCTTAACTAAACCACCACCCATAGAAAGACCTAAAAACTTTGTTGCAGGAGTTATAATGTATAATTCGAAATTTTGTTCTTCAGTATCATTTTTTAATTTACCTGTTATAAATTTTTGTGCTAATGGCAATTCGTAGCGTGTATAAAAAAAGATCATAAATGTTTAGTTTAATATTTTTAATTGTTTTTTAATTGTTTTTTAATTGTTTTTTCCTGCGTTTGACCAAATATAAAATGATATACCACAGGTAATTAAATAAAATATAGGTAGTAATGCAATGAGTAATTTATTAGAAGGATTAAATTTCCAACTAATTAATATACTAATTGGATAAAGAGTAGATAAAACTAGAAATATATAGCTAATTATCGTATTAAAATTTGTTGTATTTGCAGAACGTTCTCCTGCAAATGACATTACGTTTGCAAGTAATACAAATGGATAAATAACAAGAGGAATAAGTCCTAATATATTTATAATTTTAATTAGCATATTTTTAATAATAATCACTTGTCGATTGCTAAAATAAAATGTTTTATTAGTAGATAAAAATTACAACAATGCTTTCTTTTGATTTTAACACTTCACTAAACCTAAAAAGATAAATTATTTCATCTTATTTTTTAACTAATTATAAAATATTTAAAAGGTTATAAATCATTGTTTTTATTATTGATTTTTGTCTATTGAAACAACTTTAAAAATCCATTTAATATATAATTAGTACCTTTGTACCGTCAAAAGAAGTTGATGCGTTATTTTTTACGCTTTTTTATATCAAAATTTTAAATTGATATAAAATTCAAGTTATTCGATATAATTACTTGTATATTATCATTAAGATAATTTAATTTCTAATCTATTTAAAAGAAATATTTTTTTCTTTTTTACATGATAAACTCTTGGTCGAATAAGAGTATAAACTATGAAATAATATTTAATAAGACACAAGGCATTGTTCACAATGTTATTGTAATGTAATTTATTGTGTTTTAAGAAAGTGCGTTTGATTAATGATTTCGTTTGTAATGTTTTGTATATCAATATTTTTTTTGACAATTTGTTTAACCAAAACTCTGAAAATGGATAGAAAAGAGAGCCAAAGGAAAGTAAAACTAAAAGTCGAGGATTTAACAATAGTTTTCGGAAAACAAAAGGAAAAAGCTTTAGAATTATTAGATAAAGGTTTTTCTAAAAAAGAAATTCTTGAGCAAACTGGCTGTACAGTAGGTATTAATAAAGCTAGTTTTGAAATATACGAAGGTGAATTCTTTGTAATTATGGGATTATCTGGTAGTGGAAAGTCTACTTTACTACGTTGTCTTAATAGATTAAATGAACCTACGTCTGGAAAAGTATTCATCAATGATGATGATATTACAGTTAAAAACAATAAACAATTATTGGATGTAAGAAGAACAGAAATGAGTATGGTTTTTCAAAAATTTGGATTATTACCACATCATACTGTTTTAAGTAATGCGGCCTTCGGCTTAGAAATTAGAGGAGAAGATAAAACTTCACGAGAAGAAAAAGCACAAAAAGCATTAGATATTGTTGGATTGAATGGTTTTGAAAATCAGTTTCCTTCTCAATTATCTGGAGGAATGCAACAAAGGGTTGGTTTAGCCAGAGCGTTAGCTAACGATCCAGAAGTATTATTGATGGATGAAGCATTTTCTGCTTTAGATCCTTTAATAAAAACTGAAATGCAAGATCAGTTACTAGATTTACAAGATTCACTACAAAAAACAATCGTTTTTATTACACATGATTTAGATGAAGCCATAAAAATTGGTGATAGAATTGTAATCATGAAAGATGGAGTAATAGAACAAATAGGAACAGCAGAAGATATTTTAACGAATCCTAAAAGTGATTATGTAAAAGCCTTTGTAGAAAAAGTTGATCGAAAAACTATTATTACTGCAGGTTCTTTGATGCATGAAAAACCAACAGTTGTACGATTTAGAAAAGATGGTCCAGAAGGAGCGTTGAGAAAAATGAGATCGACAAGTTTAGATATGTTACCTGTTGTAGATATTCATAATAAATTCTTAGGATTAGTTTCGTTGGCAGATGTTGTTCGAATTGCAAAATTAAAAGAGCCAACAGTAGAATCTATTATAAATGATAATGTACCATCAGTATTTAGTGATGCTACTGTAGAAGAAATGTTACCTCTTATTTCTGGGAATAAAGCAACAATTGCAGTCATAGATAATCAAAATAAATTATTGGGAGTTGTATCTCAAACTTCACTGATCATTGAAGCTACAAAATTTAACGAAGAAGAAATCATAGAATTAAAAGAAATAGCAAACAATCAATAAAATGAATAAAACAATCAATATAGGTCAATACGTAGAAATTGCTATTAATTGGCTAACAGAAAATGCAAAACCTTTATTTGATGTAATAAAAAACATTGGAAATTCCTCTATTATGGGAATTGAATGGGGATTATTAGCAGTTCCATTTTATGTAGTCATCTTATTATTTGCTTTATTAGCTTTATGGAAGTCTGGTAAAGGAGTTGCAATAATGACAATTGCTGGCTTTACATTAATTTATTTAATGGGATTTTGGAAAGAAACAATGGAAACACTTGCTCTAATAGTTGTATCAACTATAACAGCTCTTGTTTTTTCAATTCCTTTAGGAATTTGGGCTGCAAAAAGTAAATTGGCAGAGAAAATAATTCGTCCATTATTGGATTTAATGCAAACCATGCCTGCTTTTGTGTATTTAATTCCTGCAGTATTATTTTTCAGTATAGGAAAAGTGCCTGGTGCTTTTGCAACAATTATTTTTGCAATGCCGCCAGCTGTTCGTCTAACTACTTTAGGAATAGAATCTGTTCCAAAAGATATTGTTGAAGCAGCACGTTCTTTTGGTGCAACTAATCGACAAATACTATTTAAGGTAGAACTGCCTTTAGCAGCTAAAACTATATTAACAGGTGTTAATCAAACTATATTACTTTCTTTATCAATGGTAGTAATTGCAGGTATGATTGCTGCAGGTGGTTTAGGAGAAAAAGTATTAGAAGGAATTAATAATCTTGATATAGGATTAGGTTTTGAGAGTGGTTTATCTGTTGTTATTTTAGCAATTATATTAGATAGAATAACGCAAGGATTTGTAAAGAAAAAATAGAATTATGAAATTTATAAAATATACTATATTATCTTTTTTATTTCTTATACTATCTTCAATAACATTTTATTCATGTAATGGATTAAAGAATTCCAAATACATTACAATAGGAATGGTAGATGGTTGGGCAGATGATGTTGCATTTACATATGTTACAAAAGCAATTTTAGATCAACAAGGTTATCATGTAATTATCCAAAAAGCATCTACAGATATGATTTTAGCTTCAATGAATAATGGTGATACAGATTTATTTTTAGGAACATGGCTTCCATATACTCATGCAGCTAAAGTTGCAAAATTTCCTAAATTAGAAACATTAGGAGTTAATTATAATAATGGAAGAATAGGATTAATAGTTCCAGATTATTTACCAATAAATTCTATAGAAGAATTAAATCAGAATAAAGATAAATTTAAAGGAAAAATAATAGGAATTGAAAAAGGTTCTGGTCTTGCTTCTGCTACTGATAATGCTATTGTAGATTATAACCTTAAAGGTTATGAGCAGATTAATTCATCTACTATAGCGATGATTACAGAAGTGCAAAATGCAATTAGAAATAAAGAATGGATAGTTGGTACAGGCTGGCAACCACATTGGATGTTCGGAAAAATGAAAATTAAATTTATAGATGATCCTAAAAAAGTTTTTGGAGAAGCAGAACAAATAAAAACGTTAAGCCGTAAAAATTTTGTAAAAGATCATCCAGATTTAGGCTTATTTTTTTCTAAAATGAACTTTGATGATGCAACAATGTCTGACTTGTTAGCAAAATTAGAAGATAGTAAAGATAAAGAAGTTACTGCAAAAGAATGGGTAAAAGAACATCAAAAGTTAGTAAATTCTTGGTTATCTAAAACAAAATAATATTTAAAATCATTATAAAGTATCATTATTTCAAATAATGATACTTTTTTTTTGATGAATAGGGCATTATTCTAATAGATTTCTAATACAATAAAAATAACTTTTTTATTGGGGGGTAAATTCATATTCTCTAAAGTTTCTTATGTAAGAATTATTTTTAAATTTGCATAAATTCTAAATAGATGAATATAATTCTTTTTGATGGGGAAGAGTGGGAAAATCTTTTACCTCTCACTTTTACAAAACCTATTGCTTCTTTACGTATGGGAGCTTTAAGTTTTGGCGAACGCTGGGAAAAATTACTCAAGAGTAAGATTTCTAATCAAACACAACCTTATTTACAAGAAAAATATCCTATTCAGCTTCAAACCGAAAACCTATTTATAAATCCTTCTTTTTTTCCTACAGTTGAGTTAGTTGATAAAATAAAAAATATTAAACTTAATCAAAGTATTTTATATAAAAATCATTTAGTTGCTGTAAAAACTACAGATAAAATTCCAACTAAATCTTCAAATAGTATAAATTTAGAAAAAGATATAATACATATCAAAAACTCTTGGGATTTATTTACATATAATTTTCAGGCAATAGAATTTGATTTTGATTTATTAACAGAAGGAAGAAAATCTGAACCCATATCTGATACAAACCGTGTTTTAAATCCTGAAAGAATTTTTATTGAGAAAGGAGCAAAAGTAGAATTTTCAATTTTAAATGCGACAGAAGGATCTATTTATATTGGAAAAGATACTGAAATAATGGAAGGTTCCATGATAAGAGGTAGTTTGGCATTGTGTGAAAATGCTAAAATAAACATGGGATCTAAAATTTATTCTGGTTGTACAATTGGTCCTTATTGTAAAGTAGGAGGAGAATTGAATAATGCTATTTTAACAGCTTATTCAAATAAAGGTCATGACGGATTTTTAGGTAATTCTGTTATAGGTGAATGGTGTAATTTAGGTGCTGATACGAATACATCAAACTTAAAAAATAATTATGCAGAAGTCAAATTATGGAATTATAAAGAAAATCGCTTTATAAAGACAGGTTTACAATTTTGTGGATTAATTATGGCAGATTATTCAAAGTCAGCAATTAACACTCAATTTAATACTGGTACGGTTGTTGGTGTTGCTGCTAATATTTTTCAAGTCGGGTTTCCACCAAATTTAGTAAAACATTACAGTTGGGGAGGAAAATCAGATTCTCCTATTTTTACTTTTGATAAAGCATGCGAAGCTGCAGAAAAAATGATGGAAAGAAGAAAAATAGAATTATCATCTATAGATAAGAATATTTTAGAATATATTTTTAAATTAAATAATAACTAATTCAATAAGAAGGTATATTGAGGATTTTATAAAAAAATGCTAAAAGATTAAAATTAATTGGTAATTCTTTAACGTTTAATTAAAAATTCTTAATTTTGCTTTTTGTTAGAAAAGAAATTTGTGAAATGACTGGTAAATATAAAAACGTTTTAGAGTTAATAGGAGAAACTCCATTAGTTCAATTAAACAGAATTAACCAAGACATTCCAGGCGAAGTTTATGCAAAGTTAGAGTGTTACAATCCTGGACACTCAACAAAAGACAGAATAGCTTTACATATTATAGAAGAGGCTGAAAAAAATGGTTTATTACAACCTGGCGCTACAATTGTAGAAACAACTTCAGGTAACACTGGGTTTGCTGTAGCTATGGTTGCAATAGTAAAAGGGTATAAATGTATCTTAGCAGTATCAGATAAGACAAAAGCAGAGAAAATTTCATTTCTTAAAGCAATGGGAGCTAAAGTTTTCCTTTGTCCAGCTAATGTCCCAGCAGATGATCCTAAGTCATATTATGAAGTAGCAAAAAGAATTGCTGCTGAAACACCAAATTCCCTTTATATTAATCAATATTTTAATAGAGGAAATACAGAAGCTCACTATTTAACAACAGGTCCTGAAATCTGGGAACAAACTGAAGGTAAAATAACACACTTAATCGGTTGTACAGGAACAGGAGGAACTTTAACAGGTAGTGCTCGTTTTATAAAAGAAAAAAATCCAGATGTGAAAATTATTGGAGTTGATGCTTATGGATCAATTTTAAAAACTTATCACGAAACTGGTAAAATAGATGAAAATGAAATTTATCCTTACAGAATAGAAGGTTTAGGAAAGAATTTAGTTCCTGGAGCTTTAGATTTTGATATGGTTGATCGTTTTATAAAAGTTACTGATGAGGATGCAGCTTATTGTACTAGAGAGATAGCTCTTAAAGAAGGTATGATGGTAGGTTATACATCAGGAGCTGCTACACAAGCATATAAAATGTTATCAAATCAAGGTGAATTTGATCAAAATTCTGTTGTTGTTATATTATACCCAGATCATGGATCTCGTTATATGACAAAGGTATTTAGTGATGATTGGATGGCTGAACAAGGTTTTACTAATAGTAGACTAAATGGTTTGGAAGCAAGAGCCACTGTAGAACAAATAAAATAATTAAATATCAATAAAAGTAATTAGAAATTTATTAATTCCTAATTACTTTTTAAGATTAATAAAAATATAAAAGAAATGGATATTTTCGAACGCTTAAAACAAAATCCTGGACCATTAGGTCAATTTGCTGATTATGGTGAAGGTTATTACGTATTTCCTCAATTAAAAGGAGAAATAGGACCTGTAATGGAATTCCAAGGGAAAAAAGTAATTACTTGGTCTATTAATAATTATTTAGGTTTAGCAAATCATCCTGAAGTTCGTAAAGCTGATGCTGATGCTGCTGCAAAATATGGAATGGCATATCCTATGGGGGCTCGTGCTATGTCTGGGCAAACTGACTATCACGCTCAATTAGAACAAGAATTAGCTGATTTTGTACAAAAAGAATCTGCTTATTTAATGAACTTTGGTTACCAAGGAATGGTTTCTACAATCGATGCTTTAGTTTCTAAAAATGATGTAATTGTTTATGATGCTGAATGTCATGCTTGTATTGTAGATGGTGTTCGTTTACATTTTGGTAAACGTTTTATTTATCAACATAATAATATAGAAAGTTTTGAGAAAACGATTATACGTGCTCGTAAACTTGCAGACAAACAAGGAGGAGGTATTCTTGTAATAACTGAAGGTGTTTTCGGTATGACTGGAAAACAAGGTATCCTAAAAGAGATTGCAGCATTTAAAGATGAATATAAATTCCGTTTATTAGTTGATGATGCTCATGGTTTTGGTACTTTGGGTAAAACAGGTGCTGGAGCAGGTGAAGAACAAGGTTGTCAAGATCAAATTGATATTTATTTTTCTACGTTTGCAAAATCAATGGCTGGTTTTGGAGCTTTTATAGCAGGAAACAAAGACATTATTCGTATTTTAAAATATAATTTACGTTCTCAAATTTTCGCTAAATCTTTAACTATGCCAATGGTTATTGGAGGTTTAAAGCGTTTGGAGTTATTAAGACAATCTCCAGATCTTAAAAATAAGTTATGGCATAATGTTGAAAAAATACAAAAAGGTTTAGAAGAAAGAGGTTTCGATATCGGAGGTTCTAATACTTGTGTTACTCCAATTGTATTAAATGGTTCTCCAATTGAAGCTACAGTTCTTGCAAAAGAAATGAGAGAAGAATATGGAATATTTGTATCTGTGGTTGTTTACCCAGTTATTCCTAAAGGAATGATTATTTTCCGTATTATCCCTACTGCAGCTCATGAAGATGAACACATAGAATACACATTAAATTCATTTGCAGAAATTAAAGATAAATTAGCAGATGGATATTATAAAAGAAAAGCTGAAGAATTGAATGTAGATTTCATTCAATACTAAAAATATAATAAATTGTATTTAAGCCCTTAACATAATATGTTAAGGGCTTTTTTTATTAAATACTTTATAAAAGTACTCACTTATATCACTTGTTTGATGATTTGATTTACTATATTTGTTAGGAATTAAAAACAAAACACAACACACAACAATTCGTTATGAAAATACACAATTTTAGTGCAGGACCATGCATTTTACCACAAGTTGTTTTCGAAAAAATGGCACAAGCTTGTTTAGATTTTAATAATTCGGGAACTTCTATTCTAGAAATATCACATCGTCGTAAAGATGCTGTTGAGGTTATAGATACAGCAAGAGCTTTAGTGAAGGAGTTGATGAATGTTCCTGAAACACACGATGTTTTATTTATGCAAGGAGGTGCATCTCTACAATTTCCTACTGTAGCATATAATTTATTAAAAGAAGGAGGAAAAGCTGCTTATACACAAACAGGTAAATGGGCAGAAAACGCAATTAAAGAAGCAAAACGATTTGGAGAAATAGAAGTTATTGCATCTTCTAAAGATAAAAATTACAATTACATTCCAAAAAATTATACAATACCTACAGATGTAGATTATTTTCATTGTACATCCAATAATACTATTTTTGGAACTCAGATAAAAGAATTTCCTAATTCTCCTGTTCCTATGGTATGTGATATGTCATCAGATATCTTATCAAGAAATATAGATGTATCTAAATTTGGAGTTATTTATGCAGGTGCTCAAAAAAATATGGGACCAGCTGGTTCTGCGGTAGCAATTGTTCAAAAAGATATATTAGGTAAAACAGGACGTAATATTCCAGATTATTTAAATTACGATGTTCATATTAAAAAAGAATCATCATTTAATACTTGGCCAGTTATTGCAATTTATGGTGTAATGTTAAATCTGCAATGGTTAAAAGAGCAAGGAGGAGTAGATGCGATTTCTAAAATTAATACTGCAAAAGCAGAAGCAATTTATACAGAAATTGATAGAAATGGTTTATTTGCAGGAACAGCCGAAGTTGAAGATCGTTCTCAAATGAATGCTACTTTTGTTTTGAATAATGAGGATCTAAAATCAGAATTTGATGCATTATTAAAAGAAGCTGGAGTAGTTTCTTTAGCTGGGCATAGAGATGTTGGAGGATATAGAGCTTCTATGTACAATGCATTACCATTAGAATCTGTTCAGGTTTTAGTTGAAGTAATGAAACAATTTGAACAAAAATTCGGATAAAAATTAAATTCTATCATTTAATACCTTAATACTAAAAAATAAAATGAAAATATTAGCAAACGACGGAATTTCTAAAGCAGGTCAAGAAGCTTTAGAAAGTAAAGGTTTCGAAGTTATAACAGCTCATGTAGCACAAGAAGCATTAGAAAACTATATAAATGAAAATGGAATAGAAGTTCTTCTTGTTCGCTCTGCAACAAAAGTTCGTCAACCACTTATAGATGCAACAAATTTAAAAATTATTGGTCGCGGTGGAGTTGGAATGGATAATATTGATGTAGAATACGCACGTGAAAAAGGAATACAAGTAATCAATACTCCTGCTTCTTCTTCTGCATCAGTAGCAGAATTTGTTATAGCACATTTATTCTCTATCGTTCGTAATTTACATCAAGCAAACCGTACAATGCCATTAGAAGGAGATTCTAAATTCGGAGCATTAAAAAAAGCTTACGCTAAGGCAATCGAATTAAGAGGTAAAACTATGGGAGTTATTGGTTTCGGACGTATTGGAGTTGAAGTTATTCGAGAAGCAATAGGTCTTGGAATGAATATCTTAGTTTATGATAAATTTCCTGCAACTCGTGATATAGAATTGGAATTTTTTGATGGACAAAAAGTAACATTTAAAATTACGTCTGTAGATTTTGATGAAGTAATTACTAAAGCAGATTTTATTACTTTACATGTTCCTTCACAAGATGGATATATTTTAGGAGAAAAAGAATTTACTAAAATGAAAGATGGTGTTATCATTATTAATACAGCTCGTGGAGGTGTTGTTGATGAAAAAGCTTTGGTTGATGCTATAGAAGATGGTAAAGTTGCTGGTGCAGCATTAGATGTTTTCGAAAATGAACCAACTCCAGAAATGGGATTGTTAATGAATGAATCGTTGTCATTATCTCCTCACATTGCAGGATCAACAAATGAAGCTCAAGATAGAATTGGAACTGAATTAGCTTCACAGATTGTTGAAATCTATGCTAAATAATTCATTTAGGTTTATCTAAATTTCTAAATTACTCATTATGCCTCAATTCAAACCTTTTAAAGGAATTCGACCAACAGAAGAAACATCTCAGAATTTTGTTACACTTGCAGTGAATCAATATTCTAAGGAAGAGTTGGAACATTGTATCAATACAAGAGAAAATTCTTTTTTACATATAATTTTACCAACTTGGGATGAAACAATTAAAGATTCTAAGGAGAAATTTAGAAAAGTTCGTGAAAATTTAGATGATTTTCTTTCTAAAAAAATATTAACTCAAGATAAATCATCATTTTATATTTATCAAGTTATACAGCCTAATGGTCGTCAAACTAAAGGTCTTGTAGGATTAGTAAGTATAGAGGATTATAAAGAAAATAAAATTAAAAGACATGAAGAAACTTTAGATCATCGAGTTAATTTATTTGCAGAATATTTAAAAGAGTCCCATTTTCATGCTGAGCCTGTTTTATTAACATACAAACCTGCTCAACGTGTAGATTTATTGATTGATACAGAAATGAAAAGAAAACCTCTTCTTAAAATTTCGGAAGCAAATGGTACTCAACATTTGTTATGGAGAGTAGATAATCGATTAAATTTAAAACAATTTAAAGATTCTATTGAAAATTTAAATGAGTTGTATATTGCTGATGGACATCATCGTATGGAAAGCTCAGAACGATATACAAAACATGCAATAAAAAATTCAGAAGATGAAGTTTATGGCAATGAGGCTTTTAATTATACTTTAGCTCTTTTAGTTTCCAATGAAGATTTAATTATTAACGATTACAATCGCTTGATTAAGGATTTAAATGGATTAACATCAGAGCAATTTTTATCTGCTTTAGAAGAATCTTTTGAAATAATTCTAAAAGGAGAAGAGTTAGTTGTTCCGACGAAAAAACATCATCTTGTGATGTATTTAGATGGACAATTTTATAGCCTTTTTGTAAAGAATAATTTATTATCTGTTGAAGGATTAAGTGAGTTAGATACGTATATTTTTGAAGAAAATGTATTGAAACCAATTTATGAAATTAATGATTCTAAAAAAGATAAACGAGTACATTATGAAAAAGGTACGAGAACAAAAGAAGGGATTGAGGTTTTAAAGAATAAAGTAGATAATGAAGGTTATAAAGTGGCTTTTGCGTTTTATCCTATTGATGTAAAAGATCTACAATTAATTTCTGATTTAGGGCTTAAAATGCCTCCAAAAAGTACTTATATCGAACCAAAGCCATTGAGCGGTTTTCCTGTTTTCGATTTAAATGAATAAAATAATTATGAGTATTCAAGATAATTTAATACAAATTGAGCAAACAATACCAAAGCATGTAACATTAATTGCAGTTTCTAAGACAAAGCCAATTTCAGATTTGGAAGAAGCTTATGCTGCTGGAATTCGTGATTTTGGAGAAAATAAAATACAAGAAATGTGTGATAAATACGAAACTTTACCTAAAGATATTCGTTGGCATATGATAGGTCATGTACAAACCAATAAGGTGAAATATATGGCTCCCTTTGTAGATTTAATTCATGGTGTTGATAGTTTAAAATTATTAAAAGAGATAAACAAACAAGCTGAAAAAAATAATCGTGTTATAAAAGTTTTATTGCAACAGTTTATTGCTGATGAAGAAACAAAGTTTGGTCTTGATGAAAATGAAGTTAGACAAATAATGAGTGATGAGGTAAATAAATTACCTTATATACAAGTTGTAGGTTTAATGGGAATGGCAACATTTACTGATGATGAAAATAAAATTAGAAATGAGTTTAAATTATTAAAATCGAATTTTGATTTTTTGAAATCGACAAATGAAAATATTTCTATTCTTTCCATGGGAATGAGTGGAGATTATAAAACAGCAATAGAAGAAGGTAGTACAATGGTAAGAATAGGTAGTTCTATTTTTGGACATAGAAATTATTCTATTTAGTATAAAATATTTTACATAAAGAAACCTAAACAGATTTGTTTAGGTTTTTTTTATGGCTTATTCATAAAAAATTTTCATGTAAATATTGCATAGCTTCTTTAACTGCAATAATTGGATTTTTAGGATTAAATCCAAGGTCTTTTCTTGCTTTAGAAATATCAAAATTTTGTTGTAAGCCAGAGAACATTCCAATTTCTTTTGTTGTTAATAGAGGAGCTTTCCCACTAATTTTCCCTCCAATTTCCATTAACCATGCAGCAGAATATAAGATTGGTTTTGGAACTGCAATAGGTAATTTTATATTTAATTCTGGATATAATTCTTGTGCAATTTTAGTAGTTTCTTTTATAGACATACATTTTTCATTTGCTAAAATATATCGTTCTCCATTCTTTCCTTTTATTGCAGCTAAATAACATCCTTCAGCCACATCTTTTACGTCAATCCAATTTAGAGTAATATTTGTTTCTATAGGGATTTCTTTTTTAAGAATGAGTTGGATAATGTTATATGACACATTAAGAGGAGAGAATGCTTTACTTCCTATCATGGCTGATGGCATGACTACAACAATTTCTATATTATGTTTTTTAGCCAATTCAAGAGCAAGTTTTTCACCATCATTTTTTGAATTGTAATAAGTATCTCTTCTGTCAGGATTGTAGCCATAACTTTCTTTCGTTGGAATCTTGGAATAATCTAAAGCTGCAATAGAACTAACATAAACAATGCGTTTTACACCAGCTTCTACAGCAGCTTCTATTGTATGTTTTGTTCCTAGAAGATTGACATCGTAAATTTCTTCTTGAGGATTTTTTGCCCAAAGTTTAAAAACTGCTCCAACTGCATAAAATGTTTCAACTCCCTGCAAGGCTTTTACAAGTGATTCCTTATTTATAATATCGGCTTGTATAACTTCACAATCTAATCCTATAAAAGGTTTTTTATTTTTTATATTACGAACAGATGCCCTTACAGGAATTCCTTTTTCTAAAAGAAATCTTACTAAATTATTTCCTAAATGTCCATTAGCTCCTGTGACTAATGAAAGGTTTTTAGATGTTTCCATAATTTCTATTTTTAATAGAACAAATTTTGGAATTCTATTTTCAAAAGAACTTCACAAATGTTACTTAATTAGATAGTAATAAATTACCAATTATTTAATCCATTTTTAAGAGCTTCGTTATATTTTTCTTCATCAAAACTATATAAGTCAGGAGATTTATGAGCTCCCCCTTTTCTTTGTTCATTAAGTTTTTTAAGAATACCCATATTTTTAATTTTACGATAAAAATTACCTCTATTTAGTTCTTTTCCAAGTATAGTTTCATATAGTTTTTGCAATTCTGGTAAAGTAAATTTCTCTGGTAAAAGATTGTAACCAATAGGTTTTATTGATATTTTTTCTCTTAAAGCTAATAAGGCTCTTTCTATTATATTTCTATGATCCATACCAATATCTATTTTATCCAATTCATGTAAATAAATCCATTTACAATCGCTACTAAAATCATCTGCAATTAATGTAGTATTTGTAGGGTTATATAATGCTAGATAACCAATTGTTATAAATCGTTGTTTATGGAAGAGAGTTTCGTCAAAATCTTCAAAATAAAATTCACTTCTATCTTTTCTTCCAAAGACTTCGAATTGTTCTAAATATGCATCATTAATGCCTGCTCTGTTTTTAAGTATTCTTATAATAGCATCATCTAGATTTTCGTCTTTTCGAATGTATCCACCAGGAAGTAGCCATTTTTCACGATAATTCATTTTTATTAATAAAACTTTAAGCTCATTGTTTTCAAAACCAAATATTACAGGGTCTGCAGAAAGATGAGATATAAAAATTTCTTTTGCTTCTTCAGATGTATTAAGAAGTTGTTGTTTAGAATCCATGTTGATTTTATAGAGTAATTGTTACAAAATTAGTATTAAATTCTAATTAATAAATTGAAATATGCTCTTTTTAGCCCTTTTTTGTAATGATTACGAATGAATTATGTCATTTATTTTAATAAAATGATGATATTTTTTTTAATTTATGGTGTATAATATACTTTATTATAAATAATTAATATGTGTGTTAAATTTCGTTAATTTTTTCTTGTTCATTATTTTTTTTTGATGTAAAATTGTAATGCTTCAATATGAAGCATTGAAAAGATTAAGAATATAAAAAATCTATTCATATAATTTATAAAGTCAAATTTTAATTTTACTCAATCGTTTTAGTAAAATATGGTTTGTTAATACTGTTCTTTTTAAATATAAAAGAATGAGTGGTTTATTTAATTTTTGATATAGATATTCTTGCTTTTTCTCAAAACCACAAAAAAATTAACAAATGAGAAAATTAACTTTTAAAATTTCAATACTTGTATTGATATGTGCTGGTCCAACAATTTTTGCCCAGGAAAATATTGATAGTATTGTAGTGAAGGATTCTGTAAAAGCAGTTATTAAAAATGAAAATGGTGTAAAAAATACATCAATTTCCAAAGAAGACAATAACAGGAATGTAATGTTGAATGCTGCGAATAATACAAGTCCTAGGGATGTAAATATAGGTTTGCCAGCAACAGTTGGAGGTATTACGATTCTAGAAAATGATTTGCCATCTGTTTACTTTTTCTGGCCTGAGCTTCCAAATAAAACTTGGAGACAAAGTGTTAGTTTAGAAAGTACAGGGCTGTTAAAGATGGATCAGTTAGCTAATACAATGGGAGATTTGGGTTTTGCTGTAAATTCATATGCTCAGACAGGAACAAAAGAATTAAAAGTAAAAGGAAAATTTACAACAAGTAACTTTGGATGGTTTCAAGGAGATGTGAATGTTTCTGGTCCGATAAATAAAAATGGTTGGTCTTATACATTAGGTGCTTTTACAAACTTTGATCCAAGTACATTTAAATTAGGATTTAATAGAAATGTTGATGAAACTAAAATTTTTAGAGCAGGAATTACAAAATACTTTAATAATGATAAAGGGAAAATTTCATTTTTATATAAATATGCTGATTCATATAATATAGGAAATTATGCAGTTTATCAATATAAAACTGATGGTAAAGTTAAAGAGCTTGACAATTTTAGAATTGGAAGAGATTCTTATGTTGTAAATGATGGAGAAATAAGAATGAAAGATATTTTATCAGGTAAAGATTATTGGGCATCTATGCATGGTAAAGACAATAGAACATCATCTCATAATATTGATATTTTTGGTAATTATCTTTTGGATAGTGGTTGGAATTTTAAATTTTCTACAAGAGCACATTTTGCAAAAGCAAGAATGTCAACAATAATTCCTTTAAGTATTTTTAATGCCGATGCTACTGATGGTTATACGTATGCTTCTAATGGAAATACTTATTCTGGTCCAGTGGGAACGCAATTAGCAATGCATACTCCTGAGACACCTATCGTTAATATTGCAGGACGATTTTCTTTGAATAAGCAAGTGGGTAACCATAATTTAACATTTGGACTTCTAGAACAATATTATAACATAGATAAGTTTACTTCTAATAGGTCTTTTTTCTTTCAAACAGTGAGTGCTCAACCAGATAGATTAATAGGGCCTTCTACAGATCAATATGGATTTTATAATTATAATTCTGGTGGAGAATATCATAGTGGAACTGAAAATAAAATATCTGTTTACGCAACAGATGAATGGAAGGTGAATGATAACTTTAATTTAAGTTATGGTTTAAATTTGAGAAATCATATTATTAACGGAGAATTTTCTATGACTCCTAGAACTCCTGGTTTTGTTTTTGAATCAGATGATTTTCAAAGTATTAATGAGAGTTGGTTCCATATAGGAGGAAGTTTGAATGCTACCTATAACATCACAAAAAAATTCGGATTATTAGCAAATTTCTTATATACAGAAGAAAATAGAAGGTTAGAAAGTTATTCTCAGGCGTTTACACCAGATACAAAAAAAATTAAAAGTCCATTGGGTGCATTTGGAATTTTCTGGAATACAGATTTTATTCAATTAATATCTCAAGCTACATGGCTTACTAAAAATGGTTATTTAGGAAGATATAATCTTGTAAACCCTAATAACACAACTCAAGTAGACGTAGCAAGTGTAGATTATAGTATTGAAACATTAGGTTGGACAACTGACTTTGTCCTAAAACCATTTAAAGGATTTAATTTACATTATTTAATTACATTTCAGGATCCTGTTTATAAAGATTTTTCATTTAATGCATTTAATGAAAATTATAATTATTCAAATAAAAATGTAGTTGGTATTTCTAAAGTTTTAATGGAAATAGATCCTAGTTATACAATAGATAAATGGAGGTTTTGGGCTAGTTTTAGATACTTTTCTAAACAATATGCCAACTTAACAAATGCATTATATTTTGCTCCTAGATGGGAAACATTTGGTGGAATTAATTATACACTTAATGATAAAATAAGTATTGGAGCTACAGTAATCAATTTCTTAAATCAAAGAGGAGCTAGTGGAACTATTAATGGAGCTGAATTGATTACAGATGCAAATCCTTATAATGGAAAATTGTTAACAGGATCATATATGATGCCATTAACAGGTCAATTATCAGTAAGCTTTAATTTTTAAATAATAAAAAAATGAAAAAAAAGGTATTAAATATTACTGCATTATTTTTTTGTGTAATTACGTTTTCTCAAAATATAAAAATAGTTAATAATTCAGATGGACCAGCTTTAGGATATTCATCAGATTCAGGTGTTAAAATTCTAACAATAAATGGTAAAAAATTTAAAGATTTAAATAAAAATGGAAAGTTAGATAAATATGAAGATTGGCGTTTATCAACTGAAGAAAGAGCAAAAGATTTAGCTTCTAAAATGTCTATAGAACAAATAGCAGGTCTTATGTTATATAGTGGTCATCAGTCAGTTCCTGCAGGAACTGATTATAGAGCAGGTAAATATAATGGAAAGCTTTATAAAGAAAGTGAAGCTAAAGCATATGATTTAACGGATGAACAAAAGAAGTTTTTAAAAGATGACAATCTTCGACATGTTTTACTTACAACAGTAGAATCACCAGAAATCGCAGCAAAATGGAGTAATAATATTCAGGCTTATATAGAAGGTTTAGGCTTAGGAATTCCAGCTAATAATAGTTCAGATCCAAGACATTCAGCTACTGTTACAGCCGAATTTAACGAAGGAGCTGGAGGACAAATATCTTTATGGCCAGATGGATTAGCAATGGGAGCAACCTTCGACCCAGAATTAGTTAAAAAATTCGGACATATTGCCGCTCAGGAATATAGAGCTTTAGGTATTTCAACAGCACTTTCTCCTCAAATAGATTTAGGAACAGAGCCTAGATGGTATAGAATTGCTTATGTTTTTAGTGAAAGTCCAGAATTAACAGCTGATTTAGGAAGAGGATATATTGATGGTTTTCAAACAACAGTTGGAACAAGTACTAAAAATGGTTGGGGATCTAAAAGCGTAAATGCAATGGTTAAACATTGGCCAGGAGGTGGTCCTGAAGAAGGAGGTAGAGATGGACATTGGGCAATGGGGAAATTTGCAGTATATCCAGGAAATAATTTTCAAAATCACGTAAAACCATTTACTGAAGGAGCTTTTAAACTAGCAGATGGAACAAAAGAAGCAGCTGCAGTTATGCCATATTATACTATCAGCTTTAATCAAGATACAAAAAATGGAGAAAATGTAGGAAATGGATTTTCTAAATATTTAATCACAGATTTACTTCGAAAAAAATATGGTTATGATGGAGTAGTTTGTACAGATTGGTTAATTACTGCCGATGAACCAAAAACTCCTGGAGGTTTTGCTGGGAAACCATGGGGAGTAGAAAAAATGACAATTGCAGAACGTCATTATAAAGTATTAGAAGCAGGTGTAGATCAATTTGGTGGTAATAATGATAAAGGACCTGTTTTAGAAGCATACCAAATGGGAGTAAAAGAACATGGAGAGAAAGCTTATCGTAAAAAATTTGAACAATCAGCTATCCGTTTACTTAGAAATTTTTTTAGAACAGGATTATTTGAAAACCCTTATGTAAACATAGAAGAGACTAAAAAAATTGTAGGTAATCCAGAATTTATGAAAGCTGGATACGAGGCACAAGTTAAGTCGATTGTAATGTTAAAAAATAAAGGGAATATCTTACCTATAAAAGAAAGAAAAACAGTTTATATACCAAAAAGATATTCACCAGCAACTTTCAATTGGTGGGGTGTATATAATGCTCCAACATTAGAATATCCTATTGATATCGAAAAAATAAAAGAAAATTTTAATGTAACAGAAGACCCTACAAAAGCAGATTTTGCATTAGTTTTTGTAAAAAGTCCTCATAGCGAAAATGCAGGTTATAGTGATATAGATGCTGCAGAGGGTGGGAATGGTTATCTCCCTATTTCGTTACAATATCAAACATATACAGCAACAGATGCACGTGATAAAAGTATTGCTGCGGGAGATCCAGTAGTTGCTCCAAATATAAAAGATAGATCATTTAAAAATAAAACTTCAACTGTAAGTAATTTCACTGATTTACTGATGATAGAAGATACATATAAAGCAATGAATGGAAAACCTGTTATTGTTTCTATTACAGCTTCTAAACCAATGGTGTTTAATGAGTTTGAAAATCATGCTGATGCAATCTTAATGAATTTTAATGTTTCAAATCAAGCAGTTTTAGATATTATTAATGGAAAGTATGAACCTTCAGGTTTACTTCCTCTTCAAATGCCTGCAAATATGAAAACAGTAGAATTACAAAAAGAAGATGTTCCATATGATATGGAAACACATAAAGATTCTGAAGGTCATAATTATGATTTTGGATATGGTATGAACTGGTCTGGTGTAATAAAAGATGCCAGAACAGAAAAATACAAACATTAATTAAAATTGAATGTTGATTAATGTCTAATAAGCTAGACATACCATGTCTAGCTTTTTTATATAAAACTATTTTAATAAAAAAATAAATATGAAAATAAAAAGCACATTATTCACTTTATTATTAGGATCTATAGTGTTAAATGCTCAAGAAAATTTAGATTTTAGTGGAAAGAAAAATATAGTATCACCAGAAATCAAAGGTAAAAATATAACATTTCGTTTACTTGCACCAAATGCTAAAAATGTTAAAATACAAGGAAATTGGTCTTCTAATATAGGAATGGAGCCAGGTTCAGTAGATTTACAAAAAGACAAAGACGGAATTTGGTCATTAACAGAGAATAATTTAAATCCAGATATTTACACATATTCTTTTTTAGTAGATGGAGTAAAAGTAAATGATCCAAATAATTCTTATCAAGTACGTGATGTATCTTCTGTTATGAATATGTTCCTAGTAGATGGAAAGCAATCAGAAAATTATAAAGTTCAGAATGTTCCCCATGGTACAGTATCAAAAAGATGGTATACCTCAAAAGGATTTCAGGAAGATCGAAGATTAACTATTTATACACCTCCAGGATATGAAAATTCAAAGGAAAAATACCCTGTCTTATATTTATTGCATGGTATGGGAGGAGATGAAGAGGCATGGATGACTCTAGGAAGAGCTTCTCAAATTTTAGATAATTTAATAGCACAAGGTAAAGCAAAACCAATGATTGTAGTTATGCCAAATGGACATACAAGCAATACCGCTGCTCCAGGAGAATCTTCTAAAGGTTTTTATCCAATAGTTATGCAAACTCCAGATATTTTCTCGGGAGATATGGAAACATACTTCAAAGAAATAATCAATTTTACGGAAGCTAATTATCGTGTAAAAGCAGACGCAAAAAATAGAGCTATAGCAGGTTTATCTATGGGTGGTTTTCATTCACTATACATTTCAGCAAATCAGCCAAAAACATTTGATTATATAGGTTTGTTTTCTCCTGCAACAATGCCTCTAGAAGATAAGCAGAGTCCGATTTATAATAACTTAAATGATAAACTAAAAATTCAACAAAAAAATACATATAAGTTATATTGGATAGCAATTGGAAAAACAGATTTTCTATATAAAATGGTAGAGGATTATCGCCATCAATTAGATGAAATAAATTTCAATTACAAATATATAGAATCGGAAGGGGGACATACATGGAGTAATTGGAGAACTTATCTCAACAGTTTTATACCACAGTTATTTAATTAATTTTTATTTGGGCAGCTATTCTGCCCTCCACTCTCAATCTTTTTTATACAATCTAAATAGTATAAAAAAGGATTTCCGTTCAGGTCAGGCTGCAATTTAGAATATAATTATATCTACCACAATAAAGATCAGAATTTAAAAACATATAAAAATGAAAAAAATAATATTATTAAGCTTGTTTTTAACCAATTTAGGGATTCAGGCTCAGCAGTCAATTCCACTATTTAAAGGTAAAGCTCCAGGAACCGAAAATTGGAAGCAAAAGGAAACACAACAATTCAATGAATTATTTAAAACAGAAGTTGTTTTTAACGTTACTCAACCATCTATTTTAGTTTATCCAGCAAGTAAGGCTAAGGCAAATGGTACAGTTGTTTTAGTTGCTCCTGGCGGAGGTTTTCAAAGTTTATCTATTAACCGCGAAGGAATAGATATGGCAAAAAAACTTGCTGAACAAGGAATTACAGCAGTTGTCTTAAAATACAGATTATTAGAAACAAAATCGAATGATCCTGCAACAGAAATGATGGAAAATATCAAAGATAGACCTGCTTTTGATAAAAGAACTGCGCCTATAAAAGTAATGGCAGGAGAAGATATTAAAACAGCAATTTCTTATATAAGAACACATGCAAAAGAATTGAATATTAATCCTGATAAATTAGGTGTTATTGGTTTCTCTGCTGGTGCTAGTGTTATCTTAGAAAGTGTTCTTCATAGTAAAGACATAGCTACTTTACCAAATTTTGCAGCATCAATGTATGGAGGGCCTAGTGATGAAATTTTAGCAACAGAAATGCCATCTCGTGCAGTTCCATTATTTATTTGTGTTGCAGCAGATGACCAATTAAAATTGGCACCTAAAAGTTTAGCGCTTTATAATAAATGGATTCAAGCAGAACAACCAACAGAATTACATGTATACGAAAAAGGAGGTCATGGATTTGGAGTCGGTAAACAAAATTTACCTTTAGACAATTGGACAACTGTTTATTTTGATTGGTTAAGATTTCACAAATTTCTTTAATAATTATTTATGAAATCGATTTTATTTAGTTTAAGTCTTTTTTCAGGATTTTTTGTTTTTGCACAATCTACTGCGGTTATACCACAAATGGATGATTATGTAAAACCAAGATATAGCGCTATCATAGATAATGATTTTGGAGGTGATCCAGATGGTTTATTTCAGTTAGTTCATCAAATTCTTTCACCTTCTATAGAAATAAAAGGTATAATAGGTTCTCATTTAAAACCAGGAGATCCTTTTGATTCTTCAACTATTACAGCAGAAAATGCTGTAATAAAAATAAATGAAACTCTTGATATAATGAATCTTAAAAACAAATATAAAGTTTTACAAGGTTCAAATGATCAATTAAAAGATTTAAAAATACCAAATATATCTGCTGGAGCTAAAGCTATTGTAGAAGAAGCAATGAAAGCAGATCCAAAAAATCCATTATTTATTCTCTGTGGTGCTGGTTTAACAGAAGTGGCAAGCGCTTATTTGATGGAACCAAGAATTGCAGACAAAGTAATTGTTGTTTGGATTGGTGGACCAGAATATATGGATTTAGCAACACCGCCTCCAGGGTTTACACCATTAGAGTATAATTTAGGAATAGATATAAAAGCAGCTCAGGTTGTTTTTAACGAATCAAATTTATCTATTTGGCAAATTCCAAGAAATACTTATAGACAAACCCTAATGTCTTATGCTGAGCTTGTTAGTAGAGTAAAAGCAGAAGGGCAATTAGGAAAATATCTTATAAATACAATTGAAGATCTTATGAAGAGAGTTCAAAAACTTAATTTTCATATAGGTGAAACTTATATTATGGGTGATAGTCCTTTAGTTTTATTAAGTGCTTTACAATCTTCTTTTGAAGCAGATTCTTCTTCTAGCTCATATGTCCTTAAAAATGCACCAAAAATAAATGATGATGGTTTGTATCAATATAACCCAAAAGGAAGAAATATAAGAATTTATACACAACTCGATACAAGATTAATGTTCGAGGACTTTTATACAAAAATTAAATTATTTAATCACAAAAAATAAATTATAATGAAAAAAAATCAATTCACATTATTAAAATTTTCTAATAAATCAAAAATAGCAGGGTTATTTTTTACTTTATTAGCAACATCCACTATAGTAAAAGCTCAAAATGTACCATTAATCACTATTGATGGAAAAACATTTCAAGATTCTAATAAAAATGGAAAATTGGATCCTTGGGAAGATACTCGTCTTTCTACGGATAAAAGGATAGATGCAATTATCAAGCAAATGACGAATGAGGAAAAAGTTAATTTGTTAATAGGTACGGGGATGCCTGGGATAGAGGTTTTAACAGGTCCAGTAGGAGACTCAAAACAAGGCTTAGTTCCTGGTGCAGCTGGAGGTACAGATTCATTTGATCGATTTGGAATTCCAGCTACAATTGTTGCAGATGGACCTGCTGGATTAAGAATTGCACCGACAAGAGATAATGATACAAAAACATATTATGCTACAGCGTTTCCTGTAGGTACAGCACTAGCTTCTACTTGGAACCAAGAGTTATTAGAACAAGTTGGAAAAGCAATGGGAAATGAAGTAAAAGAATATGGTGTTGATGTACTTCTTGCTCCAGCATTAAATATTCAAAGAAATCCATTAAATGGAAGAAATTTTGAGTATTATTCTGAAGATCCTTTAATATCTGGAAAAACGACAGCATCTGTTGTAAATGGAATACAATCTCAAGGTGTAGGGACATCAATTAAACATTTTGCTGCAAATAATGAAGAAACAAATCGTTTAACAATTAATGCTCATGTATCTGAAAGAGCAATGAGAGAATTGTATTTAAGAAATTTTGAAATTGCTGTAAAAGAATCACAACCCTGGACAGTAATGTCTTCATATAATAAAGTAAATGGTGTTTATACATCAGATTCAAAAGATTTACTAACTCAAGTTTTAAGAAATGAATGGGGGTTTAAAGGTATTGTAATGACAGATTGGTTTGGAGGTTTTCCAGGTTTTGAATCTATTAAAGATGGAGGGATTTCTGATGTTGTAAAACAAATGAATGCAGGTAATGATCTTTTAATGCCTGGAATTCCTGCACAGAAAAAAGTATTATTAGAAGCATTAAATTCAGGAAAATTATCTCAAGAAGTTGCAAATGTTAATGTGAAAAGAATTTTAGAATATATTTTTAAAACACCGACTTTTTCTCAATACAAATACAGTGATAAACCAAATTTAGCTGAACATGCAGAAGTAACAAGAAATGCAGCAGCAGAAGGAATGGTTTTGCTTAAAAATGAGAAGAATACATTACCATTTTCAAATAAACAAAAGGAAATTTCATTATTTGGTGTTACATCTTACGCATGGATTACTGGAGGAACAGGAAGTGGTAGTGTTAATAATAAACATACAGTATCTTTATTAGAAGGTCTTACAGCTACAGGTTATAAATTAGATAAAGAGTTGGTCGATTTATATAAACCATTTGCAGAAAAAGCTTCTGAAGAAGAATTAATTGAAAGAAAAAAGAAAGGTATTCTTGGTCTTCCAGGAAGATTATCAGAAATGAAAATGGATGACGCCTTTCTTACTAAAAAAGCAGAAACATCAGAAATAGCTTTTGTTACTTTAGGTAGAAACTCTGGAGAAGGAGGAGATAGAGTTGTTGATAATGATTTTAATTTAGCTACAGAAGAAATAGAAATGTTAGATAAAATTTCTAAAGCTTTTCATGCAAAAGGTAAAAAAGTTGTTGTTATTTTAAATATTGGTGGTGTTATTGAAACCGCTTCTTGGAAAGATAAAGTAGATGCTATTTTGTTAGCATGGCAACCAGGACAAGAAGGAGGATATTCTGTTGCTGATGTAATTTCAGGAAAAATTAATCCTTCAGGAAAACTTACAATGACATATCCTATAAAATATTCAGATCATGCTTCTGCAAAAAATTTCCCTGGAGTACCAGTAAATAATCCAACAGATGTAACATATGAAGAAGGTGTTTATGTGGGATATCGTTATTTTAATACATTCGGAATAAAACCATCTTACGAGTTTGGTTATGGAAAATCATATACAGATTTTACTTATTCAGGAGTAAAAATTAACTCAAAAACATTCAATAATAAAGTTGAAGTTAGTGTGGATATAAAAAATACAGGAAAAGTAAATGGAAAAGAAGTAGTAGAACTTTATCTTTCAGCACCAGCAAAATCAATAGACAAACCTAAATCTGAATTGAAAGCTTATGCAAAAACAAAAAATTTAAAACCAGGAGAATCTCAAACAATAGTTTTGACATTAGATGCAAAAGATTTAGCGTCATTTGAATCTTCAAAATCTGCTTGGGTTGCCGAATCTGGATTGTATAAAATTTCGATAGGTTCATCTTCATTGGATATAAAACAAACAATAGATTTTTCTGTTCCGAAGGAAATAATTGTAGAAAAAGTACAACATATATTACCTTTAGATAAACAGTTTAATGATTTGAAATCTTAATGATTTAATAAAGGGGAAATTTTATAAACACAAAAGAAATAAATAATTTTTCTTTTGTGTTTTGTTTAAAAGAATATGATTATGAAAAATGAAGAACAATCAAAAAAAAATTATGTAATTCCATTGGTTACAATAACTATATTATTTTTTATGTGGGGATTTATCACATGTATGAATGATATTTTAATTCCATATTTAAAACAACTTTTTAAATTAACATTTTTTGAATCAATGTTGGTTCAGTTTTGTTTTTTTGGAGCTTATTTTATTGGTTCACTAATCTATTTTATTATTTCTACAACAAAAGGTGATCCAATTGATAAAGTAGGTTATAAAAAAGGGATACTTTTTGGAATTTTTTTAGCAGCTTTAGGTTGTGTATTATTTTATCCAGCAGCAACGTTTTCATCTTATGTTTTGTTTTTAGGAGCTTTATTTGTTTTAGGCCTAGGGTTTACAGTTTTACAAATTACAGCTAATGCTTATGTGTCTTTACTTGGATCAGAAGATTCAGCATCAAGTAGATTGAATATGACACAAGCATTTAATGCATTCGGAACAACTATAGCTCCTGTTTTAGGAGGTCATTTAATTTTTGAATTATTTTCTGAAGAAGATGGTAGTTTAAGTGCTATGGCTACAAAAATTCCATATTTAATTTTTGCTGCTATATTATTATTAGTTGCTTTATTAATAGCTAGAGTAAAATTACCAGACTTTCAAGTAAAAGATGATGAAATTGTAAAAGGATTCGGTTCTATTAAATATAATCATTTGAAATTAGGTGTTTTGGCTATGTTTTGTTATGTCGGAGGAGAGGTTGCTGTAGGTAGTTTTATTATTAGTTTTTTAGAACAACCACAAATTATGAATTTCTCTGAAGTTGTGAGTAAAAATTATTTATCTCTTTATTGGGGAGGAGCTATGATAGGTAGATTTTTAGGAGCTATTTCATTAAATCAATCAATTAGTCAATCTAAAAAAATATTATATATGTTTGGGGCAGCTACAGCTGTATTTTTAGTTATTTTCAGTATTGTAGATTTAACTTTTTCACAAATTAGCTTCTTTTTGGTATTTATAGTTTTAAATTTTATAGCGTTTTTCATAGGTAAATCAGCTCCAGCAAGAACACTAGCTATTTTTGCTTCAATAAATGTAATATTGTTAATTTCGGCTATCTTAAATCATGGAGAAATGGCTATGTATAGTATATTGGGTATAGGAATATTTAATTCTATTATGTTTTCTAATATTTATACATTAGCAATTTCTGGGTTAGGTAAATATACTAGTCAAGGTTCTTCTTTAGTTGTTATGGCTATATTGGGAGGAGCAATAATTCCTATATTTCAAGGATATTTAGCTGATCATTTTGGAGTTCAAATATCATTTGTTATCCCTGTTTTTTGTTATGGTTATATATTATTTTTTGGACTTTATTGTTCAAAATATTTAGGACAAGTAAAAACTGATCATAGTGTATCAGGACATTAGAAATATAATATTTACGTTTTAAAAAATAATAGGAAGTAATCTTAATTACTTCCTATTATTTTTTCTAATTCTACTTAAACTTTTTGGATTCATTCCTAAAAATGAAGCAATGTATTGTAGTGGAACATTTTGTATGATAGAAGGGTAGTTCTTTATTAATTTATTGTATCGTTCTTCAGCTGTAAGTGTAGCTAATTCGTTAGCCCTAGTTTCATTATAGGTTAATGCTTCTTGAAATACAGATAAACTAAAATCTTTGAAAATCTTTTTTTTATTGATGATTGTTTCTAACTGATTTTTAGAAATACGTAATAAATCGCAATCTGTAATACATTCCAAATTTTCAGAAGAAATTGTCTCGTTCATAAAATGAAAATAGGAAGTTATAAAACCAGGAGGACAGTTGATATGTGTTGTTATTTCTTCTCCTTTTTCATTGTAATAAAAAAGTCTTATAAAACCAGAAACAACAAAATATAAGAATTGTGGAACTTTTCCTTCTTCTTCAATAATCGTATTTTTAGAAAAAGAAATTGGTTCAAAAAATTGGCGACAAAGTATAGCATCTTCGTCACCAAAATCTTTATTTTTAGCAATTAGTTGTAATAGTTTTTCATGCATAGAACAAAGATAGAATATTTCTATTCTTCTTTTGCATCGATTAAAACAGCGAGTTGTATACATGGTTCTGTTGAACGGTTGCTCCAAGCATGGTTTGTTCCCCTTTGTATTACAATATCTCCAGGTTTTAGTAATGTTTCTCCATCTTCTACAATAAGATACAATTCACCAGAAAGAATTATAATATAATCTAATGTTGGTGTTTGGTGCATCATAGGATGAGGTTCATTCGGTTTTATTTCTATTCCTAATTCTTTATCTGGAGGAATAGAAACGTATCTAAAATAAGTTCCATTTTTTGGCGTTTGAGGAAAACCTAAATTAGGTATTTTATTTTCAAAATTTAGATTTGCTGGCGATTGTTGTGTATTCCAAATGTCCGAAATAATTAAATTTGGAAAGTGTTCAACTACATTTTCTACAGTTTTATCTTCTGTTATGGTAGATTTTCCATTTTTGATTCCTGTTACAATTCTTCTAGGTATTTTTTTCATAGTATTATTCGTGTTTCATAATTAGTTTATTACCTTTTGTTAAATTATTTTTTAATAACTCGTGTGCAGAAAGAATACTTTCCAAAGAAAGCTGACCAATGTTTATGTAATTAGGTGGAGTTATTGATTTCTTCTCTAAAAGTTCTGTTATTTTTTCCAATCCTTTTTTATAGTAAGCATAATCTTTAATCGAACTATAGGCATAGTTTGATATATTTATAATACTATTTCCATTGTTAAAAAGATTTTCTCTAGAATTGGTTGTTGTTAAAGCTGTAACATCAACATAAATTCCATTGGTTTTTAATGTTTCAGCAATTATTTCAGACATTTTATTTCCAACAAGATCTATCCCAATATCAAAAGGAGAGTTATTATTTGCTCTTAATAAGTTTTTGATAAAATTTGTGCTATTGTAATCTATAATTTGAGAATCATTTAATCCTATATTATTTAAGTGTGATTTACTTTCTGCATTACCTACAGTTGCAACAATATTTTGTTTTTTATTCATAATTAATAATTTTATTAAAAATGAACCAACTCCACCACTTGCCCCAGATACTAAAATATTATTTGTAGTATTTAAATTTAAACGATTATAGATTTGTAAAGCTGTTAATCCTGCTGAAGGTAATCCAGTAGCTTCTTCGAAGGATATATTTTTAGGTTTTAAAGCAACTATTTCTTCTGGAACGCTAATATATTCTGCATAGCTACCATTAGATCCCATAGAACCAGAGCCACAAAAAACTTCGTCTCCAAGATTAAATTCTTTTACATTTTCTCCCTTTTCTATTACAATTCCAGAAAATTCTCTTCCTAGTATAGGAGAGGATATTAATTTTCTTTCTAATTCATTTTCTAGCATTTGGTAATCAATAGGATTAAATCCACTTGCAATAATTTTAATTAATAATTCATTGCTCTTAGGAATTGGTTGCTCAACAAATGCTTCTTCTAATTGGTTGTTTTTATTTAAGATAATTGCTTTCATAATTTATTGTATTATAAAACAAATGTAATTTTAGAATGGTTTATATTTACTATTAGTTAACAAACGGTAACTAGTTACCCTAATGAAACTATTATGACGAAATTGATAGAGAACGGAATAGAAAGAGAGGCTACTTGTACAGAAGAATTATTTGCAATGAGAGATAGTTTAGACGTTTTGGGAGGGAAATGGAAATTAATGATTCTCCGTTATCTAA
Organism: Chishuiella sp.; assembly: GCF_032109125.1. Taxonomy (NCBI): domain Bacteria; kingdom Pseudomonadati; phylum Bacteroidota; class Flavobacteriia; order Flavobacteriales; family Weeksellaceae; genus Chishuiella; species Chishuiella sp. The sequence goes on from NZ_DAMCLZ010000006.1 coordinate 41,143, forward strand.
CAAATAGAGTAGGTCAGGAAATTCATTTTAAAAAATTACAAAGAGGTATCGAAGGAATTTCTGCCAAAATGTTGAGTAAGGAGTTAAAAGATTTAGAAATTAATTTACTTATTACACGAACAATACGAGATACAAAGCCAATAACAGTAACGTATGCTGTTACAGAATATGGGAAAACAGTTCTTCCTGTAACAGAAACATTAGTTAAATGGGGATTATCTCATCGACAAGAAATAAAAAAGTCTATGAAATAGAATTATGTAAAAAAATGTAGATATTTATTCAAACAAGAAAATTCTATTTATTTGAATTTAAGTTTTTTGAATTTTATGTTAATTCTAATCGGACTTTAATTTACTTTATAATAATTGTAATTTTAGAACAGTTTATATTTGCTTCTCATTAATAGAATAATTCTTATTAAAAGAATTTATTTAGTTAAAATTAATAAAATAAAATATTAAAAATGAATGTATTAGATTTTATGCTAATCTTATTAGCTGGCTCTGTAGCTGCTGGTTTCATAGGTTCTCTTTCAGGATTGGGAGGAGGTATTGTAGTTATTCCTCTTTTAACAATTGTATTAGGAGTAGATCTTCACTATGCAATAGGAGCAGCACTTGTTTCAGTTATAGCAACATCTTCAGGCTCTGCAGCAGCTTATGTAAAAGAAGGAATTGCAAATATGCGGTTGGGTATGTTCCTCGAGATAGCAACTACTTTAGGAGCTGTTGGTGGAGCATTAATTTCTGCAGCAGCACCAAGTTCTATTATAGCTATCTTTTTTGGATGTGCATTAATTTTTTCTGCATTAAACTCTTTACGTAAAAAAGAAGAACATGTTGTCGAAAAATCGAGTAATATGGCAGTAAAATTGAAACTTCCCTCAACATATCCTGATGCAAAAGGTAATAATGTTCCTTATGGAACTAAAAATGTTATAGGAGGATTTAGTATGATGGGATTGGCTGGGTTATTATCTGGAATGTTAGGTATAGGTTCAGGAGCTTTTAAGGTAATAGCAATGGATAATATTATGCGAATACCTTTCAAGGTATCTACAACAACAAGTAACTTTATGATGGGAGTTACAGCTTTAGCTAGTTGCGTTATTTATATACAAAAAGGATATATAGTTCCTGATATTTGCTTACCAGTAATGATAGGGGTATTGGTTGGAGCAATGATTGGTTCTAAAGTTTTAATGATGACAGACCCTAAAAAACTACGTATATTTTTTGCTTTTATTATTTTATTTCTAGCAGGGAATATGATTTATAATGGTATTAAAGGAAATTTTTAAGTTATGACATTTACAGATAAAGATCTTCAAAAAATAATTGGAGGAGTATTAAAATATGGCGTATATACAGTACTAACTATTGGTATTATAGGTGGAATAATTTTTCTTACTTCTCATGGACATGAAACAGTTAATTATAGTAAGTTTGTCGAAAATGACCGTAGTATTTTCGAAGTAATTTCTACAATTTTTAGAGGAGTAGTTGAATTAAAAGGTAGTTCAATTATTTTCTTAGGAATATTAATTTTATTCTTAACTCCATTTTTACGACTTATTCTTTCTTTAGTATCTTTTATATTAGAAAAAGACAAATTATATGTTATTATAACACTTATCGTATTGTTTATTATTAGTATGAGTGTTTTCTTTGGATTTTCTCATTAAATTTTATTTGGAACGATTGGTTTAATATAAGTATATTTGCATTATGCCAAGGAATAAAGAATTCGATTATAACATAAAATTAGAAATTGCAAGAAACCTTTTTTGGGAAAAAGGTTATCATGCAACTTCTATGCATGACTTGGTTTCTACGTTGGGTCTTAACAGAAGTAGTATCTATGATACGTATGGAAATAAAGAAGAACTATTTTTGAAATGTTTGGTTGATTATTCAAAATTGAAAGAGAACCAATATAAAAAAGCATCTTCGGTAGGAAAAAAAGCAATCGATAATTTAGAATTTATAATTCGCGATGTCGTAAATCAAACATTAAAAGATAATAAAGCTTGTTTTATTGTTAATACAATTTTTGAAGTGGCATCAACCAACAATCAAATAAAGGCATTACTCAATAAAAATGGAGTAATATTACAAACAATCTTAGAAGAAAAAATACATCAAGCCCAGTTAGATGGCGATATAAAAAGCTCTAAGAATCCTATAATTATAGCTCGATTTATTCTTTCTACTTTCAGTACATTTTGGAGTCATTATATTCTTTCTCAGGATGAGAAAGAAGTCCAAGAGATGGTAGATTTTTTAATCGAGCAAATTAAAAAATAATTTTTTATCTTATTTTGGAACGATTGGTTTAAAATAAAAATATATGGAAAACAAAAATTTAATTACAGTACAATCTTATTATCAATTAATTAATGAAGGATATGTCAATTCAGAAAAATATTATCAATTATTTAGTGATGATGTAGAAATATTTTATCAAAAGTTTGGTTTTGGAAAGGGGAGAGAAGGATTACAAAAATTTGGGCAAAAAATTATTCAATTGATTGATTATTTAGAGTTCGATTTAGAAAAATTTAATTACATAGAAAATAAAGAATTTGTTATTGTAGAAGGTCATGAAAAAGGAATTACAAATACTGGAATAAAATTTCCTAACAATACAGATTCTTATGGAAAATTTTGTTCTGTTTTCCAATTAGAAAATAACAAAATAAAAAGAATGCATTGTTATGTGGACCCAGATTTTGCTTCTCAAGATATAGAACGATTAAGAATATTAAATACTTTACTAATAGAAGATAAAACAAGCCAGACCAAGAAAATTGTAGACGAATTCTATGACATACAATTTGGACGTAGAAAAGGAAATCCAATAGACCTATTTGCAGATAAAGTAGATTGGGATTTACCAGGGAATAAAAATAAATTTTCTTGGGTAGGAAAAAGAGAAACCAAAGAAGAAGTTCAAGCTTTTTTTTATGAATTATCAAAAAATATAGAATCAGAAAAATTCGAAATAGATTTTATTACTGTAAATGGAGAAAACGCAACAGTGGTTGGTTCATTAGTATCAAAAATATTGCCTTACAATAAATCTTTCAGTACAACATTTGTTGTTATATTAAAAGTAGTTGATGAAAAGATTGTAAAATATCATTTTTTAGAAGATAGTTATAAACTAAATGAAGAGATGAGGTAAAATAAAAATTCAATAATTATTTAATTTATTTTTAGTCATGAGTTTGCAATAGTGATTGAAGCGGCATCCTTTTTTGATTGGTCACTGAGCGAAGTCGAAATGACCAATCAAAAAAGATATAGCGTGAAAGCACGGTGCGTAGCAATTGCCCAAAAAATAATCATAAATTTTAAAAGAAATGAACAACTTTAAGAGAAAAATAATTTGGGCAAACCCTTCGGGACGCGCTTTTCATTTCAATCTTTTACAAACAGACTTCGACTCCGCTCAGCTATCAGTTTGTAAAAGGATTTCCATTACAATCCCTTTTGCGATTTTTATGTATAGTGTAAAAAGTATTAAGTAGAAAGTAATTTTAAAGATTGAATGTGTAAATATTCAAAATTTAATTACTCTTTTCTTGATAATTTAGATAAATGAATCTAACTTTAATCTTATGATTTTAGAAAATAATTTTGTCCGATTAGAAGTCTTAAATGAAACTCATTTAGAGTTTTTACATGAGTTTATTCACCAACAAGAAATCTGGAAATATTCCTTAATACCTATGAAAACAAAAGAGGACATGAGAAACTATATTGATATTGCAATTGAACATTATCATGAAGAAAACCAATTACCTTTTATTGTTTTAGATAAATTAACTAATAGATATGTTGGTTCGACACGTTTATATGAAATTAGTACATCAAATAAACGAGCTAAACTTGGTTATACTTGGTACGACAAAGCTGTACAAGGAACAAAAGTAAATAAGAGTTGTAAATATCTATTATTGGATTATGCTTTCAATCAATTAGATTTTAATCGAATCGAATTCAATGCAGATGTTCGAAATGAGAAAAGTATTTTTGCAATGAAATCTCTAGGAGCAGAAGTAGAAGGTATATTAAGAAAACATACTATTTTGCCTGATGGATATTGTAGAGATATAATTGTTTTGAGTATTTTAAAAGATGATTGGAACAAAGATTTATCCGAAAAACTTCAACAAAAATTAGTTTAGACTTCTGTTAAAATTTGGTTAGTAATAAAATCTATATTTCGTTTTAAACCATCATATTTGGTACGTTTAACAGGAGATTTTCTGAAAATTTCACGAAAAACATCTTCTGTAATCTCTTCCCAATCTTGTTTAGAAAACTGATTTATTTTTTCATTTCCTATAAAACGACTTTCTTTTGTAGGAAGTGAAAAACGATTCCAAGGACAAACTTCTTGACAAACATCACAACCAAAAATCCAATCATCAAATTTACCTTTCATTTCAGTAGGAATCTGCTCTTTCAATTCAATTGTAAAATAGGAAATACATTGGCTTCCATTTACAGTTTTGTTAGGTAAAATAGCTTCTGTAGGACAAGCATCTATACAACGTGTACATTTTCCACAATGGTCAGTTTCTATGGGTGAATCGTAGTTTAATTCTAAATCGATAATTAATTCTGCCAAAAAAAAGAAAGAACCTTTTTGTTTGGATAACGTCAAGGAATTTTTACCAACCCATCCTATTCCAGCTTTTTTTGCCCAAGCATGTTCCAAAATAGGAGCAGAGTCGGCAAATGCTCGTCCGTTAACATCTCCAATCTCTTCTTGAATATAATCCAATAATTCTCGTACTTTTTCTTTAACCACAAAATGATAATCTTCACCTTGTGCATACATAGCTATTTTATAAGAATCTGGATTTCTGTCCAATTCTTGATAATAATTATAAGCTAATGAAATGACTGATTTAGCACCATCTACCAATAATCTAGGGTCTAATCGCATATCAAAATGATTAGCCATATAACTCATATTTCCATGATAATTATTATTCAACCATTTTTCTAAACGAGGAGCTTCCTCTTCTAAAAAATCTGCTTTGGCAACTCCACACGAAATAAACCCCAACGCTTCAGCTTTTTCTTTGATGCGTTGGGTTCTATCATTTTTTATATGTTCTGCAGTTCCAAGAAACATTTTATTTTAATAAGTACAAAAAAAGTTAATTGTCAGCATATTGAAGATTTTAACGGGAGCAAATTTAGAGAAAAAAAGGCATAAAATTACTGTTGTTGAGTATTGAATCCTTTCAAAGTATATTCCACCATTTTACCAATGCGGTGTTTTTATTGCACAGCTAAGTTAATAAGCCATCTCTAATTTTACAATTCTGTAAAAAAAACAGAAATAAAAACCTCCTTAAAATCGCTTTTAAAGAGGTCTGTTTTTATATTTTATTTGTTGTTCTACTTAAAATTATGAGTTACGCAACAGTTACCAATGTTATGTGCTTTGCTATTTTTTTGAAAGATACCAGTTTGAGAAAATTAATAAAACTAAAGAAACAATTATTACCAAAGCTTTTCCACAAAACTCACTTTTAATAAAATAAAACACTAATAAGAATATGACTAAACTAATAAGAAGGATTGTTATAATGTTCTGTAAGGCAAGTAATAATATTCCTATAACTTTTTTTAGAGGATTATAATTTGAAAATTTTCTATAAAAACTAATCTCGTCTTCAATTTTGGATATTATTAAATAAAGTTCTGTATCTATTTTACTTATTGTCTCTTGAATAAGATTGTTGTTATTAGTTTCATCAATTGATATTCTTAAAATATTATCTAAAATTTCCTTACTTAAATACGCAGATTTACCATCTTTAAGTAGTAAATTTTGAATTTGATTTTTATAATCTAAATTATAATAACCAGAATTAAAATATAGAATTAAACTAAGCCTATTCTTTATTTCTGTTAGTATTTCAATTCTGGTTGTATAAGTTTTTTCAAATGTTATTTTTGCTTCATTTATTGGTTTTTCTATAATACCTTTTATTAACCAAGAAATAAAAGCAAATAGACTTGTTAAAATGAAAATAAGCAAATTTTTATCAATTTCTTTTAAAGATGTAGTTATATCCATTTGTATTCTTTAAGTTGTTGTTTAAAATATGAGCCAAAAAATCTTTTAATTTCGTGAAACATATTTCCTTCTTTTGAAGAGTCATTAAGTGGATTTTCATTTCTCAAAATTCCAAACGTAGTATCTGCGTGATGCATAATGGCTAATCTTTCGTCATTATTATTTGTAGTCCCTGTTTTTAGAAAAGCATTTTCAATATTGAAATTGAGTTTTGTTTTAAAAATTTTATTTAAAATTTTCATTAATTCCATTTTTTCATCATCAATATTTTCGGTTAAAAAATCATTATAAGCTAATGTTAATTGATGTAATGAAAGCCCATTTTTTGTCGCACCTAAAATAGCTGAAGGAAAGACTTCATCATCCTTGATTTGAATAGAATCTGATAAAAAATTTAAAGTATTTTCAATTCCTATTGTTTCAGAAATATTAATAAAAGCATTGTTATTTGAATGATATAAAGCTTCGTCAATATTCAATTTAGAATTTACTGAAGTTGCTTCTCTAACATTCCAATTTAAATTATTTTTATAGGAAGAAAACTTTTGATCATTATTAATACCATTTTTCTTTGCATAATAATAAATAAAAGGTTTTAAGGTTGAACCAACATTTGATTTAAAAATAAAAGGATAATCAGAGCCATAAAAACTATAAAAACCAATTACTTTTTTATTTCTAATTATTACAATAGAAGTTGGGTATTTAGATTTCCTAACCAAATTTTCGGCAAAATCTTGATAATATGAAACTAATGTTGAATCTATACGTTTATTCTGAAAATCAATATTTTCCGTAATAAATGGTATTGTATTATTTCTTAATATATTTATTCTATGATTTCCTGATATATTACTTTTTTTGCCAATTTTATTATATTGATATAAATTGAGTTTATTACTATTAAATAATAATTCAGAAAGTAATTTCATCCTTTTATTTGTTGCATCTAAATTACTGAGATAATAATTTGGACCTCTTAAAATTGTAAGTAGATAAATAATTTCACTATTATTCAATTTCTTAGGTTCCTTATCAAAATAATATAAACTAGCACTTCTAACTCCTCTCAGATTTTTTCCAAAATAAACATTATTAAAATATAAATTAAGAATATCATCTTTGGAATAATTATATTCAAGTTTTAACGCAATAATAGATTCTCTAATTTTTCTTGATAAAGTTCTAGAATTATCTTTTAAAATATTTCTCGCCAGTTGTTGAGAAATAGTACTACCTCCTTCTAAAACTTTCATATTCATAAAGTTTCTTAATAATGCTCTTGTAGTACCTTTTATATCAATTCCATTATGATTGAAAAACCGCTTATCTTCTATTGGAATAATAAATTCTTTAAATTTTTCCGGAATTTCTGGAGCTTCGGCTTTGCATTCATAATTTTCAGAAACTACTGCGTAAGCTTTACTTTTTTTATTTGTTTTATTATAAATTACAAATCCTTCAAATTCTTTTTTCATAGTTTATAGGCGATATTTTTGGAGTATTGCACATAAGATTGTTATTTCACGAAACAAAACGCGGTGTAGTTTCGTAAAACAACAACTATATTCGTATGTTGTTAAATTTGCTACGAATATAATTGTTTTTTCTGTAAATTAGATACTTAGTAAAATAATTTAAGTATGGATAAGGAAATAGTTTTTACTAAATAAATCTTATACTAAGATGGATAGCGAAACAATTCTAAAAACCTTAGAAATCAAATAAATCCGTCTGCGGAGAATTTTCTCCACGGTATTTTACACCAATATGCTTGTACGATTTTTCAGTAGCAACACGACCACGAGCTGTACGCATCAAATAACCTTCTTGTATAAGATATGGTTCATAAACTTCTTCTAAAGTTCCACCATTTTCTCCAACAGCAGTAGCTAAAGTTGTTATACCAACAGGACCACCTTTAAATTTCTCGATAATAGTAGATAAAATTCGATTATCCATTTCATCTAATCCGTTATCATCAACTTTTAGTGCTTTCAAAGAAAATTCAGCAATAGATTGATCTATTTTTCCATTTCCTTTTATTTGCGCAAAATCTCTTGTTCTTCGTAATAATGCATTTGCAATACGAGGTGTTCCACGACTTCTTCCTGCAATTTCTATTGCAGCCTCCATGTCGATTGGCGTATTTAATATACGAGAAGAACGTTCTACAATAGAACTAAGTAATTCTACATTGTAATACTCAAATCTAAAATTAATACCGAAACGGGCACGCAAAGGCGCTGTTAATAAACCAGAACGTGTTGTTGCTCCAATTAACGTAAAAGGATTAAGACCAATTTGTACAGAACGTGCATTTGGTCCAGATTCTATCATAATATCAATCTTGAAATCTTCCATTGCAGAATATAAATACTCTTCAATAATAGGAGACATACGATGTATTTCATCAATAAATAACACATCATTTTCTTCAAGATTAGTTAATAATCCAGCCAAATCACTTGGCTTATCCAAAACAGGACCAGAAGTAATTTTTATTCCAACACCTAATTCGTTCGCAATAATATTAGCTAATGTAGTTTTTCCTAAACCCGGAGGTCCATGTAATAAAACATGATCCAAAGCTTCACCACGAAGTTTAGAAGCTTTTACAAAAACTTCTAAATTTTCTAAAATATGAGCTTGCCCAGCAAAATCATCAAAACTCTGCGGACGAACGGTGTTTTCGTGACTAAGGTCATCGTCTGGATAAAATTCCTTATCAGGCTTCAATAAATCTGACATATATGATGATATAAATATTAATGATAAAAATACAAAGTACAATTTAAATAATCCTACGTACTTTTACAGTTACAAAGAACGCAATATTTTTTTAAGATAAAAAGAATTATGAGTAAAGGAATATTATTAGTGAATTTAGGTTCGCCAGATTCTACAAGTGTACAAGATGTAAGAACATACCTTAGAGAGTTCTTGATGGATGGGAAAGTGATTGATACACCTTGGTTGATTCGTAAAATGATTGTCGAACTTTTTATTTTACCAAGAAGACCTATAAAATCAGCTGAAGCATATAAAAAGGTTTGGATGAAAGAGGGATCACCACTTATTATATATTCAAAAATTTTAAGAGAAAAAGTACAAGAACAATTAGATATTCCTGTTGGATTAGCTATGCGTTACAAAAATCCTTCTATAGAATTTGGACTAAAAGAACTGTATGATAAAGGTGTAAGAGATATTTTGGTTGTTCCTCTTTATCCACAATATACAATGTCTACGACAGAAACAGTTGCAGATAAAGTATTAGAAGTTCAAAAGAAAAAATTCAAAGATGTAAATGTTCAGTTTCTGAAAGCATTTTATAAGCATCCAGATTATATCAAAGTATTAGGCGATTCTATTAAAGAACAATTACCAGAAGATTACGATAAATTATTATTTTCTTATCATGGTATTCCAGAAAGACATGATCGAAAAGCTATTGGAGCAGCTAAAAGAAGTAAATTACCTATAGAAACTTATCGTAATCAATGTTTAGAAACAACAAGATTGGTGACAGAATATTTAGGTCTTCCAGAAGATAAATATTTCACGTCATTTCAATCTCGTTTAGGAACTGATCCTTGGATAAAACCATATACAGATCAAACTTTAGAACATTTTCCAACAGAAGGTGTAAAAAAGATAGCAGTTTGTACGCCAGCTTTCGTCGCTGATTGTTTAGAAACTTTAGAAGAAATTTCGATGGAAGGTAAAGAAGAATTTCTAGAAGCAGGAGGAGAAGAATTTATTTACATTCCTTGTTTAAATGATAGACAAGATTGGGTTGATGCTTTAGTAAAATGGTTTAAAGGTTGGCAGAATAATTAATATATTTTTTTGTCCTCTATACAAAATAATAGAATTTATTATTATTCTCAGAATTACAATAAAAAGAGCCTGTTTAGAAATTATTAGATGATTTTTAAACAGGCTCTTACAATAAATTAAATATCTTTGCGTATAATTTTCAATTTTCACGAGGATATTTTTTATTTGATGAGGTTAATACTGTCGACATTTTTTTTGATATTATCTTTGTTTTCATCTGCACAATTTTTAGATACGAGTGGTAATCTAATTATTGATGGAAGAAAGTATCTAAAATCTAAAATTGATACAACAGGAAGAGCTACAGGGTGGCAAGTGCTTGGTACTAATACATTAACAGTTAATCAGAATACCTTTTCTAATTGGCTAGCAGGGGGAGAAAATTCTGTTTCTTTGAATGGAAAAGTAGATTATGAATTTAATTTTCGAAAAAAGAAACATTTTTGGGATAATCGTGTTATTATGGAATATGGTTTTATCGATAATAAAACCAATGGAACAAGGAAAACAGCTGATAATATAAATCTTACAACTTCTTATGGGTATTTATTAAAAGAAAATTGGTATTTATCATCTTCACTTAACTTTAGATCACAGTTTACAGCTGGTTATGATTATAATGTAACACCATATAAAAAACTATCAAATTTATTTGCTCCAGCATATGTAACTGTTGGGGTCGGGGTAAATTATACTCCAAATTCTAATTTCTCATTAAGTTTTCAACCTTTAACATCAAGAACAACAATTGTAGCAGATAAAGATTTACAATATAAAGGATCTTATGGCCTTAGAAATGATGGTGATACTTTTCTTTTTGAAATAGGAGCTTATTTAGGAGGGAGATATAAATTAAAATTATTTGAAAACGTTACTTATGATAATAATATAGGGATTTTTGCTAATTATTCAAGGAAAGTTTACAATTTAGATATTGTTTATGCAGGTTTATTAGATATGAAAATAAATAATTTTATGTCTACCCAGTTAACATTGAATTTGATTTATGATGATGATCAAATAAAACAAATACAATTTAAACAAGCTTTAGGCGTTGGATTAATATATAAGATTGATAATAAGGAGAAAAAGAAGAAAAAAAGGAAGAAAAAAGAGATACTAGATTATTCTGAAGTACCATTATCTCCTCTGAAATTGCATAATCTAGAATTAAATATGGATAATTATAAACAAGTATTTAAAGAAAATTCAATAGAAGAGAATTCAATCTACTTAAAATCAGAATCAATATTTTAATAATAAATAACAATAACTAAAAAAACATTATGAGGAAAATCATTTTAGCCATTACTATTTTGGGGAGTTCACTATTATTTGGACAAACTGTAAAGGATGGTAAATTATCTACTGATAGTAGGCGATATCTAAAAGATGTAAAATTTGAAGGACGTCAACCTGGATGGTATGTTTCAGGTAATAATTCATTATTATTTTCTCAAAACTCTTTTAGTAATTGGGTAGCTGGAGGAGTTAATTCATTTGCATTAAATGCTGGTTTTGATTATGAATTCAATTTGACTAGAGATAAACACATTTGGGATAATAGAATAACTCTTGGCTATGGTATGCAGAAGAACCAAGGGGAAGGCACAAGAAAAACAAATGATATCATAAACCTTACATCTTCCTATGGATATAATATTGGTAGTGATTGGTATTTAGCTGCTGCTATGACTTTTAATTCTCAATTTACACAAGGATATAATTACAGTACAGAACCAAAAACAAAGATTTCTAATATTATGGCTCCTGGTTATTTGAGCCTTGGTTTAGGATTAGATTATAAACCAAATGAGAATTTTCAAGTTAATATTCATCCTTTTACTCCAAGAGCAACATTTGTATTAGATAAAGATTTACAAACAAAAGGGAATTTTGGTCTTAAAGCTGATGGAGATAATGCTGTATTAGAATTTGGAGCTTATTTGGGGGCTCGTTATAAATTCCAAATTATGGAAGGAATTTCTTATGATAATCGCATAGGTATATATGCTGATTATTTAAATAAGTTTGGAAATATGGATATTGCTTATCAAGGTTTATTGGATTTAAAAGTTAATCGCTTTGTATCTGCTCAACTTTCTGTAAATCTATTGTATTATGAAGATCAGATAAAAAAAGTACAGGTAAAACAAACTTTAGGAATTGGATTTAATTATAAATTTGATAATACAAAACCTAAAGAAGAAGCTACACAAGCATCCGCTTTTATTCATGAGCAACCAATTTTTGAAGATAAAGAAAATTCTTTAGAAGTTGCAACTAATGTTTTAAGAGATGAGCCTATTTTAAATGAAACAAAATTAGTCACACAATAAATTTTAAAACCTGCTTTTTTAAAGCAGGTTTTTTTTATTTTTCTTATTTTTGTATAACAATTCAGTCTTAAATGAGAAAAGATATTTTAGCAGGTTTATTACCTCAAGGTTTAGTTATAATTTGGGCTATATATGAGCTAATAATTGGGATAAATAATGAACAAAATTCTAGAATTTTCCTTAGTTCGATTTTTATCTTATTATTTATTGTGATTTTAGTTGTGACTTTGTTTAAAATAAAAAAATATCCAAATGATCCAACTTATCTAAAGAAAAAATAATATTATTTTAGTCTATAATAGAATAAATATTATCAGGTGTAATGGTATTTGTTGGTGTATAGATTAACCAATCGGTAATCATTTCTTGCGGATAAATACCTTCATCTCCTTCATTTAAACCATCAACAGCATAAGGTCTATTTAAACAAACAGCTACAATCTCATTATTATCAGTTATGTTTTATACATCAAACCAAATATGTTCTTTTTTCATTTCGTGATTAACCTCAAATCCTAGCTTTACTAAAAATCGCCAATAGTTTTCTTCATCCGCTTCAGGATTAAAATATTTTTTAAAAACTTTTTTATAATCATCAAATCTTTGATAAGCCATAGCAGACATTCTTTCTGTTTCTTGATCACTTATAAAAAATATAGGATTATCAGCAATTGTAGATGAATAAATTTCAGGAGAAACAGTAATTCCTTCTTGTACAGCAAGTAAAACTCCAGAAGGTTCATAATTTTCATTCTCAGGTTGTCTGTCATTATATCCTCCAGGGATATTGGTTTGATAATTTTTTACAACATCCTCCCATCTTTTCCAACAAAAAGTAATATCCAAGCCATCATATCCAATATTGAATTCTTGATTTTCTGGTGATCTATAATCTGCTTTTATAAATGCATTGACAATCATGTCTAATGCAGAATTTAATTGTTCTATACCGTTTTTTATATTCAGCATTTCTAGTTCAACAGAGCCACATCTATGTAGACCATGAGTATGTAACCAATATATTTTTTCTCCATCAATTTCATCATAAACACCATGTATAGTATATAAATAACTAGGAGCAGGAGGAACTTCAGATTTTGCTGTTAGTTTTGCCCATTTCCCCGATAGTAATCTAAAAGGCATAAAATCAACAACAATAGAAGGATTTTCTACAATTGATTGTAAAACTTTTAACTGTAAATGAAAACTATCCAAAGCATCATTTCCAAAATACATATCAGCTTCTAAATAATAATTTTGTTGCATGGCTAAATCAAGCTCATTTTCAGAAATTAAATTTCCAAAACCAAATTCAGAATAATCATTTGATTTGGCATCTACAACGTATAAATTAATTGTGTAATCTTCGTTTAAATAAGTCACATTAATTTTATATTCTTGTTTAATCACTTCATCTGAAGTTCTATTATCATCAATGATTTCGAAATGATTAAGTTCAAAATAATTATTTTTTTGTAGATTATTTTTAATTAATTGTTCATTAAAAATGAAGTCAGAAGTAGAAGGAAAAACTCCCATTGTTGATGGTAAGCTTAATCCTTTTTCTTCTATTTCTTTATATAATTCTTGATTAGTCATTTTTTTATTTTTTTGATTTATGCTAAAATAATTGATTTTATACGTGATAATATTTAGAAAAATGTTAAACTTTATTAATATTAAAATAAACCAAAGCCTTTAACTTACATTAAATTATTGTAATTTTGCTTGCATAATTATCCAATTATGATAACATCTATGACAGGTTATGGTAAATCTATTTTAGAATTACCTGAAAAAAAAATTACAATAGAATTACGTTCTTTAAACAGTAAAACATTTGATTTAAATACTAGAATTCCATCATTTTATCGTGAAAAAGAATTAGAAATAAGAAATTTACTTTCAGAAAAAATACAAAGAGGAAAAGTTGATTTTTCTATGATGGTTGAGTTGAATCCTGCAGCTCGTAATCAAAGTCTTAATGCCGATTTAATTAAAAAATATATTAGCGAATTTAAAGAAATAACACCAGAAGTTACAGATGCTGAATTGTTACCTGTTGTTATGCGTATGCCAGATGTAATTTCATATACACAAGATGAGTTAAATGAAGACGAATGGAATCAAATTCGTACAACTATCTTAGAAGCTGCTGATGCTTTAAACAAATTTAGAGCAGATGAAGGTGCTGTTCTTGAAAAATATTTGAGATTAAATTTAAATAATATACTTCAATTATTAACAGATGTTACTCCATTCGAAAAAGTAAGAATAGAAACAATAAAAGATCGTTTTGCAAAACGTATGGATGAACAAAAAATTGATGTTGATCAAAATCGTTTTGAACAAGAATTAATTTTCTATTTAGAAAAATTAGATATTACAGAAGAAAAGGTTCGTCTTAAAAATCATTGCGAATATTTTTTAAAGGAATTAGAATCTATAGAATCAAATGGTAAAAAATTAGGATTTATTTCTCAAGAAATAGGAAGAGAAATAAATACTTTAGGTTCTAAATCTAATCACTCAGAAATGCAAAAGATTGTCGTTCAAATGAAAGACGAATTAGAAAAAATAAAAGAACAATCATTAAACGTTTTATAATGAAAAAAGGAAAATTAATCGTCTTTTCAGCTCCATCTGGTGCAGGTAAAACTACATTGGTTCGTCATGCTCTAGAAAATTTAAATAATCTCAAATTTTCTATTTCATGTACAACTAGAGAAAAGAGAGAAGGTGAAGAACATGGAAAAGATTATTATTTTTTAAATCCAGAAGAATTTAAAACTAAAATTACAAATGATGAATTTGTAGAACACGAGGAAGTTTACCGTGATAATTTTTACGGAACATTAAAATCCGAAGTTGATAGAATTATTTCTGAAGGAAACTCAGTTGTTTTTGATATTGATGTTATTGGAGCTTTAAACATAAAAAAAATTTATGGAGATGAATGTTTAACGGTTTTCGTTAATCCTCCATCTTTAGAAATTCTAAAAAATCGTTTGATTTCTCGTAACACAGAAAGCGAAGATAAACTGAAACAAAGAATCGATAAGGCTGAAATTGAAATGGAGAAAGCAAAAGAATTTGATATTATTCTTTTGAATGATGACCTAGAAACAGCAAAACAAAAAGCAGTAGAAATTATTACTAATTTTCAAAATTCTTAATTTTTTTTACATCATAAAATCATAGCTCAATCTTATCAGGTTGAGCTATTTTTTTATCTATTTTATATTTTGGGCGGACGAACGGGCTATACATTTTATCTTTTATAATTAAAAACTTCGAAAATCTACGTTTTTAGTTATAAAAGGATATCATTTCTATCTCTGCCGCATTTATTTAATTTTCATATATTTATATAATTACTAACTTATAGAAAATTATAACAATAATAGTATGAAAATAATCTAAACTATGAATATAAAATCTACATTTATAATACTTCTGTTGATTCAGTGTAATCAGTTATTTAGTCAAAACATAGTGAAAGGCATAGTGAAAGATGAAAATTCAAAACCAATTGCCCAAGCAATAGTCTATGTTGATGGTTCTACAATAAAATCAAATACAAATAATCAAGGAGAGTTTACTTTAGATTTACCAAATGGACAGTATAATTTAATTGTAAGAGCAGATTTATTTGAGAATTTTATTTTAGGAATTAATTCACTGGATAATAAATATTACACAATAAAATTAGAACCAGAAGTCATTAATTTACAAGAAACAACAGTTCAGGTAATATCTAAAGCTGATTGGTTATATTATTACAATACATTTCTTAAATTATTTTTAGGAAGTGATAAAGCATCTCAACAAACTAAAATTATAAACTCTAAAGATCTTCGATTTAGATATGATAAGCAATCTAAAGTACTTACTGCAACTTCAAAAAATCCTTTAATTATTAGTAATGATTATTTGGGATATGATATTGAATATGATTTAATAGATTTTAATGTAAATTATCAAACGAATTATGCTTTGACACTTGGAACAGCTTTATTTACAGAAAAGAAAACAAAATCTTCTCCCAGTAAAAAATGGATAAAAAATAGGGAAAAAGCTTATTTAGGAAGTATAAATCATTTTATAAAATCTATTTATGATAATCAATTAGAAGAAAACGGATATGAAGTGAAACGATTAATACGTAAAGAAAATCCAGAATATGAAAAATTTAAAAATGAAATTGCTTTGAGTAAAAAAATAGATGGTAAAGTACCTCCTAAAATAATTTCTTATTTAATTAATCAAAAAGTACCATATGATAGCTTAAAAATAATAAATGGTAAAAATCAATTTTTAAATTTTAAAGGATTTTATGCTATAGAATATAAAAAAGAAAAACAAGATACTGAATATTTAAAACAGAATAATTTACTTTTTGCGGGTAATCAATTTTCTATTATTTCTTTGAATGATGGAAAATTATTAAAAATAGAAGAAAATGGATCTTATTATCATCCAATCAATTTAATAGTTGAAGGTTATTTTAGTTGGGAGAAAATAGCAAATTTACTTCCTGTAAATTATAAGTTAGAATAATACATAAAAAAAGCTCAACAATTCTGTTGAGCTTTTTAAGTATATATTAAGAATTTTTATTCTCCTAAATAAGAAACTGTTTTAGAATCACCATCTACTGTAACTTTAGTTAAATTATATTTAGCTAAGTTTTTCATTGATTTATCCCATTTTTTACCACTCAATCCAGCTTGAGATTTTAATTCATTTAAATCAATATTTTCAGTTGATTTTAAAATGTCTATAATCTTTGTTTCTTCTTCTGTTAATTCATAAGCAGGAGCAGCTTTCTCTGGACGCATTTGAGGGAAGAATAAAACTTCTTGTATAGAAGGATTATTTGTTAAGAACATAATTAATCTGTCCATTCCAATTCCTAAACCTCCAGTTGGTGGCATACCAAATTCTAAAGCACGTAAGAAATCTTCATCAATAAATTCTCCAGCTTCATCATCTCCTTTTGCAGATAATTTTAATTGTTCTTCAAAACGCTCACGTTGATCAATTGGATCATTTAACTCAGAATAAGAATTGGCAATTTCTTTACCACAAACCATTAATTCGAAACGTTCAGTTAAATTAGGATTATCTCTGTGTTGTTTTGTTAATGGAGACATTTCTTTTGGATAATCAGTAATGAATGTTGGTTGAATGTAGTTACCTTCGCATTTTTCCCCAAAAATTTCATCAATTAATTTTCCTTTCCCCATTGTTTCATCAACCTCAATTCCCATTCCTTTAGCAGCTTCAAATAATTCAGCTTCAGATTTACCTTCAATGTCAAATCCTGTAAAGTCAATAATTGCTTGGCGCATTGTAACACGCTTATATGGTGCTTTGAAATCTATTTCGTGTTCACCGAAAGTTGTTTTAGAAGTTCCATTTACAGCAATTGCACAATGTTCCAATAATTGTTCTGTAAAGTCCATCATCCAGTTGTAGTCTTTATAAGCTACATAAATTTCCATTGCTGTAAATTCTGGATTGTGTGTACGATCCATTCCTTCATTACGGAAGTTTTTAGAAAACTCATAAACTCCTTCAAATCCTCCAACGATTAATCTTTTAAGATATAACTCGTTTGCAATACGCATATATAAAGGAATATCTAATGAGTTATGATGTGTAATGAATGGACGAGCAGCTGCACCACCTGGTATAGATTGTAAAACAGGAGTTTCAACTTCCATGTATCCACGGTCGTTAAAGAAATTACGCATTGCAGTAAATAAACGTGTACGTTTTAAGAAAATTTCTTTTACATGTGGATTTACAACCAAATCTACGTAGCGCATGCGGTAGCGTAATTCAGGATCTGTAAATGCATCAAATACATTTCCTTCATCATCCGTTTTTACGATTGGTAAAGGACGTAATGTTTTAGATAACATTTTTAGATTAGTAACATGTACAGAAATTTCTCCAACTTTTGTTTTAAATTGGTAGCCTTCAATTCCTATAAAGTCACCAATATCCATTAATTTTTTGAATATTGTATTGTATTCAATTCCTTCTTCAGTAGAAGAAATATCATCTCTAGAAATGTAAATTTGGATACGACCTTCACTATCTTGTAACTCAGCAAAAGAAGCTTTCCCCATAACACGAACACTCATCAATCGTCCGGCAAGCTTAACAACCTTTCCATCTTCGTACTTATCCTTTATTTCTTTAGAATTAGAAGTTACTACGAATTCTTCGGCAGGGTAAGGCTCAACACCTAGGTCTCTTAATTGTTGTAGTTTTTCTCTACGAATAATTTCTTGTTCAGACAATTGCATTGTGAATATAATTTATATAAAATGATTGCAAAATTATGAAAAATAATCTTGAATAGCTAAGTTTTATGATGAATAATTGATCGTTAGATTTTTATATTAAAAAATTTAATCTACTAATTCAAAACGACGTTCTAGAGTATAATCAGTATCTTGAAATTTAACTTTTTTTGTTTCAATACTATATGATATCCAGCCGTTATCTCTGATTCTAGAGGTTGTTTTTACATAATATTTTATATCATCTTTTAATCTATCTTCAGAAGGTTGCTCTGTACCTAATTTTGTAGCTAAGTCTTTAAGGTATGTGAACCATGAATTTGCTAACCATTCTTTATCAGCTTCTTGTATACTTCCCATAATATAATTTGTATGAGAAGGACTAATTTCATTTAATTTTAATGCTGTTGTAGCAGGGGTAGGAGAACTGCTAAATAAATTATCCATATACGATTGATAAACAAAAGGTTTACCATCTAATGTAAATTTACTTTTTCCAAAAAAATGATGAAATTGACGAATATCTTTATCAAAAAGTTTTATAATATTTTCTTTAGTTGAATATAACTGAACATTCTTTTTGATAAGAGCAATTGTTTCAGGTTTATCCAGATATTTATTTTCTAAATTTTCTGATGATATAGCTAACTCTTTTATTGTTTGATCAATATTTGTATAATCTAAAAATCTTCCATCTTGATCAATTTTAAAAGATATAGAAACATCATTAGCCAAAGAAAAAGGGTTTTTAATAAATGATTTAGAGTCTGATTTCACATCTCTATAAATCCATTTTATTATTGTTTCATTTTGGTAAATATTTTCTACTTCAACGAATATTGTGTAAGTATATTTTTCTTCATTACTTACAGTATCTCCTTCTATTTTAGTTTCTTTAGCTGATATATTGTATTTCTTTTTATCATTTACGTTCCAGTATACTTTAGGAAATACAATACTATCTTTATTTTTGTTTACAAAAATAGAATCATTGATTTTTGTCTCACTTATACTATCAATAATAGGCGTTTGAGCATATAATTTAATTGAAAAAAAAACAAAAATTAGGTAATATGTAAATTTAAATTTCATCTATTATAAGTATCAAATTAAGTCAAAAATAAAGTAAATTATACCAAATGTAGTCCTAATTTAAAGAAAAAGATAGATTTTAATCATTTAATAATTCTATTGTTAATTGATTTACTGTTTTTTTAGATCCTATATTAAGGCTAAATAAATAATTAGATTTTAATAAAATTGAATTAAAATCATAAGTATTTTCATATTTTACCTTTAGTTCAATAGTTTCAGAGTATTTTTTAATTTCACTCTTAACCTGATCTTGAGAAAGGTTCAGTTTAGCATCATGTAACATATAGTAAGCCATTTCTTCCCATAGTTTTTCAAAATCTTCTTTACTTAAATTTTGATCAGAAATAACAGTATATGTTTCATTATTTGTATCAATATCCTTTAAATAAGTGTTTGTTGTAGAAGATATAGGGAAACCAAAAATATTATCTTGCACAGATTTTCCTTCATAGTTTTCTCCTAATCTAAAATATTGACCATTAAAGAAGTTAAAAACTTGAATTTCTTGTTCGAAAATATAAGGAACATATGTTTTTGATTGTACCATTTCCTCTATATGTTTTATATTAGCTTTATAATCCTCAGATTTTTTTTTCTGCTTAGCTAATTTATCTGTAATTTTTAATAACTGACTTTCTACATCAGAAGTGTTTAATAATTCTAAAAATTCTCCAGAAGGATTGGTCGTAAATAAATATTTTATACCTTCAGAATTATTGATAAAATCACGGTAAAATTCATCAGGATCATTTGAAATATTTTTACCATTAATAAATTCAAATTTATTCGCAAAATTATTTTTATCAATTAACTGAATTGATTTATAAGAGTTATTGACTACTTTATTTACTGTGTCATTTACTGATATAGAAAAATTTTGATCCGTAAAAGAGTAGTTATATATTTTATCTAATTTTAGATTAGGTTTTACCTGTACAGATTTTTCTTCAAAATTCACTTGTGCAAATGTAGAAGAAGAATATAATAGTAGTAGGGCAAATAGGTTTATTTTCATTTTTTCTAAATCTATTACAAATATAGAATGATTATTCAATATTTGAATTATTTATTGTACGAATCATTGTGTCTATTGGTTTTGTTTCAGAAATTTCTTTTTCCATTAAACTTCCACCAATTTCTTTTAATTTTTTAACCTGAGGTATAAAGCGGTTTTCAAGAGATCCAATCGCTTTATTGTAACTTTGTGTTGCTTGATTAAGATTATGACCTACAGATGAAAAATGTTGAATTAAAACATTTACTCGGTTATATAATTCTATTCCTGCATCTCTCATTTGGTAAATATTTTCAGCAACATTCAATTGTTGCCAACTAAAAGCAATTGTTCTTAGCATCGTAATTAAAGTTGTTGGAGTAGCAATAATTATTCTATTATTTAAAGCATCTTCAATCAAAGTTCTATCAAGCTCTAAAGCTGCTCCAAATGAACTTTCAATTTGTAGATACATTACAACATAGTCTGGTGCATCCTTGTATTGATTCCAATATGCTTTAGAACTTAAATTTTTTAAGTGCTCTCTTACTGCTTTTGCATGCATTTTTAAATGATGTTTTCTAATATCTTCATCTTCGGTTTCAAAGGCAAGCATATATTGGTTTAATGGAACTTTGGAATCAACAATTACCTTTCTATTTCCAGGAAGATTTACAATTAAGTCCGGACGAAGTAAACCATTATCTGACTGTACAGAACTTTGTTCTTCAAAATCACAAAAAGATGACATTCCAGAAAATTCTACAACTCTTCGTAAACCAATCTCTCCATATTTACCTCTTGTATGAGAGGTTTTTAGAGCAGAAACTAAAGTGTTCGTTTCTTTTTGTAATTTTTCTGTTGTTCCTTTCATAGCATCTAAAAAAACTTTAATTTCTGAGTATGCACCTTCTCTTATTTTCTCTATTTCAGATATTTTTCCATCAAATTTATTTAAACTTTCATTCAAAGGTTTTATTAGAGAATCGATCGCTTGTTGGCGTTTATCTAAATCATTTTTAGAATCAGAAAAATGTTTGTCTAATGTCGTTTTTGCTAAATCGAGAAATTGTTCATTATTACTTTTTAAAACTTGGGCTGATAATGCTTCGAATTGTTCTTTCAATCTTTCATTAGTTTCAAGCATAAATGATTTTTGCTCATCCATTGCTTTTATTGTTTCTTGATGACGAACACTTAATTCAGTATTTTTTTCACGTTCTTTTTGCCATTGGTCAAGATTGAAATTGGCATCATCTTTCACTTCCAAATATTCATTTTTTAGTATATCGTACTGTTTTTGTAATTCTTGATATTTTATTTCATTACTAATAATCGTTGAATTAGCTTTTGATTTTGAATACAAAAAACTAATTATTGCTCCGATAATAAAAAACAATACGGCTGTAAGAATAATTGAAATACTCATGATTAAATAATTTTAAAACAAAGAAATGATTTTTTACGACAATAGATGTCGTTTGTTAGTTTTATTTAAAAAAATATAGGAATATTATTTGTTATTTTTTTGGCCTTCCCTTTCAGGTCGTGCTTTTTGTTGCAATCTTTAGCTTCGTTTGTTACTTTGCAAAAGGATTTCCACTTCAATCACTAATGCTAAAAATATAAATAAAAGATAAAATGCGATAAAGATTGGAAGCGATGTCCTTTTTTAGAGCAATTTAGCGATAAAAAAAGATAAAGTAGAAAGCCTGTAATCGCCAAAATTAAGTTATAAAAAAAGTGGAGCTTTTATAATTTACTCCACTTTAAGTTATTATTTTTAAATTGATTTTTCTGAATTTTCTTTACTTGAATTTTCTGTGGTTTCAAAAAGTAAATTTTTTATCATCCCAGAACTTTTAGTTAAAAATGGTAAAACTTTACTTTCTTGTTTTACGTTTCTAAAACCTATTTCTAAAATTGGATCGATATAATACAATATACTAGAGCATATAAGTGTGTATAATATAAATCCCATAATAGCACCACCAACTCTATTTAAAAATCCTAATCCAATAGCACTTATGAATTTTTGAGTAAGATTTGAAACAAATTTTATTGTAAAAAAAGCAATAGTAAAAGTTAATAATAATGCAATTATAGAGGTTAAACTCGTGCTAACTAAATTATTTTTTTCTATAAATTCTTCAACAATAGAATAAAACTTGAAACTGATCCAAATTGCTATAAAAAATCCAACTAAGCCAATAATTTGAGATATAAAACCTTTAAAAAATCCATTAATAACACCAAAAGCTAATGCAATTAAAATAATAACATCTAGCTGATTAAATTCTGTCATTAAGCTTTTTGTAATAAATTTTTCTCAGTTATTTTTTTCAGTGTTCCAATTAGAATATCGATTTCCTCTTTTGTAGTTTCATGAGAAAAAGAAACACGTAATGGAGTTATTCGTTCAATTTCTTCGGAACTGCATATAGTAGAGATAACTCCAGATGTTTTTGCAGCTCCTGAACTACAGGCACTTCCTTGAGAAACAGCAATTCCAGCTAATTCTAATTCAAAACCAATCAGTGCGTCATGAAATGGTAAACGAATGCTTAGTAAAGCGTATAAACTTTTGTCTAAATCACCAGATAAACCATTGAATCCTACACCAGGAATAGCTTCTTGTAATTGATTTATTGTATATTGTTTAATTTGTTTGATGTGTTGTATATGTTGGTCTAATTCATCAATAGCTAAATCAAATGCTTTAGATAATCCAACAATTCCATAAACATTTTCAGTTCCAGAGCGCATACCTCTTTCTTGTCCTCCTCCAGAAATTAAGGGTTTTATGTGAGAAGATTTTTTAGCATAAAGAAATCCAGCACCTTTAGGACCATGTATTTTATGAGCAGAACATGAAGCGAAATCCATTCCTAAGTCTTGAAAATCTAAATCATAATGCCCTACTGTTTGTACAGTATCTGTATGAAAAAGAGTATTATTTTCTTGACATAATTTAGAAATACGTTTTACATCAGTAATATTTCCTATTTCATTATTTGCATGCATTAATGAAACTAAGGTTTTTTGAGAATGATCTTTCAATAATTCTTCAAGTTGATTGTAATCAATTTCACCATTTTCAAAAATGTTTAATCGAATAACTTCAACTTTTCCACGACTTTCAACATCTTTTATAGCTTCATAAACACATTTATGTTCTAAATTACTCGTGATTATACGACTTACATCTAAATCATTTACACAAGATCGAATAATTGTATTGTTTGATTCTGTACCACACGACGTAAAGTAAATTTCTGCAGGGGAAACGTTTAATCTTTGAGATATATTCTTCCTCGCTAGCTCGATAAGTGCCTTAGCTTCACGTCCAAATACATGTGTAGATGAAGGATTTCCAAAAACATTTTTCATTACGTTTGCCATTTCGTCAACTACTTCAGGACGAATTGCAGTTGTTGCTGCGTTATCTAAATATACTCTTTGCATAACCGATTTTTTTTCTATTTTTTTCTTTTTAAGAAGAGTTTTGTCGAACAAATTTAAAAAAATTAATGCACACAAGCGAAAATAATTTCAAAAAGTTTACAAACCCTATAGTTTAAGTAGAGTTGTTTTTTTTGTTTATTTTTTTTCAGATAAAAGATTAATTTGATCTCTAAGTTCAGCAGCTTTAATAAAGTCTAGGTTTTTAGCTGCTTTTTCCATTTCCTTTTGAAGTTTATCAATTAATTTTTCTTTATCAGCTGTGGAATAATTTTCATTAATTTCTGCAGCTTGTTGTATTATATGTTTTTGTTCGTAAGGATTTTCTTCAAAATCAGCAGCAGCTAAACTTAGTTTTGTTATTTTTTTGTTTAATGCTTGAGGAGTTTTATTATTATCCTTATTATATTTCATTTGAATTTCTCTACGACGATTTGTTTCATCTATAGTAAGTTGCATACTATCTGTGATTTTATCAGCATACATAATTGCTAAGCCATTAATATTTCTAGCAGCACGACCAACAGTTTGTGTTAACGATCTATGACTTCTTAAAAAACCTTCTTTGTCAGCGTCAAGAATAGCAACTAAAGAAACTTCAGGTAAATCTAAACCTTCTCTCAGTAAATTGACACCAACTAAAACATCAAACAACCCTGTACGTAAATCAGCCATAATCTGAACTCGTTCTAATGTGTCAACATCAGAATGAATATAACGACAACGTACACCATATTTAGTAAGATATTTAGTTAATTCTTCTGCCATTCTTTTAGTCAAAGTTGTAACCAGAACTCTTTCATCTAATTCTACTCTTTTATTGATTTCCTCCATTAAATCATCAACTTGATTTTGTGTTGGACGAATTTCTATAATAGGATCTAATAATCCAGTAGGACGAATGACTTGTTCTACAACAATACCTTCAGATTTCTCTAATTCATAATTTGCAGGAGTAGCAGAAACGTAAATAACTTGATTTTGTAGAGCTTCAAATTCTTCAAATTTTAATGGACGATTGTCCATTGCAGCAGGAAGTCTAAATCCATATTCAACTAAATTTTCTTTTCGAGATCTATCACCACCGTACATCGCATGAACCTGAGAAACTGTAACGTGAGATTCATCAATTACCATTAAGTAATCTTCTGGGAAATAATCTAATAAACAGAATGGCCTTGTACCAGGTTCTCTTCCATCTAAATATCTTGAATAATTTTCAATTCCAGAACAATATCCTAATTCTTTAATCATTTCCAAATCAAATTCAGTACGTTCTTGTAATCGCTTTGCTTCAAGATGTTTTCCTATTTCTTTGTAATATTCAACTTGTTTACCTAAATCTAATTGAATATTTTCTATTGCTCCATTCAATGTATCTTTAGATGTCACAAAAAGATTAGCAGGATAAATATTTATTTTATCAAGTTTAGATGTAGTTTTTCCTGTTTCAACATTAAAAACAGATATTTCTTCTATTTCATCTCCAAAAAAATTAACACGTATTCCATCATCAGCATAAGCAGGGAATATATCTAGTGTATCTCCTTTTATTCTGAAATTTCCACGTTGAAAAAGACCTTCTGTTCTTGAATAAAGTGCTTGTACTAATTTTTGTAAAAATGCAGTTCTAGAAATGATTTGACCGATTTCTATTTGGATTACATTTTTATGAAATTCGTTTGGATTCCCAATACCATATAAACAAGATACAGATGCAACAACCAAAATATCTCTTCGTCCTGAAAGGAGAGAAGAAGTTGTACTTAATCTTAGTTTTTCAATTTCTTCATTGATAGATAAGTCTTTCTCTATATATGTACCAGATGATGGAATATAAGCCTCTGGTTGATAATAATCATAGTATGAAACAAAATATTCTACAGCATTGTTAGGGAAAAATTCTTTAAATTCCATAAATAATTGGGCTGCTAATGTTTTGTTATGCGCTAATACAAGAGTAGGTCTTTGAACTTCATTTATAACATTTGCTATTGTAAAAGTTTTACCAGATCCTGTAACACCTAATAAAGTTTGATATTGATCATTTTGTAAAATGCCATTAGATAACTCTTGAATAGCTTTTGGTTGATCACCCGTTGGTTGAAATTCTGAATTTAATTGAAACTGCATCTTACAAATTTAATAAAAAATCATTGTAATTTAGCAGTGAAGTATTTGTGAAATGTAGAAGTAGTATTAAAATATAAAAAGGCGACTTTAAGTCACCTTTTCATCAAAACCACAAAAAAATGAGAAAACTGTTTACTGAGTAAACAAACTTCCTTCCATTATTACAAGCTATCGCTCGCTATAACCACTACAAATATATGTCGGTTTTTAATGATAATTATTTAAAATCTGATACTTTGTTTAATTGGTGTTTATAGGAGTTTCTTATAATTACTCTTTTTTCTTTTATTTTAGTGGGTTTAATGAAGAAAAATAAATAATAGTGTTTTTTTTACACTACTTATTTTTAGCTTTTTCCCAAAGCGTATTAAGTTCAGAAATTGTTAAATTGTTTATGTTTTGATTATTTTGTTGCACAATTAATTCTAATTCTTTAAATCTATTGATAAATTTTTTATTAGAACGTTCTAAAGCATCTTCCGAATTAATTCCAAGAAATCGACCATAATTGATTAAAGAAAATAAAATATCACCAAATTCCATTTCTCTGTCAATTGGATTTTCTTCATTTTTAAATTCTTCAATTTCTTCTTGTATTTTATCAAAAACTTGCTCTTTGTTTTCAAATTCAAAACCAACTCCTTTGACTTTTTCTTGAATTCTATATGCTTTTACCATAGCAGGTAGGGAAGAAGGAACTCCGGAAAGAACAGAAGAGTTTCCTTCTTTTAATTTTATTTGTTCCCAGTTTTTTATAACTTCTTCTTCTGTATTTGCTTTTGTGCTAGAATAAATGTGAGGATGTCTTCTTATCAATTTATCACATATACTATTAAGTACATCTGTAATATCAAATTGATTTTTTTCTGATGCTATTTTAGAATAAAAAACTAGGTGAAGAAAAACATCACCTAGTTCTTTTTTTATTTCATCTGAATCTTTTTCGATAATAGCATCCGATAGTTCGTAAATCTCTTCTATAGATAGTGTTCGTAACGATTCCATAGTTTGCTTACGATCCCAAGGACATTTCTCACGTAACTCATCCATTATATTTAGCAATTTTTCAAAAGCTTGTAATTGATTTTTACGTGTGCTCATCTTTTAATTATTCAGCGTCTTTATCTTTTTTAGTTGTTTTTTTTGGAGCAGCTTTTTTCTTTGGTTTTTCCTCAGTACTGTTTTCTTCTTTTGCAACTTTTTTAGCAGGAGCCTTTTTCTTTGGTTTTTCTTCTACTTTTAATTCTTCTGTTTCTATAGCTTCTTCAGCTTCTTCAGCTTGTTGAGCAGCTAGAGCAGCTTCTACAGCAGCTAAATCAATGTTTAATAATCCATTTTTGTGTAAAATATTATACCATTGGAATAATTTTTTTAAATCAGAATCATAAACTCTAGAATCGTCATATTCAGGTAATACTTCTTCCATGTATTTACGTAGTTCTGTACCTGAAGATTTATGATCTACAGTTTCTCCACCATTTTCTTTTTTGTAAATTCTGAAGAATACTTCTGCTAAAGGAAATTCTTGTGAAACACCATAAATAGCAACGTTTTCTAATAAACTAACATTGTAATTAGAAGCGATAGAGATTTTTTTTCCTTTTTCTAAATCTTCAACAACAAAACCATTTCTTGTTTGAGAAATTAAACGGTATAATCCTGGTTTTCCTGAAATTGCGATAACTCTTGATAAATCCATATTTTATTATGTTTTAAGGGGCTATGAAGGGAATTTCATTTTGTAACTCGTGTTTACTTTCCCTTTTGTTATGTTTTTTAATTTATTACTTATTAATTTCTTTTTGAAATTAGAAATATAATCAATAAAAAGAATTCCTTCTAAATGATCATATTCATGTTGAATGACTCTGGCGCGAATATCCGAAAAAGTTTCCGTATGTTTTTCCCAATTTTCATCAAAATATTCTAAAGTTATAGATTCTGGACGAATAACATCTTCATGAATATGAGGAATACTAAGGCATCCTTCTCCAAAAGCCCATTCATCTCCTTCCGAAGTACTAATTTTTTTAGGGTTTATAAAAATACGTTTGAAATTTTTTAATTCATCTTTTACGTCTTCATAATCCTCGTCTTCTTCAAATGGAGAGCAATCTACAACAAATAAACGAATGTCTTTTCCAATTTGAGGTGCGGCAATACCTACACCATTAGAATCGTACATAGTATCAAACATATTGTCTATTAGTTCTTGTAAATTTTTATAATCCTTATCTATATTTTGAGATTTTTTTCTCAAAACAGGATCTCCATAAGCTACAACAGGTAGTACCATTTTTTGGTTTTTTTATTATTTTAAGCGCAAAGATACAATTTGTTAAAGTTTATGTGACAAAAAAGATTGTAAAATTATTACAGCACTTACTTTATCTACTATTCCTTTTTCTTGACGCTTTTTCTTTTTCATTCCTCCTTCAAACATAGCTCTTGAAGCCATTTTAGATGTAAACATTTCATTTTCTCTATGAACTTTTATAGTAGGAAATTCCTTTGAGAATTTTTCGATAAAAGGTAGAATTTGGTTTTCAATGTCATTTAATTCTCCTGAAAATCTAATTGATAGACCAATAACAATATCTGAAACGTTTTCTTGAGCAATGTATTGTTTTAGAAAATCTAATAATTTAGATGTTTCAATTGTATCAAGAGGAGAAGCTATAATTTGTAGTTCATCTGTAACTGCAATTCCTGTTCTTTTTCCTCCATAATCTAACGATAATATTCTTGCCATTTTGCAAATTTATAAAAACGGTCTAATAGATAATCATAAAATGTATTTTTTTGAAAAAAATGATTCATTAAAATATATAATATTAATTTATCTTTGCTTTTAATAAAATAATGATGGAGAAATTAAAAAATATAATAGAAAAAGCTTGGGACAATAGAGAATTGTTACAAGAAGAAGAAACACAATCGTCAATTAGAGAGGTTATTGAGTTGATTGATAATGGAGAATTACGTTGTGCAGAACCAACCGAAAACGGATGGCAAGTTAATGAATGGGTAAAAAAAGCAGTAGTAATGTATTTCCCTATTCAGAAGATGGAGACTTTAGAAGTTGGGATTTTTGAATACCATGATAAAATGGAATTGAAAAGAAATTATGCTGAGAAAGGTATTCGTGTTGTTCCTAATGCAGTCGCTCGCTATGGAGCCTATATTTCTTCTGGTGTGATTTTAATGCCTTCTTATGTTAATATAGGAGCTTATGTTGATGAAGGAACTATGGTTGATACATGGGCAACAGTTGGTTCTTGTGCTCAAATAGGTAAGAATGTTCATTTATCTGGAGGTGTTGGTATTGGAGGTGTTTTAGAGCCTTTACAAGCTGCGCCAGTTATTATAGAAGATAATGCTTTTATTGGTTCTCGTTGTATCGTTGTTGAAGGGGTTAGAGTAGGTAAAGAGGCTGTTTTAGGTGCTAATGTTGTATTAACAGGATCAACTAAAATTATTGATGTTACGGGTAATGAACCTGTAGAAATAAAAGGATATGTTCCAGATCGTTCTGTCGTAATACCGGGATCATATACAAAGAAATTTGCTGCAGGAGAATTTCAAGTTCCTTGTGCTTTAATTATCGGAAAAAGAAAAGAAAGTACAGATAAAAAAACTTCATTAAATGATGCTTTACGTGATCATAACGTAGCGGTATAAGTAATGATGTAAATAAATAAAAAAATCCTATTAAATATTTGATAGGATTTTTTTTGTTTTATAATAACAACAATATTTAGTAGTTTTGCTTTTATAACTTTATGATTTATGAAAATTTTGATTATTCAACACAAGATGATAGGAGATGTATTGCTAACTTCTTTGCTGTGTGAAAATATCAAAAAAAAGTACCCTAATGCTACTGTAGATTATCTTATAAATAATAATACATTACCTGTTCTGGAAAACAATCCTTATATAGATAATAAAATTGTTTTTAATGAATCTAAAAATAATAATCTTTTTAATCTTATTAAATTTTCAAAACAAATTAATAAAAATGATTATGATGTTGTTATAGATGCTTATTCAAAACTTCAAAGCTGGGTTGATGTTTTTATTAATAATGCTCCTAAAAAAATTTCTTATAAAAAAATAGGTAGAACATTTTTATATACTGATAATGTAATTAAACATAAAGATTCATTTACTCACCTTGGATTAGCTATTGAACATAGATTAGCATTGTTGTCTCCTTTAGGAATAAAAAAACCTATTGAGACACATCCTAAATTATATTTAACAAGCGAGGAAATACAATATGCAAAAAAAATATTTATAGAACATGGAGTAGATGAATCTAGAAAAACTGTTATGATTAGTTTATTAGGTTCTGATTCTACTAAAACTTATCCGTTAGATAAAATGGCTCAACTAGTGGATTACATAGGTAATAACCATAATGTTAATATATTGTTTAATTATTTTCCTAAACAATTAAATGAAGCTAAAATTGTTTATGAACAATTGTCGGAAAAGACAAAATCAAAAATTTATTTTGATTTGTTAGCGAAAGATTTGAGAACTTTTATTGCAATTGTTAATGAGTGTGATATTATTGTAGGTAATGATGGAGGAGCTATTAACATGGCAAAAGCTGTAGGTAAAAAATCATTTATTATTTTTTCTCCTTGGATAAATAAAAATGTTTGGGCAACCTTTGAAGATAATGTTAATCATGTAAGTGTACATTTAAATGATTATTTTCCAGAAAAATTTGATTATTTAACAAATAATAAGATAAAGAAAAGGGTGAATGAATTTTATTCTTACTTTGATTTTGAGTTGTTTAAAAAGTCATTAAGTGAGTTTTTAGATAAACATATAAAATCTTGATTATAAAAAAATAACTATTATAACTAACCAACAATTATAGAATATGTCTATAAAAATCTCTGCACTGCTAATTACTTATAATGAAGAAGACAATATTTTACGTTTTCTTGATGAAGCTTCATATGCAGAAGAAATAATTATTGTAGATTCTTTTAGTACCGATAAAACAGAAGAATTGGCTATAAAAAATCCAAAAGTACATTTTGTAAAAAGGAAATTTGATAATTTTACTGCGCAACGTAATTTTGCTCTTTCTCTTGCTAAAAATGATTGGGTTACTTTTTTTGATGCTGACGAAGAATTGTCTGAGGATTTGATTAAAGAAATTGTTTCAACTGTAAATTCTAAAAATGTAAAAGCTGCTTATTACGTTTGTCATGATTTTTATTTCAATGAAAAAAAAATAAAATATTCAGGGCAACAAAATGTAAAAGCTGTACGTGTTTTCAAAAAATCTAAATGTAAGTATGTAGATAATTTAAAAGTACATGAATTGTTAATTTGCGATTCTGAGATAGGAAAAATTAAGCATAAAATAAAGCATCATACATTTGTTGATGAAAATTTTTATCTAGAAAAATTAAATGTCTATTCAAAATTAAGAGCTCAAGAACTTCGTATAAAGAATTTAAAACCTACATTTTATCATTATAAAATAAAGCCTTTATATAGATTTTTTAATTATTATATATTAAGACTTGGTTTTTTAGATGGAATACAAGGGTATAAAATATCAAAATTACATGCTATTTCTATTGCAAATAGATATAAATTTCTGGATGAAATATATAAAGAAGAACAAAAATTATTTTAAAATAAAAAAGCAATCATTAATATAATTGATTGCTTTTTTATTTTAAAATAATTTACCAAAATTAATTTTAAAAATAAATTTTAAAAACGATTCATTTCCTTTAATATCTATTCTATTTATTTCAAATGGATTTTCAAAAGGAAACTTATTTATTCTGTTTCCAATTCTTAATCCATAAATCATTTTATTGTTTTTTAAAGTTTTGAAAAATAATTGCTTTTCAGGATTTTTTTTTGGAAAATTACCATAAGGATAAGCTAGTGATTGATGTAATTTAATATTATTCTCTTTTTTATATTTTTCAGATAAATAAAAGTCATTTGCAATTTCTTCTTTAGTTAAAATACTGTATTTTCTATGATAAAATGAATGGTAAGCAAGCTCAAATTCATTATTTATACTTTTTAAATCTTCTGTAGACATTATAGCTTCGTTACTGTTATTCCATTCATCATATTTTCCTACATAAGCAAATGGAATAAAAAATGTTGCTTTTAAATTATATTTTTTTAATAATGGAATAGCAAACTCTAATTGATTTTTGGTGACATCATCAAAAGTTATTATAATATTTTTGCCAGTAAGAATACTTTTATGATCTAATTCGCTTAAAAAATGAGTTTTATAGTTCTTTTTTACTAAGTACTTAAATTGTTTTTCAAGTAAATTCTTGTGAACTGTTAATTTATCTCTTTTACTAATATCTGTTGTTATATTATGATACATTAATATAGGTAATTTGCTCATTTTTTATTGTTATATAAACAAAATTAAATTATTAAATAATATACTAATGTAAAATAAGCGAATAAAATTAATTTGTAATTCATAAATTTGAATTTTAAAATAATAAGAAAAGTAATGAAAGCATATGTTTTTCCTGGGCAAGGAGCTCAATTTACAGGGATGGGTAGAGACTTGTATGAAAATTCTGCTATAGCAAAAGAATTATTTGACAAAGCAAATGATATTTTAGGTTTTGATATTAAAACAATTATGTTTGAAGGTTCTGCCGAGGATTTAAAACAGACAAAAGTAACACAGCCAGCAGTTTTTTTACATTCTGTTATTTTAGCTAAATCTTTACCTAATTTTAAACCAGAAATGGTTGCAGGGCATTCTTTGGGTGAAATTTCTGCTTTAGTAGCTAATGAAACTTTGGATTTTGAATCAGGATTGAAGTTAGTATATAAAAGAGCTTTAGCTATGCAATCAGCTTGTGAAGCTAACCCATCTACAATGGCAGCAATTTTAGGTTTAGATGATGATATCGTAGAAAAAACATGTCAAGAAATTGAAGGTGTTGTTGTAGCTGCAAATTACAATTGTCCAGGACAATTAGTTATTTCTGGAGAAATAGAAGCTGTAAATTTAGCATGTGAAAAATTAAAAGAATTAGGTGCAAAACGTGCATTAGTATTACCAGTTGGTGGAGCTTTTCACTCTCCATTAATGAAGCCTGCTGAAGAAGAATTAGCAAAAGCTATTGAAGAAACTACTTTTAACTCTCCAATTTGTCCAGTTTATCAAAATGTAACAACAGTTGCTGTTACTGATCCTACTGAAATTAAAAAGAATTTAATAATGCAATTAACAGCTCCTGTAAAGTGGACTCAATCTGTACAAAATATGATTGCAGATGGAGCTACAGAATTTATTGAAGTTGGTCCTGGTAAAACTTTACAAGGATTAATTAAAAAGATTAATAAAGAAGCTGAGGTGTCTTCAGCAGCAATATAATAATGAAAAAGTTCCGTTCTAATGGAAAATTATTCCTTATAGGGGAATATATTGTAATGGATGGAGCAAAAGCATTTGCGTTGCCCACTAAATTTGGGCAATGTCTTTTTGTTGAGCAAAATCCTATTGAAAATAATAAATTAAAATGGGTTGCTAAAAAATATGATGATTCATTATGGTTTGAAGCTAACTTTGAATTAAATTCTTTAAAAATTATTGATTCTTCAAATTATAAACTTGCTAAATCTTTGCAAAATATTTTAATTCAAGCTAAAATTTTAAATTCAGATTTTTTTCAATCAAATATTAGTTATTCTTGTTCAACAAAATTAGATTATCCTCAAGAATGGGGATTGGGTAGTAGTTCAACATTGATTGATTTGATTAGTCAATTTGTAAATATTAACCCATTTAATTTAAATAAACTTACATTTAATACAAGTGGTTATGATATTGCTTGTGCTAGTAATTCTCAACCTATAATATTTACAAATAGTCCTTTAAATATCGAGAAGATAAATATTAATTGGAATTTTATTGATGATTTATTTTTTGTTTATTTGAATCAAAAGCAAGATACACAGGCAGTTGTTGGGGATCATTATAAAAATAAAGCAAAAGATTTTAAAATGATTAGTTATTTGTCTGATTTAGTCGAAGAAATAATTACTGTTGATAATTTACCTAGCTTCGAGTTGATTATGGATGAATATCAACAAATTTTATCTAAATTTATGAAACAACCTAAAGTAAAAGATCTATATTTTTCCGATTATAAAGGTTGTGTAAAAAGCTTAGGAGCTTGGGGAGGGGATTTTGTTTTAGTTACAAAAAGAGAAGGTTTTGAGGAGTATTTTAGAAATAAAGGATATGATATTATTATTCCATTTAAAGAGATGATTTTATAATAAAAAGGATTGTGGTTGACCACAATCCTTTTTTATTATTTAGCTTTTCTACATAAGACTTTGAATGGAATCGAAAAAGCATTATTGTATTTAGATTTCAATTTTCTTATGTCAGATGCTGCGGAATTTTTAGAAGTATAATCACCCACAAGTACTCTATAGTCAGGTGTAAAATAAGTTACTTGAGCAGATAACTCAGGATGAATAGAATTAAATTCTTCTTTTACTTTATTGGCTTCATTTCTATTTTTAGAATAATAGATCTGAATTTTGTAGCCGTTTATTTGTGCATTGCCATAACATGGATCATTTGCTCTACCTGTATTTCTTTTCTCTGTAATTGATTTTGTAGGTGTGTTATACGTGCAGGTTGAATCTTCTCTAGTTTTTAATACATTGTAAATACTAGAATCAATTTCCATGTTTAATGTTCCATTATTAATAATTTTTACAGTGTCTATTTTTTCTTGAGCAAAAATTGATATTGAAAACAAGGTAAAAAATATTATGATATAACTTTTCATAGATAAATTAATTTTTACAAATATACTTCTAACAATTAAGTAAATTAAAAATATATTGTTGATTATTTATTTTAATGGTTATTTTTTTTAGAAGTAAAACATAAAATCAAATTAAACAATAAGTTAATTTCTATTATATTTTTTTTTTAACGATCAAAACAGGTATTTTTTTATACTAGTGACGTCTTGTTTTTTAACGTTTAATTTAGAAACATTTTAAATTAACTAGAATGACAAAGTTCAGTAGGTAATATTTATGATTTTATTAAGTATTGACCCTATTTTTGCTTTTAGTTAAGTGTTCAAATAAAAACTAATTAAAAGAAACAACGAACTGAGATTATTTTAAGTAAATGAAGGCAAGATTTCTAAAAAGAATACGTTTATGGAGCTGCGCGATAATACTATCGACGTTCTCCCTAGCAAATGCCCAAGATGCAGGAAAAGGTTACGAATTATTCGAAGCCAACTGTACTGCATGTCACCAGATTGATGGTAAATTAATTGGGCCGGAATTACGTAATGTTGAGAAACGCGTACAAGAAGAAGCTGGACTTGGAAAAGAGTGGTTACACGCTTGGATTAAGGACAACAAAGCTTTGCGTGAATCAGGAGATGCGTATGCAAACAAAATTTATGCTGATTACAATAACACTGAAATGTTAGCTTTCCCTAACTTATCAGAAGGTGATATTGATAATATTTTAGCATATACAGCTGATCCTGATGCAGGAGTTAAGGCTTTTGAAGAAGCTAAAGCTGCGAAAAAGAAAGAAGCCGCTGCGAAAAAAGCTGCTGAGGCTGCACAAGGAGGTGGAGCTAATTCAGGAGTAATTGCAGTAGGTTTTGTTGTTTTAGCGGTATTATTATTGTGGATCTTGGTTCGCGTTAATGCATTAGTTAAAGCGACAGCTACAGAGGAATTAAATGCAGAAACTGAAAGAGTAGCTTTTTCTTTTGCTGAATTCTTTCAGAAATACCAAAAAGTTGGTGGTGTGTTAATCGCAGTATTAGCATTCTTTGCATTGTACAACGTGTATTGGGGATTAATGGGAATTGGTGTTGATAAAGGTTACGAGCCAGAACAACCAATTTATTTCTCTCACAAAGTTCACGCAGGTGTACAAGGTATCGACTGTCAGTACTGTCACAGTTCTGCTAAATACGGTAAAGTGTCTGGAATTCCTTCACCAAACGTATGTATGAACTGTCACAAAACAATCAAAGAATACAAAGGAGATTACTTCGAAGAAGAATTAATCACTTCTGGTAAATTCGCTGATGAGGAGGCGGTTAAGAACTTCTATACAGGAGAAATCCAAAAAATGTATAAAGCGATTGGATGGAATCCAGAAACGAACAAATACGATGGTCCACAAAAACCAATCGAATGGGTACGTATCCACAATATGCCAGATTTCGTATTCTTTAGCCACGCGCAACACGTTGTAGCAGGAGAGAAAGCGATTAAGAAAGCAATTAAAGATGGAACTATTCCAAATGCTAAAGAATTGAACATTGGATCAGGAGACCAAGTTTGTTTCGCATGTCACGGACGTGTTGATGAAATGAACGAAGTAAAAATGGCGAATGATTTCACAATGGGATGGTGTATCGAGTGTCACAGAACTACTGAGGTAGATATGGACAACGAGTATAACAAAGAATATTACGCAGAACTACACGAAAAACTGAAAAAACAGTACGGTGACGCAACTAAGATTACAGTTGATGCTATCGGAGGTTTAGAGTGTGGTAAATGTCATTATTAATATAAAAAAGAGAGGAGTATAAATGGCTTCGAAGAAAAATTACTGGAAAAGTTTTGAGGAGTTAACTGACAATACATTAAATGAAAAGTTAACTACCAACGAATTTGCAGAAGAAATTCCTGTAGATAATTTCTTAGGGAATGATAACGCCATGGAGAATAGTCAAACTTCACGACGTGACTTTTTGAAGATTTTAGGGTTCAGTACAGCCGCTGTTACATTAGCAGCCTGTGAAGCTCCAATCGTAAAATCTGTTCCTTATGTAGTTAAACCAGATAACATTATGCCTGGTGTACCTACTTATTATGCATCTACTGTTTTTGATGGTTACGATTACGCTAATGTTTTAGTAAGAACAAGAGAGGGTCGTCCTATTAGAATTGATGCAAATAAAGGAGCTAAATATTTTGGATCTACAAATGCTAGAGTTCAAGCATCTGTATTATCTTTATATGATTCAGATAAAATAAAGACACCATTAAGTAATGGTGGTGATAATTTTAAAGCAACTTCTTGGAAAGAAATAGATGCACGTGTTTCTAAAGCATTAACATCTGTAGGAAGTAAAAAAGTAGTTATTTTAACTCCTTCTTTACCTTCTCCTACAACTAAAAAGTTGATTGCTGATTTTGCAGCAAAATATCCTACAACTCAACATGTAGTATATGATGCAGTATCATCTTCTAATGCTTTAGATGCAGCTCAAGAAGTTTATGGAAAAAGAGAGTTACCTTTCTATGACCTTAAAAATTCTGAATTAGTTGTTTCTTTTAATGCAGATTTCTTAGGAGATTTTAACGGAGGTGGAATGGAAGGTGATTACGGAGTTGTTCGTAAACCAGGTCCAAACATGTTACGTCATATCCAAGTTGAATCTGTTTTATCTTTAACTGGTGCAAATGCTGATACTCGTTTTCCTTTAAAACCAACTGATACTGAAAAAGTATTAGCTGAAGTTTATAGTGGATTAACAGGAGGTTCGGTTTCTTCAAAAGAAGCTAAATCTATTGTTGCAGAATTAAAAGTTAAAGGTTCTAAAGCTGTAGTTATGGCTGATGGTTCAAAAGAAGCTATCGCAATTTCTTATGCAATTAACCAAATTTTAGGTTCTGCTGCAATTACAGGAAAAGCTGTATTACTTAAAGAATCAAATGATACTACATTCAAACAATTTGTTACTGAAGCAAAAGCTGGACAAGTTGGTGTATTATTAAACTTCCAAACAAATCCAATTTATAATGCTAAAAACTCAAAAGAGATTGAAGCTGCATTTAAAAATATTGGATTAAAAGTTGGTTTAGTAGAAAAATTAGATGAAACTGCTTCTGTAATGGATGTTATTGCTCCTGTTACTCATGCATTAGAATCTTGGAATGATTTCAACCCATTAACTGGTGTTTACTCATTACAACAACCAACTATTCCTCGCATTTTTGATTCTCGTCAATTTCAAGATTCATTAATAGCTTGGTTAACTGGTCAAACTAAAGTTGTTGAGGTAGAAGATCCAAATGATCCAATTATGGTTATGGCTACGTCTGCTACAAGACAAAAAGTTTCTCCATTTTATCTTTATGTTAAGCAAAACTGGGAAGCAACTGTTTTACCTAAATTAGGTGTAGATTTTAACAAAGCATTATATAATGGTTATAATGAATCTTCAGAAAATAGTTCTTTCACTGCTAATACTGGAGTTGTTTCTACTGCTGTATCAAAATTAGCTTCTGCTAAAGCTACAGAATGGGAAATTCAATTCTATTCTAAATCTGGTTTAGGAGATGGTACACAAGCTAATAACCCTTGGTTACAAGAGTTACCAGATCCAATTTCTAGAAACTCATGGGATAACTATTTAACGGTTAATCCTAATGATGCTGAGAAATTAGGTATCCAAATCCAAGATAACTACAATGTACACAATGGAAGAATGCAATTTGATGGTGAGTTTGTAAACTTAACTGTTAATGGTGTTGCATTGGAAAATGTTCCTGTATTTATTCAACCAGGTCAAGCTATTGGTACTGTAGGTTTAGCATTTGGTTATGGTCGTACAAAAGCTGGTAAAGTTGCTAATAATGTAGGTGTTAATGCATTTACTTTATATGATGGTAATGTTGGTGCTTCTAATGTTAAGATTGAAAAATCTTCTCGTACAGATAAGCACGAATTTGCAAATATGCAACAACAACCTACTTTGATGGGACGTTATGAAATTGCTAGAGAAGTTTCATTAGGTGATTTTATTAATAAAGATAAAGAACAATGGAATCCAGGATCTAATTTACCTACTTGGAGAGGAGATTCTCCTTCTGATGAAGTAGATTTATGGGCCAGTTTTGATCGTACAACAGGTCCTCATTTCAATTTAACAATTGATATGAACTCTTGTACTGGTTGTGGAGCTTGTGTTATTGCTTGTCAAGCAGAAAATAATACACCTACAGTAGGTAAAGAGCAAATGCGTATGTCTAGAGATATGTATTGGTTAAGAATTGACCGTTACTACTCTGATGTAACTTATGCTGATCCTGAAGGAAAATTAACACAAGAAGTAGCTATAGAATCTGACCCAGATAATGAGCCACAACAATATAAACGTTTAATTAAGCCTCAAGCAGAAAATCCAGATGTGATTTTCCAACCAATGATGTGTCAACACTGTAACCACGCTCCTTGTGAGACTGTGTGTCCAGTAGGTGCAACATCTCATGGTCGTCAAGGTCAAAACATGATGGCTTATAACCGTTGTGTTGGTACTCGTTATTGTGCAAATAACTGTCCTTACAAAGTACGTCGTTTCAACTGGTTTAACTGGGCGAATAATGACAAATATGACTTCCACATGAACAATGATTTAGGTCGTATGGTACTTAACCCAGACGTTGTTGTACGTACACGAGGAGTAATTGAGAAATGTTCATTCTGTATCCAACAAACTCAAGCTGCAATCTTAAAAGCTAAGAAAGAGAATAGAGTAGTTAAAGACGAAGAGTTTATGGCTGCTGCTGCTTGTGCTGCTGCTTGTGGAACAGGTGCGATGAAATTTGGTGATATCAATGATGATAAATCTGAAGTAAGAGCAGCTTCAAAAGATAAACGTTCTTATGTTTTATTAGAAGAAATTGGTACAAAACCAAACGTTATCTATCAAGTAAAAGTTAGAAACAGAAAAGAACAAGCTTAATTAAATTAGTAAAGAATTAATAAGGTAAACAAATATGTCACATTACGAATCACAGGTAAGAGAACCCCTTATTTTAGGACATAAAACCTACCACGATATCACAGTAGACATTGCTCGTCCAATTGAGACGCCAGCAAGTAAATTGTGGTGGACATGTTTCAGTATAGCAATGGTTGCATTCATCTTTGGTGTTGGAGCAATTGCTTATACAGTAGGAACTGGTATTGGTGTATGGGGATTGAATAGAACGATTAACTGGGGATGGGATATCACCAACTTCGTATGGTGGGTAGGTATCGGTCACGCTGGTACGTTAATCTCAGCCGTTTTATTATTATTCCGTCAAAAATGGAGAATGTCGGTTAACCGTTCTGCGGAAGCCATGACGATCTTCGCCGTTGTACAGGCAGCGTTATTCCCTGTAATTCACATGGGTCGTCCATGGTTAATGTACTGGGTATTCCCAATTCCTAACCAATTTGGATCTTTATGGCCTAACTTTAACTCACCATTATTATGGGACGTATTCGCGATTTCTACGTATTTCTCTGTATCAACAGTTTTCTGGTTGATGGGATTAATTCCTGACTTCGCTATGGTACGTGACCGTGCAACAAAACCATTCGCTAAGAAAATCTACGGAATCTTATCATTCGGATGGGGTGGTGGAGCAAAACACTGGCAACGTTTCGAAGAGTTATCTTTGGTATTAGCTGGTTTATGTACACCATTAGTATTCTCGGTACACACGATTGTATCTTTTGACTTCGCAACGTCGGTAATCAAAGGATGGCACTCAACAGTATATCCTCCATATTTCGTTGCCGGAGCTATTTTCTCTGGTTTCGCGATGGTACAAACATTATTAAGTGTAATGCGTAAAGTTTTACACTACGAAGATTATATCACACGTAAACACATCGAGTACATGAATATTGTAATCGTTGTAACAGGTGGTATGGTTGCAGTAGCATACTTAACAGAGTTATGGATCGCTTGGTATTCAGGATCTCGTTACGAAGACTTTACATACTTTTCTCCAGGAGCAGCAACAGGACCTTATTGGTGGGCATTCTGGGCGTTAATTATCTGTAACGTTTTAGTACCAGGATTATTATGGATTCGTCCAATCAGAAGAAACTTCTTCTGGACATTCGTTATCTCTATTGTAGTTAACATCGGTATGTGGTTCGAGCGTTTTGATATTATCGTTATCAACTTATCTCGTGACTATTTACCATCGAGCTGGACAATGTTTATGCCTTCATGGGTAGACGTAGGTATCTTCTTAGGTACTATGGGATTCTTTTCTGTGTTATACTTATTGTACGCACGTACATTCCCAGTTATTTCACAATCTGAATTAAAAACTATTTTGAAATCATCAGGCGAAAGCTATAAAAAACATCATACTGAAGATGAGCATCACGAACACTAAAATCGTTTATGGTCTTTACGGAGACGATGATGATTTATTAAAAGCAGTAAAATCTATTCGTAAACAAGGTATTACAATAGATGAAGTATATACACCTTTCCCTGTACACGGTTTAGATAAAGCTTTAGGTCTTAGAAAAACACGTATTTCTGATCTAGCATTTTTCTACGGTGCATTTGGTACAACTTTAGCATCTTTAATGACATGGTTTATTATGAATCATGACTGGGCTCAAGATATCGGAGGTAAACCTTCTTTCTCTTGGGGACAAAATATGCCAGCTTTCGTTCCTATTATGTTCGAGTTGACAGTATTTTGTGCTGCTCACTTTATGTCATTAACATACTTAGTGCGTAATAAAATGTATCCTGGTGCAAAAGCAAAAAATCCTGATCCTCGTACAACAGATGATAAATTCTTAATTGAAATTAGAACATCTGATGTTGAAAAAATCAAAAATGTTTTTGTAGAAACTGGTGCTGAAGAAGTTACTGTAAAAGGTGATTTAATAGAATCTAATGTTAACAATTTAGTACAAGAAGCATAATGAAAAAAATAGCACTACTTATAGGACTAGGAAGTATTATTATAACTTCTTGTTCTGATAAAAAACGTAAGCCAAGTATAGTATATATGCCAGATATGTACTATGCTACAGCATATGATCCTTACCAAAAAGCAACTTTTGGTTATCCTCATGACGAGGAAAACTCGGAAGTTCCTGTATTTAGTAAAAATCATAATATGTCTGCTTTAGAATCTGTAGAAGGTGCAGTATCAAGAACAGATGGTGACATCTTACCTTGGCCTTTTAAAAATAATAATGCAGGTTATGCTGAAGCTAAAAAAGTAACTTCTGCTCCTTTAAATGCAGCTAATAAAGCTACAGATTTAGAAAGAGGGAAATTATTATTTCACCAAAACTGTGCAGTTTGTCATGGTGATGCTGGTGATGGACAAGGTTCTATTGTAAAATCAAAAGCTTTCTCTGGAGTTCCTAACTATAGTGAAAGAGATTTAACAGTTGGTTCTGTTTATCATGTAATTATGTACGGTAAAAATGCGATGGGTTCTTATGCCTCTCAAATGACACCTGCAGACCGTTGGAGAGTTGCTGAGTATGTAATGAGTTTAAAAGGTGGGGATTCTAAAGAGGCTGCTCCTGCAGCATCAGCTGAACCTGCTAAAGAAGCAAGTGAAGAAGCAACTAAATAAATTATAAAATAAGTTAATTATTATGCAATATACATTTTCCCCAAAATTAAGAACTGCATCTTTTGTCATGATTGTGATAGGAGTTGTACTTTATGGGATAGGATTTTTCTTACATCAACAAGATGTTGCTAATTCAACTGAATATATCAACGGTTTAATTGAAGCTCACCCAACTCAATTTTTCGGTGATTATATTACAGATTCTTATGCATCTTTAAATACAAATCACGAAGAGCATATGCATCACTTAGAAAACTTATTGAAAAACAGACCTTGGGCTGCTTTTTATGTACCAGCATATTTATCGTTTGGTATTGCAGCATCTGCATTGTTTTTCTTATGTATTCAATTTGTAGCTAATGCTGGTTGGTCTATGGTTGTTTCACGTGTTATGGAAGGTATTGCTACTTTCTTACCTGTAGGAGCTGTTCTTGTAGGTATCGTAGCTTTAGGTTCTACATTTCACTTGAATCATTTATACCACTGGATGGATGCTGACTTAATTGATC
This sequence comes from Chishuiella sp., assembly GCF_032109125.1. NCBI lineage: Bacteria > Pseudomonadati > Bacteroidota > Flavobacteriia > Flavobacteriales > Weeksellaceae > Chishuiella > Chishuiella sp. The sequence continues at coordinate 84,395 of NZ_DAMCLZ010000006.1, forward strand.
CTAATAGCCCAAAATATGATATATTTATGGCTAATAAAGCTCAATTATGGTTAAATGTTCCATTCTGGACTATCCGTATAATCATTTATTTAGTAGTATTATCATTAATGGTATTTGTTATCAAAAATGCTACTCGTAAATTAGATGAAGCTCACGGTGATTTAAAAGTATATTCTCAATTATATACTAAATCGGTAATCTACTTAGTAATTTTTGCAATTTGTTCTGCAGCTTTTGCTTGGGATTTTATCATGTCTTTAGATCCACACTGGTTCTCTTCATTATTTATGTGGTATGGAATGGTTTCATATTTAGTTTCAGCTGTTTCTATTATGGCAATCATTTCTATTTACTTAAAAAGAAAAGGATCTTTACCATTATTCAATGATAACCACTTACATGATTTAACAAAATTCATGTTCGGTTTCTCATTATTATGGTCATACTTATGGTTCTGTCAATTCATGTTACAATGGTACGCTAACATACCAGAAGAAGTTCAATACTTCCAACAACGTATGGCTCAATATCCATTATATTTCTGGATGTTGATTATCAACTTAGTTGCTCCATTCTTGATTTTAATTTCATCAAGCATGAAACGTCGTTACCAAATCGTTTTTGTAATGGGGTTTGTAATCGTAGCAGGTCACTACTGGGATTTCTACAACCAAATCATGCCAGCAGCTGTTGGTCCATTCCATAACTTTGGATTCATGGAGATTGGTTCATTAGTAGGTATTGCAGGTTTATTTACATTCGTTGTAATGAATGCATTATCTAAATTGAACTTAGAAGCTAAAGGTCACCCTTACTTCCACGAATCAAAAATTTATGAATACCCTTTCTAGTCAATACAATTAGAAAGTTTTTATAAAACATCAAAAAGCTCGATACATTTTTGTATCGAGCTTTTTATTTATCTTTAAATCAGTATTTTGGATATATAATAATATTGCATTTTATTATTATGCGAGTAGTTATTTCAAAGTATCTAGTAAAAACAACTTTACAAGATTGTTTTTACTAGTTAATCAATTCCGTTTATTGATTCTTTTTTTGGATTATACTCAAAGTATTATAGATTATTCTAATGAAATATAGCAAAATACTATAATTTATTCACCTTGTTTTATATCATTACAAGAGGATATTTAGTATGAAATATGATATTCTTTAATTTAGTTGATAGAAATAATAAAAAAAAACTTCACAGAATAATTAATTCTGTGAAGTTTTTAATGTTAATATATTGAAGTTATTTAAACTATTTTTTTAGAATATATTTCATGAATTATTTACCTTTTATTTGCAATAGTGATTGAAGCGGTATCCTTTCTTGATTGGTCATTGAGCGAAGTCGAAATGAATGACTAATCTAAAAAGATATAGCGAAAAGCACGGTGCGAAGCAATTGCCAAAAAAATAGAACAAAATTTTAAACAGCTTTATTATACATTAATGATAATGTATTATTCCGCTAATAATTTTTTAATATCTTCTTTTAAATATTCAATTTCAGGATGATATTTTCCAGATAAAGAAGGAGTTTTTCCGTTTGGATCTTTATAATTTAAGCCAGAATAAAATAAAATTGGTACACCAGCTTCATTGTATCTACTTCTTATATTTCCTTGCTTATCAACTAACGCAAGTTTTCCACTATGATTTAATCCCTCTACAGTAGTTTCGTCTTTCCCAACATAAATATTAAACTGATCTGCTAAATTTTGAATAGTTTCTCTGTCTGAAGTAAGATAATGCCAATTAACGCTTTTTACACCTATTCTTTTTGCATAATCTAATAACCTTTCTGGAGTATCTCTTTTGGGATCAATAGTTACAGATATAAAACCAAGATTAGGATTATTAATTTCATCTTCTACATTTCTCAAATTATTACTCATAATTGGACATATTGTTGGACAGCTTGTAAAGAAAAACTCAACAACATAAACTTTTCCCAGCATATCTCTGTTCGTAATTGTTTGATTATTTTGATCTGTCATCGAAAATTCAGGAACTTTCATAACAGTGTATAGTTTGTCCTTAGGCTTATTTTTCAACCAAAACACACTACCAATAACACCTAAAATAATTATTACAATAGTTACTAATTGCTTATTCATGTATATGTTTTTCTGGATCTTTCAAAAATTCTTCTTTGCACATTGTAGAGCAGAAACCATAAACTTTTCCTTTGTAAGTCGCTGTATCTCCTAGATGTTCTTTTGTGTTCATTCCACAAATAGGATCTACATCATTTACAACTGCAATATCTAATTTAGTCGCAGCTTTCATTTCTTCATGAGAAATATGCTTTACCTCAAAATCATTATTTTGAGTATTTTCTTTTTTCTTATCACAAGAAACAATTGTTAATCCTATAGAAAGGATTAAACAAGTATATTTTATTGAATTCATTTTTATTGTATTAAATTATAGTAATTATTTACTTTAAAATTTTTAGCTAAGAAAAATTTTAAACCTAAATAAAAGTACAAATTGGAGGATGAAAAACTTTTGTTATTAGTCCATTAGAAACAATAACTTTATAATATTCAAATTTAATTGATTCAGAATATTTTAGAATATAATTTAATAATAGTTTGTCATTGTTGATTATAAGTGCTTCATAAATCTTAATAAAGTTTTTTTCATATTTATCATTTAATGAATTTGATTTTTCTTTATTAGACTCTTTTTTTATATAACAAAATCCATTACAAAGTAATTCAGGTTTCTCTCTATTTTCACATAAATCACTTATAATTCTATCATAGTTAATTGTATAAGCTATAATAGGTAACAATGGTCTAAAAGTAATTGTTAATATAAGTGTTATGAAAAATATAACTTTCATCTGTAGATGATTTGATGGTAAAATTAAACAATCTTTACGATATAATAACTTAAAAGAAAAATGATATTTTTTCATCTAGTTTATGAATCAATAGTCTTTAATTTTTTTTATCTTCAAGAATAATTTACAAAGGATAACATTTAAGATGAAAAAGCAAAATATATCAGAATTTTCTACGACAGAAGAACTTCATAATTTTCTTTTAGAAAATCAAGATAATAATATTTTTTACAAAAATGTTTTAGAAAAATTTGAATACGAAACAGAATTATTAAAATTACAATCTCAATTAGTTAATCTCCAAAATTGGATATCTACTCAAGGTAAAAAGGTTGCAGTTATTTTTGAAGGAAGAGATGCTTCTGGAAAAGGAGGTACAATTCGTCGTTTCCGACAACATCTTAATCCCAGAACAATGCGTGTTGTTGCTTTAAATAAACCTACAGATGTAGAAATCAATCAATGGTATTTCAATCGCTATATAAAAGAATTACCAAATGCTGGTGAAATAGTATTTTTTGATAGAAGTTGGTATAACAGAGCTGTTGTAGAACCTGTAATGGGATTTTGTACAGACCAGCAATATGAACAATTTATGGTACAAGTTGCCGAATTTGAACATATGTTATATGAATCAGGAACTTATATTATAAAATTATGGTTTTCTGTTTCAAAAGAAGAACAACAAAGAAGGTTTGAATCCAGATTAAATAATCCTTTAAAAAAATGGAAATATAGTCCTGTTGATGCAAAAGGTCAAGAATTATGGGATGAATTTTCTTATTATATTAATCAAATGTTTACTCGTACTCACAACTCTTTTTCTCCTTGGATTGTTGTAAATGCAAATAATAAAAATTCAGCTCGATTAGAATCAATACGCTATTTACTATCTTTATTTAATTATGATGGTAAAATGGATTCTGATATAGATTTAATGGTTGATCCAAATATAATTCAACGTTATTATCGAATGGTAAAAGAAATAAATTATTAAAATTATTTGAAATGGAATTAAAGAAAAAAGACATAAAATTGCTTGAGACAAAAAAAGGTCTTATAAGTCTTTTGCAATCAGATAATGGACAATTGAATTTCGTAAAAGCTTTACGTACCATGAAATATGAAAAACGTATAGAGCAATTACAAGAAGAATTAATAAAATTACAAGCTTGGATTTCTACAAATAAAAAGAAAGTAGTTATTGTTTTTGAAGGTAGAGATGCTGCAGGAAAAGGAGGAGCTATTCGTAGAATAGTAGAACATCTAAATCCACGTGAATATAGGATTGTAGCTTTACCTAAGCCTAATGAAGCTGAGGATGGACAATGGTATTTTCAGCGTTATGTTCGTAAATTACCACAAGAAGGAGAAATAGTATTTTTTGATAGAAGTTGGTACAATAGAGCAGTTGTAGAACCAGTGAATGGGTTTTGTACTGAAGAACAATACGAACTTTTTATGAGTGAAGTAAATGATATAGAACGAATGTGGATAAATTCTGGAATCTATTTAATAAAGATTTATTTTTCTATCACAAAAGAACAACAAGCAAAACGTTTTAATGACATTATAAATTCACCTATCAAAAAATGGAAATATAGTTCAGTTGATAAAAAAGCACAAGAATTATTTGATGTGTATTCAGAATATAAAAATGTGATGTTCGAGCGAACAAATACAGAACTTGCTCCATGGAAAGTAATTGATGCAAATAAAAAATATAAGGCAAGAGTCGAATCTATAGAACATATTCTGAATATGATTCCTTATGAAGATAAAAACTTAAGATTATTAAAACCTAAAAATTTTGAAGAAGATAACTAACCTAAAAATAATGAAATGGCAGAAGTTAATTTAAATGATTTAGAGAAAATAAATAATAAAAAAGAAATTATAGATTTTCTTGTAGAGCATAATGTTATAAAAGAAGATAAGTTTAAAGAAAAATTAGCTTATGAAAGAGAATTAAAAGACTTACAAAAAGACTTACTTGAATTACAATTGCAAGTAATAAAAAATAATAAGCGTGTTTTAATTATTTTCGAAGGAAGAGATGCTGCTGGTAAAGGAGGAACAATATCTAGGGTTACGGAATATCTCAATCCTAAGAAATATAGAGTAGAAGCATTACCAAAACCAACAGAAAAGGAGCAAGGACAGTGGTATTTTCAACGTTATTTTGAGAAATTACCTAATGCCGGAGAAATAGTATTTTTTGATAGAAGTTGGTACAATAGAGCAGTTGTAGAACCAGTTTTTAATTTTTGTACTAAAGATCAATATGATAAATTTTTAAAACAAGTTGTAGAAGTAGAACAACTTTTACAAGATGATGGAATTATTTTAATTAAAATTTTTCTTACAATTACTAAAGAAGAGCAAGCAAAACGTTTACAAAAACGTAAAGATAATGAATTGAAACAATGGAAGCTTGGAGCATTAGATGAAAAAGCACAAGAGCTATGGGATGATTATTCTGCTTATATTGAGACAATGTTTCAAAAAACTGGATCAGAACATTCTCCTTGGATAGAAATTGAAACGGATAGTAAAAAAGATGCTCGCTTAATTGCTTTAAAAGCTATTTGCGCAGAATTATCAAATATTAATTTTTCAGATAATATTTTATCAATTCATTCATAAAAAAAGTTTTAAAGATTTGTAAACTAAATATTTTTGATTAATTTTGCACCCACATTGTTCAACCTCTGACGATAGACGTGTAAGTTGCTCAATTACAAATAAATTGAAATTATTAAAAATGGAAAATTTAGTAAAATACGTACAAGAAAAATACGTAGCTAAAAAAGAATTCCCAGCTTTTTCTGCTGGTGATACTATTACAGTTTACCAAGAAATTACAGAGGGTGGAAAAACTCGTGTTCAGTTCTTTAAAGGTGTTGTTATCCAAAGAAGAGGACAAGGAACTACAGAAACTTTCACTATCCGTAAAATGTCTGGAGATGTTGGAGTAGAGCGTATCTTCCCAGTAAACATGCCAGCATTACAAAAAATTGAAGTGAACAAGAAAGGTAAAGTTCGTAGAGCTCGTATCTTCTACTTCAGAGCATTACGTGGTAAAAAAGCTCGTATTAAAGACGCTGCTTACTAAAAAATACTTTTTAGAAGAAATAAAAAATCCGGTCGAATTATTCGATCGGATTTTTTTTATGATTAAATTTTTATAAAATTAAGGAGTTGATATGGAAGCTTGTTGAATTTTTCCATTAAAATATTTCCATCCATTTAAACCAAATTCTACTAAGTATTCAGCCATTTCACATGGTTGTGTAGGTGCTATATAACCAGGAAATGCCTCTTCTAACATTTCTGTTTGTACCGCTCCTAAAGCAACTGCATTTATTCTTGGACCATTATCTTTTAATTCTTCTGCTAATAATTCAGTTAAATTAACTGTTGCTGATTTAGAAGAAGAATAAACAGATAATCCAGGGAATTTTACTGATCCTTGTACTGCTCCCATTGTAGATATATTTACGACATGAGATGAAGTTTTAAATTTTGGTAATAAAAGTTGGATTAATCGATATGGTGCCATAAAATTAATTCTCCATGATGAAATTAAATCTTCTTCAGTAATTTTTTCAAATGGTTTATTAATACATAATCCAGCATTATTATATAAAATATCAATTGTTTCCCAATCTTTTATTTCTTCTAGTATATTATTAATTTGATTATAATCGGTTAAATCTAATCCTAAAAACTGATGGTTATTTTCTTTAGAAAACTTATTTAATTTTTTCAGTTTTTCTGTATTTCTAGAAATAGTTAATACACGATTTCCTAATTCTAAATGTTGTTTTGCTAATTCGTATCCTATCCCTCTACTAGCTCCTGTTATGATTATATTTTTCATACTGTTGTTGTATAAATGTTATAATTTCTTGAATGTTAACAAAAATTTTCTCCCCAAAGATGATATTATTTTCTGTGATTTCAATAGTTATTTTAGAATTATTTTTAATAATAAAACCATTTCTTACAAAACCATTTTTAACCCAATAAGCTAATTCTGAATTGCCTTTTACATTGATAGATAATGTGTTATTTGTAGAAGTACTGTAACGATTTTCATCAGAATTGAACATTAAATTTTGATCAGATAATTTTGGGATAATTTGCTTTTCATAGGCAATTTGTTCTGGAATATCCTCGAAAAGTAATCCATTTTCTATCCACCAAATTTTATCTGTATAGTTTAAAGCCAAATCAGCTTCATGAGAAATCATTAAAAAAGATTGACTTGTTTTTGATTTTAACTCATGTAAAAGATTAAAAATTTTGTATTGATTGGCAATATCAAGATTAGAAGTTGGCTCATCTAAAATAATTAATTTGGTATTTTGGGCTAATGCTCTTGCAATCATCACAAGTTGTAATTGTCCTTCACTAATTTCTGTAGCATAATTATTTTTTAGATGTTGGATACCAACTAAATTAAGAATATGAATAATAAAATCTTCTTTTTCCTTTTTATTAAATTCAGTTTGTTGTCCAATCAAACCTATTTCAATTAACTCGCTTACTTTTATTTTAGGAACATTATTTAATCGAGGTAAAACGATAGCAATATTTTGAGCAATTTCTTTTTTTGATAATTTTTTTAATGATTGTTGATGAAGAAAAATATCACCTTCTAATTCATTTTGATAACCAAGTATCGTATTGATTAATGTTGATTTACCAGCTCCATTTTTACCAAGAATTGCAATAAATTCATTTTCAGAAATACAAGTATTAATGTTAGAGATTATTCTTTTATTTCCATAACCAACAGTTATATTTTTTAGTTGTAAAATAGTATTTTTCATCGTATTTCATTTTTATTATTCAGTAAAATACTAATTACGATAGGAGCTCCAAATAATGCAGTTATAATATTAATTGGTAAAACACCAAAAGGAAAAATTTCTGTAAGTATAGAAAATAAAAGCATACAACATATACCGGAAATAAAAATCCATCCATATAATTTTTTCATATTTCCAGTTTTTAATAACGAACGACAAATATGAGGAATGATTAATCCTATAAAACTAATTGGCCCTGTAAATGCAGTTGCAGCCGATGTTAGTAAAGCTGTTGCGAATAGAATTAATAGACGCAGTTGTTTTGTATTGATTCCTAATGATAAGGCATATTTTTCACCTAATAGTAGTGCGGTAATTCCTTTTAATGTATAAAGAGAAAGTATAATTCCAACAAGAACAATACCAGCAAAAATGATGATTTGAGTCCAAGATAAACCACTAAGAGAGCCATATCCCCAAACCAAATAAGATTTTATTCTATCTGATGGAGCAAAATATTGCATAATTCCAATTATAGCACCAGCAATTCCACTAATCATAAAACCTATTATAATTAAAGATGAAGAAGAGTTTATTTTTATAGATAGTGTAATTACAAGAAATAATGCAGTTATAGAACCTAAAAATGAAGCAATAATTATTAACCAAGGATTGTTTAAATATTCATTAAGACCAATTGTAGATAATAAGAAGATTACTATAGCAACTCCTAAACTTGACATAGCACTTATTCCAAGAACAGAAGGTTCAGCCAAAGGATTTTTAAATAATTCTTGCATTAAAAAACCTGAAATAGGTAAAGATATCCCTACTAAAACAGTTGTTATTGATTTTGGAAGACGGAAGTTGAGAATTAGATTAGTTGTTACTTCATCAGATTTTCCTGAAAATACATCATAAATTTCTTGAAATGAAATAGAGACTTTTCCTATACTAAGACTTAGTATAAAAAGTATAAAAGCTATAATAATTAATGTATTAAAAAGAAATTTATATCTCATTGTAACAAAGATAAATTAAATTATTTATTTATTTTTGTTGTATATAACCAATTTATTATGAAAAAAATTTTACTATTTACTTTTATAGCAGGAACATTATTTAGTTGTTCTAATGATGACAACAGTGGAGAAACAAACAATACTACTGAAATTGAAAATTCTATTTTACCAGTAAAAACTATTTATACAACACCTAAAGGAGATTATAGTTCTATTTTAACAATTTCGTATGATGGAAATAAAATAAATGAAATTAATATTACTTATTCTGGTATAGAAAATTATTCAGAGAAATCTATTTATCAATATACAGGAGATTTAATTACTAAAATTACTAATTATGATAAAGATGGAGATGAAAGTATGGTAAGAGAATATACTTATCTAAATGGAAAAGTATCAACATTAGTGACAACAGAGTGGGGAGATAAAAAACTTATAGCAACATCTAAATTTGAATGGATTGATGATAATCATTTAAAAGAAACAACTACTAATGATTATGATAATTCCATATATATTGATGAGTATTTTTACGAAAATGGTAATTTAGTTAAAACTATTTATAATAATAGTAATGAAATTATTATGACTTATGATGATAAGGAAAATCCATTCAAAAATGTTACAGGTTTACAACTAGTATCTTTTGATGACCTTGAAGTTTTTTCTAAAAATAATCCTATAAAGAAAGAAAGTAAATATAGTTCTAAATCATCAGATATTACTTTATATACTTATGAATATAAAGACAATAATTACCCTTCTAAAGTAACAGAAGTTTATACTTCAGCTAGTGGTAATAATAATGAAAAAGAAACAACAGAATATTTTTACAATAAATAAAAATATTTTATATAATTGTAGTAAAACCTAAGCATTTATTGTTTAGGTTTTTTTTATAATTTTTTACTAATATGTTTTAGTTCAATAGAGAATTATTTTTTTATAAATTTGATAAGAATTAATTAAGTGATAAAATTTTAAATGATAAATAGATATAAAATAATTTCCATGATAAAAAAGCATTACTCTACATTAATAATTGCAACATTAGCTATTGTTTTACTTTTTGTACCACAAGCCAAAGCTTATGTTCAACAGGGATTAATGAAAGTAGGATTATTTCAGCCAAAAATAGAAAAAGTAGAAGAGATTAATTCAGATCCAGTAAAACCTAGTACAAATTATAAATTTGAAATGATTGATGCTAAAGGTAAAATTACAAAACTAGAAGATCTAAAAGGTAAAGTAGTTTTTATTAATTTTTGGGCAACTTGGTGTGGACCATGTATAGCTGAAATGCCAACAATTCAAAAATTATATGATAAAGTAAAAGATGATAAAGATGTTGTTTTGTTAACTGTAGAAGTTGAAAATAAAAAAGAAAATGCAGTAAGCTTTATGAAAAAAAGAAATCTTAATCTTCCTCTAGTATTTCCTAATTCAGCAATTCCTCAAGAATTTTTAGATAGATCTATTCCAACAACTGTAATTTTAGATAAGCAAGGAAATATTGCACATACAACAGTTGGTATGGCAGATTATTCTGGTCAAGAAGTTATAGATTTTTTTAATGAATTAAAAAAAATGAATTAATATTTTTCTTTTTAATGAATCGTATTATTCTTTTATTCAGATAATTAATTTTAATAATGAATTTGCAATAGTGATTGAAACGGCATCCTTTTATAAACAATTCTTCTTTAAAGAAAATAAATTTTATTGTTTATAAAAGATATAGTGAGAAAGCACGATACGAAGCAATTGCCCCAAAAAACAATTTTAAAAAGTTTAAATAACGACAATAAAATAAAAAGCCGTTCTGAATATTTTCAGAACGGCTTTTAGTATTATATATATTTTAATTTTAGTCCATGTAAGCTTCAATAGGAGCACAAGTACAAATTAAATTTCTATCTCCATAAGCATCATCAATACGAGAAACAGAAGCAAAAAACTTACGTTCACGTACCCATTCTAATGGGAATGCTGCTTTAGAACGAGTGTAAGGATATTCCCATTCATCGGCAGTTAATAAATGTTGAGGATGAGGAGCATTGTGTAGAACATTATTATCTACAGGATAATCTCCATTTGCAACTTCATCTATTTCTTGGCGAATAGAAATTAAAGCATCACAAAAACGATCAAGTTCTGCTTTATTTTCAGATTCTGTTGGTTCAACCATTAAAGTTCCAGCAACAGGAAAAGAAACAGTAGGAGCATGGAAACCATAATCGATTAAACGTTTTGCTATATCTGTAACTTCAATTCCAGCTTTTTTAAATGGGCGACAATCTAAAATAAATTCGTGTGCTACAACATTGTTTGCATTTGTATATAAAATGTCATAGTGTTTCTCTAAACGAGCTTTCATATAGTTTGCATTTAATATAGCACCTTGTGTAGCTTTTAATAAACCTTCTGCACCTAACATTAAAATGTAAGAGTAAGAAATTGGTAAAATAAATGCAGAACCGTAAGGAGCAGCTGCGAATGTATTTTTAGCTTCTTTACCACCTGTTTCAACTAAAGGAGATGATCCTAAGAATGGAGCTAAGTGGGATTTAACACAGATTGGTCCAACACCAGGTCCACCACCACCGTGAGGGATAGCAAATGTTTTATGTAAGTTTAAGTGACAAACATCGGCACCAATATTTCCTGGAGAAGTTAATCCAACTTGTGCATTCATGTTTGCACCGTCCATATAAACTTGTCCTCCATATTCGTGAATCATAGTTGTAACTTCTTCAATATTACTGTCAAATGCACCGTAAGTAGATGGATAAGTAATCATTAAAGCAGCTAAATTATCTTTATGTTTTTCACATTTTTCTTTTAAATCAACTAAATCAGTTTCACCAGATTCTAAGTTTTTTACAACGACAACTTGCATTCCTGCCATAGCAGCAGAAGCAGGATTTGTTCCGTGAGCTGATTGTGGAATTAAAACAACATTACGATGATTTTCTCCTTTTGATTGGAAATAAGAACGAATCACCATTAACCCTGCATATTCTCCTTGAGCACCAGAGTTTGGTTGTAAAGATGTTGCATCAAATCCTGTGATTACAGCTAAGTAATCTTCTAAGTTTTTGATTAATGTTTGGTATCCTCCAACTTGTTCTTTTGGAGTAAATGGGTGAACATTACCCATTCTTTCCCATGACATATGTAAAAGTTCTGTAGCAGCATTCAATTTCATTGTACAAGAACCTAATGCAATCATTGATTGATTTAAAGCTAAATCTTTACGTTCTAAACGTTTGATGTAGCGCATTAATTCTGTTTCTGTGTGGAATGAATTGAAGTTTTCATGCGTTAAGAAATCGGAAGTTCTAATTAAATTTTCAGGTAAATATGTATCTTCTACTTCAAATTCAAAACCTTCTTCAGTATTTTTAATTGTAGCAAAAACACTTAATATTTCGAAAATATCTTCTTCAGAAGTCATTTCATCAACTGTAATAGAAATTTTTCCAGCTTCGAAACCATTTACGTTAATTTCTTCTTCAGCAAATATTTTTACAATTTCGTCTGAATTTTCAACTTCGATTTGTACTGTATCAAAGAAAGAAGTATTAATCGTTTTAAATCCTAAATGTTGTACACCAGCTTGTAAAATACCAGCTTTAGTATGAATTTGATTTGCTATATATTGTAAACCATCTTTACCATGATATACAGCATAAAAAGAAGCCATTACAGCTAATAATACTTGTGCAGTACAAATATTAGAAGTTGCTTTTTCGCGTTTTATATGTTGTTCACGTGTTTGTAAAGCCATACGCAAAGCACGGTTTCCTAAACGATCTTGAGAAACACCAATGATTCGTCCTGGAATAGAACGTTTATAATCTTCTGTACAAGATAAAAATGCAGCATGTGGTCCACCATATCCCATAGGTACACCAAAACGTTGAGAAGTACCAATAACAATATCAGCTCCCCATTCTCCTGGAGGTGTTAATAATGTTAGTGCTAATAAATCTGTTGCAACAGCAACTTTGATTCCTAAAGCATTAACTTTTTCTATGAAAGAACTGTAATTATTAATTTGTCCTCCTTTTCCTATATATTGTACAATAGCACCAAAGAACTCTTCTGTCAATTCTGTTGTTTCAAAATCTCCAATGACTAATTCAATTCCTAATCCTTCTGCCTTTGTTTGTAAAACTGCAATGGATTGAGGGAATAAATTATCAGCAACAAAAAATTTAATTATATTATTTTTCTTTTGTTCTCTTGTACGAGATTCTAATAACATATGCATTGCTTCACCACAAGCAGTACCTTCATCTAATAAAGAAGCGTTTGCAATAGGTAAACCAGTTAAATCAGAAATAACAGTTTGAAAATTTAATAAAGCTTCTAAACGTCCTTGTGCAATTTCTGCTTGATATGGAGTATACGCAGTATACCAACCAGCATTTTCTAAAACATTACGTTGTATTGGTGCAGGTAAAATAGTTCCGTAATACCCATAACCAATGTAATTTTTAATTTTTTTATTAAGAGAAGCTAATTCAGCTAAATGATTTGTAGCTTCAAATTCAGATAAAGCTTCTGGTAAATCTAAATTATCTTTCAGTCTAATATTTTGTGGAAGAGTAGCATCGATCAAAGCTTCAATAGAATCTTTACCTATTACAGAAAGCATTTCTTTAGCTTGTTCAGAGTTATTTCCAATATGTCTTAAGGAAAAATCGTTTGTGTTCATTGTGTTTGCGATATGTTTTATTTTCGCGTAAAAATACTGAAAATTCTCATAAAATAAAACATTCATCAATCATATAAAATAATAAAAAAATATGAAATAAAGTATTATTTTTTTTGAATAAAATGGTAATATTGACAAGCCAATTTAAATAGATATTACTATCTTTATTTTGTATTTTGGTAAAATACATAATGCAATCAGATATATTTTTTATGGAGTTAAATAATAATCAAGATACTAAAAAAGAAAAAAAATTTCCTTTTCTAAAGAAATTGGAAATAATGATAGAAGAAGCAAAATTGGAAGATGCGAAGAAGTCTAAAATGAAGAGAGTTCATAAAAGAGGTAGTTCGCAGATTGCAAAAAAAATGGGAGAAGAAGCTGTAGAAATGGTCATTGCATCTGAACAAGATAATGATGAAAATTTCTTAGAGGAATCTGCTGATGTATTTTTTTATTACCTTATGGCTTTACATGATCGAGGTTATGAGTTGAAGGATGTTTTAGAAATACTAAAAAAAAGACATAAATAGAATAAAAAATGACTTTATAAGGCTAAATTCTTTAATTATTCTAAGAATTTAGCTTTTAGTTCTTTCGTAGGTAACCAACATCTTTCTTGTTTACCGAAAAATTTATAGCGGTTTTTTGCAATAATGTTATAAAAAAAATCACGAATGAATTTTGGAATAATAATAAAATAGTTTAACCAAGAAATATTTTTATCTAAGTGTTTTGCAATTTTTAGTGCTGCAGAAGATTTAGTATAGTATTTACCATTTTCAATATAAATTATTGAATCAAAATCATTTTGATCTAATTTATTTTCTTTTAAAAAATTCTGACCAAAATTAGATTGTAATGAAGCAAATTTAAAATGATTATGTTCATCATGCTCTATAACAAACTGAACAGATTTATTACATAAATTGCAAACTCCATCAAATAAAATAATTTTCTCTTTCATTAAATAAATGTACATTAAAAATAGTTAAACTATGATGAATAGTTATAAATTAGCTAAAATTAATCGATAAAAATGTTTAGTGAATATTTTTTTAGAAAGGTAGATAATTCGCCTCTTGTTATATTTCGTATAATTTTCGGATTATTAATTGTTGCAGAATGTTGGGGCGCTATTTTTACAGGTTGGGTACAAACTAATTTTGTAGAACCCCATTTGTCATTTTCATTTATAGGATTCGAATGGACTACTATTTTTTTAGGTCATAATATGATATATCTCTATGTTTTAATGGGGATTTTAGGTTGGTTTATTGCATTTGGCTTTTTATATAGATTTTCTACAATATTTTTTGCTATTTTTTGGTCACTAACATATTTCATGCAGAAAACAAGTTATAATAATCATTATTATTTGTTTATGCTAATTTCTTGGATGATGACAATAATACCAGCTCATCAATTTTTTTCTATTGATTGTATAATTTTTCCAAAAATAAAACGATTAACATGTCGTAATTGGGTTCCAACAATTTTTATTATTCAATTATTAATTGTTTATACGTTTGCTGCAATTGTAAAAATTTATCCAGATTGGTTTAACGGTATTTTTTTACAAATGAAATTTTCTCAATATGGACATCTATTTGCTACCAAATATAATCTTGCTGGTTTAGGAAAAGTCATTAGTAGTATAGAATTTGCTCAAGTTTTTGCTATTCTTGGATTCTTATTTGATTTGTTAATTATTCCTGCAATGCTACTTAAAAAGACAAGAGCTACAGCTTTTAAATGTGCAATATTCTTTCATATCTTTAATTCAATAACTTTTGGAATAGGTATTTTTCCATTTTTTGCTCTAGCAATGATGATTTTTTTCTATGATCCAGTTAAAATTCAAGAAATTGTTTTTCCTAAAAAATCTTTTATGATGGATCGTTCTAGTGAAGATAATTTGTTAACTACAAACAGAGTAATGTTTTCGTATTTAATATGTTTGTATGTTTTATGGCAAGTTTATTTACCAGTACGTCATTATTTTATTCCAGGAAATGTTTTTTGGACAGAAGAAGGACATCGCCTTTCTTGGCGTATGATGTTACGGAATAAATCAGGAGAAGTTACTGTGTATCTTTCAAAACCTGACCCAAAACATAAAGGTAAATTTTTAAAAAGAGAAAAAGTCATACTTGATGACTATCTAACTTATAAACAAATATCAAAAATGTCTTTTAGTCCAGATATGATGTGGCAGTTTGCACGATTTGTTAAGTTAGATTATGAAAAAAAAGGGATTCAAAATGTAAAAGTTTTTGTTGATGCTAAAGTATCTGTAAACGGAAGTCCTTATTATCAGTTTACAAATCCTAATTATAATTTAGCCTACACAACTTGGAGTTATTTTGGGCATCAAGATTGGATACAACCACAACCAAAAGAATTATACTTATCTTATTTTGAATAAATTTTGTAACTTTATAAATATCAAATAAATCTAAATTATGAGAAATATTTTTTTAACAATAGCATTTACATCAGTATTGTTTTCTTGTGGAAACAAAACAGAACAAATAGGTGTTAATGCTTATAAAGGGATTGATAAGCAAGAAAAAGAACAAAAAGATTTAGATAGTATAGGAAAAGAAGCAAGACAAACATTTGATGATTTCAAATTAGCTTTGTCTATGAAAGATACAACAACTACTAATTTTATTGTAAAAGAAATGTATAATATTCCTAATTCTACTCAAAAAGAACATGTTTGGATTAGAGATGTTTATACAGATCAAGATGATCAACTTAAAGGAGTGGTTGATAATGCTCCCCAATACACAAAAGATGTAAAATTAAATGATACAGTAATTATTAAACCTGAAGAAATATCTGATTGGATGTATTATAAAGGAGATAAAATGATAGGAGGTTATAGTATCAAGTATATGAGAAGTAAACTTACCGATGAAGAACGTAAGAAGTTTGATGAACAATACAAAGTAAAATTTGATTAAATAACAAAAAACGGCTAATTAAATTAGCCGTTTTTTTCTTTCTATTTATTCATTAAATCTTCAATTTCTTCTGCTTCAATAGGAATATTACGCATCAAATTAAATGGATTTCCTTCTTTTTGTATTACATAATTATCTTCTAATCGTATACCAAAACCTTCTTTCGGAAGATAGAATCCTGGTTCTATAGTAAATACCATGTTAGCTGTAAAATCATCTGTTAAAATTCCATAATCATGTGTATCTAATCCCATGTGATGAGATGTTCCATGCATCATATATTTTTTATATGCAGGCCAAGATGGATCTTCGTTTTGCACATCGGCTTTATCTAATAAACCTAAGCCTAATAATTCAGAGGTATAAACTTTTCCCATTTCTTCGTGGAATTTATACCAATTATTACCAGCTATTAATCTGTCTTCAGCTTCTTTTTTACAACGTAAAATAGAATCATAAACTTCACGTTGACGTTTTGTAAATTTTCCATTTACAGGAATTGTACGAGACATGTCAGAAGAATAGTTTGCGTATTCTGCAGCAACATCAAATAAGATTAAATCACCATCTTTACATTGTTGATTATTTTGTATATAATGTAGAACATTAGCATTATTACCAGCAGCTATAATAGGAGTGTAGGCAAAACCTTTTGAACGATTGCGTAAAAATTCATGTACAAATTCAGCTTCTATTTCAAATTCCCAAACATCAGGTTTTACAAAGTTTAATATTCTTCTAAATCCTTTTTCTGTAATATCACAAGCGTGCTGAATTAAATCTATTTCTTCTTGTTCTTTTATAGAACGTAAACGTTGCAAAATAGGGTTAGAACGTAAATAAGTATGTCCTGGATAATCTTTTTGTAATTGTTTTGTAAAACGATCTTCTCTTGTTTCTAGCTGAGGTGCTTCAGAAACACGGTAATGTTCGTTTTTATTTATATACACGTTTTCTGCTTCTACCATTAATTTTCTTAAAATAGCTGGTAAATCTTGTAACCAAAAAACTGTTTTTATTCCAGATACATCAGTTGCCTGTTTTTTAGAAAGTTTCTCTCCTTCCCAAATAGCAATATGTTCATTTGTTTCTCTTACAAATAAAATTTCTCTGTATTTAGCATCATATGCATCAGGGAAAATTAGTAAAACAGATTCTTCTTGATCTACTCCAGATAAATAGAAAATATCACGATGCTGTGCAAAAGGTAAGGTAGAATCAGATGAAATAGGATAAATATCATTTGAATTAAATATAGCTAAAGATTTAGGCTTTAATTCTTTTGAGAATTTAGCTCTATTCTTGATAAATAATTCGTTTGATATAGGACTGTATTTTGTAGTCATAATTATTGTTTAATGTATGACCAAATTTAAGAAGATGTTTTTATATAAAAAAGGAAAACCCTCGCAAGACGCGAGGGTTTTAACCTTAACCAACCTAAACCTATGAAAAAGCCATTAGCCTTTTATGTGATACAAATGTAAGATAGATTTTATAAATAACAAATGTTTTGAAACTTTTTTTTAAAAAACCTATCATAAAAATTTTAACATTTAAATTAATTGATTAAAAATCAATATTTAAGAAGTCTAAAATAAAATGAAATAAAATCATTTGTATTATTAAAATTATTCTTGGTATATTTGCACCTCGAATTTTAGTATTAATAATAACTTATTAAAGTAGTTAAAAATGACACATTACGAAACTGTTTTCATTTTGACTCCCGTTCTATCTGATTCTCAGGTAGAGGAAGCAGTTAATAAATTCAATGATTTTGTTACTGCTAACGGAGGAGAAATCGTTGCAAAAGAGAACTGGGGCTTAAAAAAATTAGCTTACCAAATCCAAAACAAAAGAAATGGATTCTACCATTTAGTAGAATTCAAAACTGAGAATGCTGAATTAGTATCTCAATTAGAAGTAGCTTACAAACGTGATGAGCGCGTTATTCGTTTCTTAACTGTGAAATTAGACAAACACGGAATCGAATGGGCAGAAAAACGTAGAACAAAATTAAAGTCTAACTCTAACAAATAATCAAGCTATGGCAATTGACGATTTAGCAAAAAAAGCAGCTGGAGGTAGCGAATCAGAAATCCGTTATTTATCTCCTTTAGATATCGAAACACAATCAAACTCAAAATATTGTCGTTTCAAAAAATTTGGAATCAAATACGTTGACTATAAAGACGCTGATTTCTTAATTCAATTCGTGAATGAGCAAGGTAAAATTTTACCTCGTCGTTACACAGGAACATCTTTAAAATACCAAAGAAAAGTTTCTAAAGCGATCAAAAGAGCTCGTCACTTAGCATTAATGCCATTTATTGGTGATCAATTAAAATAATAACCTAAATATTAAAATATCATGAACGTAATTTTAAGACAAGATGTAGAAGGTTTAGGTTTTGAATTTGAAGTTGTTTCAGTAAAACCTGGATACGCACGTAACTTCTTAATCCCTCGTGGATTAGTGTCAGTTGCAACACCAAATAATGTAAAAGCTTTAAACGAAGTTTTAGAAACTCGTAAAGCTGAAGAAGCTTCATTAATCGCTTCTGCAAAAGAAAAATCAGCTAAATTAGACGGTTTAGTTGTTAAAATTGAAGCTAAAGTTGGTTCTGGAGACAAATTATTTGGATCTGTTAACAATGCTGATTTAGCTGAAGCTTTAGTTAAAGCTGGAGTAGAAATCGAAAAGAAAAATATCAAAATTCCTGGTAACACGATCAAGCGTTTAGGAAAATACGAAGCAAAAGTTCGTTTCCACAGAGAAGTTGAGGTAGATTACTCTTTCGAAATCGTTCCAGATGCTGCATCTATAAAAGCTGCTGAAGAAGCTGCTAAGACAAGAGCAGAATTAGCTAAATTAGATGCTGAAAAAGCGTCTAGAGCTAACACAGAAGAAGGTTCTTTCTTTAACTTCGATAACCCTATTTACGCTAACGATAAAAAAGCGAAAAAAGAGGAAGAAACAACTGAAGAAGTTGTTGCTGAAGAAGCTCCAAAAACTGAAGAATAATCAATTATTCGATATAAATAAAAACCTCGCAATTTTGCGAGGTTTTTTTATGCTTATATTTTTTATTTTTTGGAACAAAGCGCAACATTAATGTTGCTTTCCTTACGAGTTGTTATTCCAAAGTATCTAGCAAAAACAACTTTTCAAGGTTGTTTTCACTAGCTAATCAGTTTTGTGAAAAATATTATTTTTTCGGAATCCAACAAACTTTTATTATAACTTATTATGTTATTCTGAGCCTGTCAAAGAATCAATAAGTTCTTCAGTGTTTAAGTTTTTATGTGTTTAAGGTCAGCGTAAAACTTAGAACTCAGAACTCAAAACTCACTACTTATAACTTACGAGATGTCATTCTAAGCTTGTCAAAGAATCAATAAGTTTTTCAGTGTTTACGTTATTATGTTCTTAAGTTATAACTTAAAAAGTATCATGTAAAACTTATAACTCATTACTTGTAACTCACAAAATGTCATTCTGAGATTGTCGAAGAATCAATAAGTTCTTCAATTTAACTTATCACTTAAAACTCAAAACTCATTACTTATAATTCACCAACTGTCATTCTGAATCTATCGAAGAATAATAGAACGTTTCGACAGGCTCAACGTGACATTTTAAAACAGATAAAATTGTCATTTCGAGTGAAATTCGATTAGAATTTTGTATCGAGAAATAGATAATTTACTACAATTTTCTGTCTAAGATTTCGATACAATTTTTCTATATTCTATTTCGAAAAATCACTCAATCTGACAGAGAAATAACTAAAAACCTCATTCTAGTATCTAAAATCCAAAAATGTTGTGATTACCTTTCAAAATAAGGGTTGTTACAACGGTAAAGGCACTCGAAAAGATGTTTTGGCAGTTGTGATTACCTTTCAAAATAAGGGTTGTTACAACATATAAAATATGGCTATAGCACCAGTTTGTGTTGTGATTACCTTTCAAAATAAGGGCTGTTACAACTTCTTATGTTGTTGTTTCTCGTTTCGTAGAGTTGTGATTACCTTTCAAAATAAGGGTTGTTACAACTTCATTAAAATAAGTACTACTAAGTATATAGTTGTGATTACCTTTCAAAATAAGGGCTGTTACAACCTCCACGAACTAGAAAACCTTTATTATTGTGTTGTGATTACCTTTCAAAATAAGGGTTGTTACAACATACGGAAATTCAAGACAATACGGAAATTCGTTGTGATTACCTTTCAAAATAAGGGCTGTTACAACAAAATTATCAGAAGACTTCATAAGAGAATTGTTGTGATTACCTTTCAAAATAAGGGTTGTTACAACCTCAAAGTTGCAAAGCCTTATATAATGAGAAGTGTAAACGATTTTTGGTTAAAAAAATCGACAAATATTGTTCTAAAATCTTCCTTTTATAACGTTTTTTTCTATCCTATTTCTTTCTCCAATTTATTTTTTACTAGCAAAAAGTAGTCCAAAATTACTATAATTATTTTAAAGATTGATTAAAATATTTTTGTTCCATTTCTGTCTTTTTATTCCCTTTTCCTCTAGGATATAAATTACTATGTAAAATATTTAAAAAAATTGAACATACGTCTTTAATGTTTTGGTTTAAATCTTCGAATGATTTTGCTTTAAGTGGTTTTATTTCATTAGTAATGAATTTGGCTTCAATATTTTTTATAAAAATATCATAATTGATTTTTGGAATATCAAAATGAGCTACATTATTACGAGTATCATTCTCATTATATTCATTTTCAAAAGTATTATTGTTATCTAAATGTATATCATAAACATTAACATAATCTTTTCCATAAGGTATTTTGGTATCAATTTTAATAATAAAATATTTTTCTAATGCCATAAATACTTTAGATACTTTAACAGAAGATGATATAATTAAATTATTAATAGCATTTAAACTTTCAAATGATAATTCTTTTTTTTCTAATAAATTTTCTCTAATTTTCTTATTATCGCTTTCCTCTTTTTCATATTCTAGTTCTGGAAACAATAACTTAGTTGAAGTGTATATTTTTGTTAAAAATGTATCTTTACTATTAGAAATTAATTTAAATAATACAGCTAAATTTTCAATTTTACTAAAGGGAACAACTAAGTTATATAAATGTTTGTTATTTGCATCCTTTATATCAAACTCAATTGTACTTGTTAGAATTTTTGTCACATTTTCTTTTGCTTTATTTATAATTGTTTTGTCTAGTTTTAGATATTGCATTGCAATTTCGTAAAGCAAAGCATCTTCTAATTTTGTTGTCCTAAGTTCGTTAAATAATTTTCCATTTTCTTTATATTCATCTTTAGGTAATATTTCTTTGTAATAAAAAGAATTAATCAAAAATGGAATATTTTCTGAAGCACTGTATTTTATCAATTCATTTTCGATTGTTATTTTCTTTTTCTGTTTCAGATAATTTATAAAATGCGAAATATTGATGTATATTATATCCTTAGCTAATAGCTTTTCGTAATCTCCTTTTCTTTCTTTTTTCTTGTAACGTCCATTTATCCAAAGCCCAAAATTTTCTTTTGTTTTATTGTACATTTCATTTAAAGAATCGCTGGAAAAAAACAAGGTTTTAAAATCTTCATCATCAAAAAATCTTTTTTCAGTAAAAAGCTGTTCTAAATATTTTTTGTATTCTGTTACCTCATCAAAAGCAAATATCCATCTACAAAAATCATTAAATTCTTCTTTTGTTATATTAAATCTTTTGTGATGTCCATTTTCTTCAACTTGTTTATCGTATATTTTTCTAAAATACATTAGATTCCAAGCTTTATGTAAAAATCGTAATTTGAATTGTTTTCCCTTATTTTTTTTCTGAAATTCATCTTCTAAACCAAGTTCTTTTGATTTTTTAAAAAGATTATCATATCTATTTTCTTGTTTTTTTGTCTCTACTAAAATTTCTAGAAAAGGATTGTATTGTTCTGTATTATTACGAATAGGTTCTTGGTATTTTGCTAATAATCTTTTCGGAAATAATTTACGATGTTCCGTTGTAATAATATCATCTGCAAGACTATTTTTTAGTTGATTGAATTCGGGTATTAAATTAGATAAGAAATAATTAGATAATAATATATTCCCTCTATTATCTATTTTTTTATCATTTCCATATAAAGCATCTTCTAGTAAATAGATGAACAATTTACGTTGGATAGAAAATAGTTTCCATTCTTTGTTTGTTAGTTGTATTTTTATTTGGATTGAATTGTTTTGGATGGCAAAAGGAAAATCCCAATCTGGATATTTTTTCAAATGTTCCTTATAAGTTACATAATCTACAACCTTACCTTGATGATATTTTATTTTATCATATTCTTTTTTTGTTTTTTCTTTTTTTGCTTTAGCTAAATAATCTATTTGTTCATCTGTTGTGTAAAATTGATATAATTTGAATTTTGCATTTTTTCCAAAATAATTATTTTCAGCTAAAAAGCGTAAAGCAATTTCCATAAATCTATCTTGATTTCTTCCATAAGACATCAATAATTTATTTTCTTTAATACGTTTTTTTAGTTTTTCTAAAATACTATTTTCTTTTTCACTTAATTCTTCTATTTCTTCCTCTATTTTTTCCTCTTCGAAACTGTTTGTATTCTTTTTATTTTTTAGCTGATCTAATCTAAAATTAGCATCTTTTAATTCAGGAGATAAATAATATTCTTGATGTAATTTTACTTCTAATTCTTTAGATATTTTATATTCATCAAGGTCAAAAAGATGTTTTTTCTTTTTAAAAAGGTTTGTAATAACATATTTCAGAAAATAATTATGTTCTTCTTTTCCTTTAAATGTAGGAAAAGAACGAAAAATTTCGGTTTCAATAACATATTTTTCAAGTGAATTTGTCATTGTTGTAAATTGCCTTTCGGGTTCTATATTCTTATTCCAAGCTGTTGGATATTTATTAAGATACTGTATAATATCACGAAAATTAATTAAGTTTTTTTCTTCATTATTAATATCTTGACTTGTTAGTTTTTTAGAAAAGAATGTGAAAATATCCCTTTTATGATGAAATTCATCATCATTACGTTTAAAACCTCTAATTTTAGAAATAAGTTGATTGGCTTCATTTTTATACAAAAAGAGAGAAAGAATAAATAAATGAGCAATATTAGAAAGATACTTTCCTTTTTTTATTGTAAAAATAGGATGATTTTCAATTAGATTATATTCAAAATCTTCATCAACTGTAATAAAGAGTAATTCATCGATTACCTCTTTTAAGTTAAGTTTTGAAAATTTATCTCTTACATTCTTCTGCATTTCTCCATTAGGGAAAAACTTATTAATGATACTTTTTACTATTTCTTTATGAGAATTTTCATTTTCGTTAAATTTTTCAAAAGATAAATTATTTTCTTTTATGTAATTGGATATAATAGAAAACTGAAATGCATCTTTAATGAAAGGAATTATTTTATCAGATTTTTCAATATTTTCTTCTGAAAGTTTATCAAATGTATGAACGTAATGGCTATTACAATCTCTTATTCTTTTAATAAGTTCATATAATTCTGTTTCGAATGTAAAGAAATCTTTTTGTAATGTGATATATTTAGTTGGTTGGAATTTTTTTAAATTTTCATTTAATTTCGATTCAAAGATAGATTTATCGATGTTTTTAAATGTATGCCCAATACAAAAATGATAAATACGTTCTGTTTTGGAATGTTCATTTTTTAATATTAAATCAAAATTTCTTTTTGCTTTTTCAGCAATAGGACCAATATTTCCTTTATTATTAAAGATAGTTCTAAATTGTTTCTCACTTTCCATTTTTCTAGTAATCTATGTTGTGTTGTAAAATTGTTAAGATACATTAAAAATGTTTATCTATAAGTTGAAAAATATAAAGTGATTTGCTAATCTTTATCATAAAAAAAATGACTTAGTGAAACTAAGCCATTTTCATTATTTTATTAAAACTATTTATTAATGATATATTTTAAGATCTTTATCATTAGCATAATAGATATTGTCATTAATGTCATCTATATCATAAATTGGTTTATTAGAAGCTAAATCTATTTTTGAAACTTCAACACCATCTTTTTTTCTTACTTTTATAAGCTCAGGACCATTTGTACCACGATTTAAAATAAAAGCATAATTATTATTTTGCTTCAAACCATTGAAACGATTTTTTACTAAACTCATTACATTTTTATCGATGGCACTAGAAAAATCATCATAAGCATCAGCTTGATTGTTTAGTTTTCTACTAGTTTTGTCTGAAACAAGATTAGATCTTTGTTCGTTTCCTTTTTCATCTGCATACACAAATTGAGCATTTGCAACGCCTTTATTTAATTCTCGTTTAGTTCCGAAATAACCTTGACCTATTATTCCTCCTGTTTTTAATAAACGTCTTGCAGCTTCACCAGGTTCTTTATACGATTTTTGATAGATTGTATTTCCTTCGTTATCTATTCCAATAACATCATTTTGACCAACAATACAAATTCCCCAATCAAAAGATTCTAAACTTTGTATAGTTTTATCATTTTCTACATCAATTTTACCTTTTGGTTTAGGACTATCTTCATTTGTTGCATTAAAAGTATAAATACGTTTATTATTATAAACGATAAATTTATCATCTTTAGCATCAAAAACTAAAGGACGTTTTTTATCAAATTCAATATTCTTTTTCCAGATTTTTTTTCCAGAAGAATAATCGACCATATTTCCAAAAGTATCAGTTAAATAAAAAACACGGTTATTATTTACAGCACCTAAATAATATACTTGATCATCAGATTTATCTGCAATCTCCACAAATTTTTTCCATTTGTTTTGACCATTATTATCTATTAAATTCATTTCATTGTCTGCGATGTATAGATAATCATTATCTACAGAAATTACTTGCTTAATGTCTTTTCCTTTAGCATCTTTTTTCCAAACTTTGTTTCCAGAAGCATAATCATAAAAATTGAATCCAGATTGATGAGCTATCAAAATTTTATCACCATTGTCTTCTAAGTAAGAAATGTATTTTGTAGTAATATCATCTTTCCATATTTTATCTCCAGTTGAAGCATCTAAAATATTTAATTTTTGTTTTGACGATAAAATATTACCACCATTTAAAATTGTAATTATACGATCACCATTTCCACTAACGTAAAAATTATTAATAGGGTAGTTTGTTTTCCACTTAATAGTTCCATTTGATGCATCTAACGCAAAAAGTAAGTTTTTTATACCAGCATAAATAGTTCCATTACTTGTAATGATTTTGTTTTTACCAATAGCTGTGTCATTTTTTACTAAACTTTTTAGAAAATTATTAAATGATTCTTTTAATGTATCTAAATTTCCAACATTGCTAACCCAATTGGTTTTATTTGTTGATAAATTAAAATTAATAAAGTTGATTTCGTCACCTTTTTGCCCAAGTATTAATAATTGATTTTTAGATGGAATAATAGTCGTAGAATAAAGAATATATCCATACTCAGCTGCATTAAAAACAACTTCTCCAGTTGTGTTATTTACTATAACGCTGTTATTGTCGAACTTTATTTGTACATAAGGCGAATCAGCAATAAATTCAATATCGGCATCACTAGAAAAAGCTTTAAGAAAATCATTATTAGAAATAGCATCATAAGCTTTTGCTAAATCATTTAATTTCGTTTGATTATTAACTTTTTTAATATCTAAACTCCAATCAATATTTTTTGTAGTAGGGTTAACGCTAGAAATACCATCTTTTGTTTTTACCAATACATTTCCTGTTAATGGTTCTACTTTTAATTCTTGAATAGGATTATTAAAAGAAATTGTTTCCTGAGCGGATAGAAAATTGCTAGATAAGCTCATAGTAAAGGCTAATCCTAAAGAAAAAATAGATTTTTTCATAATAATTATAGTATAAGTTATTGATTAAGAGTTTAAAATTAACATTTTATTTTATTTTTAAATAATATTGTTAATAAAATTGTAAAGATTAATTTATAGTAGTCAAGTTTTTATTGAAGTAATTACAGAAAAACCAATAATAAGTATAATTATATTGATTGAAAAAAATACCTGAAAATGGCTATAATATATGTTTGTAAACAAATTCAAAAAATGATTAGCTTTGACTATTCGAATAAAATAATAAAACATGGTAAAACATTTATTTATTTTTATTTTTTGTTGTTCATGTTATATACAAGCACAATTTGCTATAGTTAATGACAAAGATGGTTTTGTAAATGTAAGAGAGCAACAGAATACAACTTCTGAAATTTTAACTAAAATGAAAAATGGAAGTGTTGTAGCAATAGATCAAGAACCCAATAAAACAAATTGGATTTTGGTTAATTATGATAAAGAAGCAGAAGGATATATTTTTCATGATCGATTAAAAGATGTAAAGTCTTTTGAGATAGTTCTTCCTAATCAACTTACTATAAATTCTGTCAATTTTGAAACGAAAGAATACAGAATTGAAATAGAAACAGAAGGTTTTAATCAAAAGAAACATACCATCACAAAAGAAGAAGATATAATTTATGCCATTGATGGACTTGAATTCTATGGAACTGATGGAATGGAGCCTTTAAAAGAAATAAAATCTTTTAAAATTTATTACAAAGGAAATTTAGTGGAAATACCAAAAGAGTTTTATAGTAATTTATATAATATAGATATTAAGGATTTTCGATTGACTTATAATTTAAAATTGAATCAGTATTATTTGTTCGGTACTTTTGGTGATGGAGCTGCAACTTTTGATGCGATTTGGGTTTTGGAAAATGGAAAAATTGTTCAACAAATAGCTCAAGTTAATTTTTATGCATAAAATTATATTTTACATTATTATATTTTTATTTAGTGCTTTAGTTAATGCACAAAATATTTCTACTTCAACTTTTGGATCTATAAAAATAAACATGAGTTTTGAAGAAGTTTCGAGGTTAAATCCTAATCAACTTGCTGTCTTGGAAACAACAAATGAAGATATGCCAGTTCGGGATATTACTATAAATGGTATAAAATATCATATTGTTTATTATAAAAATTTGGTGAATAAGAGAACGGAAGTTTATTCAGTGACTTCTACAGCTAGAACATTAAAAACATTATCAGGAATTAAGATTGGAAGTTCTTTAAAGGATTTGTGGAATGTTTATAAAAATTATGATGTTTCTATTCGAAATAGTAGTGATAATGAAAAAGGAACTGAAAATGCAACACGTGTTTTTATTTTGAATGATATAGATAATGGATGTTATTTGGCCTTTTATCTGAGTAATAATCTTGTAACAAGAATAGCATTAGTAAATGAATCGGGTTATTTAAATAATAATATCTATGAAAATTAATCTTTTTTTAGTAGGTTTTGTAGTAAGTACAATTTTTTGTTCTGCACAAATTTCAACTACACGAATGAATGACTTTAAAATAGGTATGTTTCCTTCGGATTTATTTAAGTTAATAGGAAATAAAGCAGCTGCAATAGCTATTGATACAGAATTTTCTATTGTAAATAAAGGAATTGAGTATACATTGTATGTTGGAGATGGGTACTTAAGTGGAGAGAATGGAGGTGCTTATTTAAAATCTATTTCTACAAAAAGTAAAAATATAAAAACACTTTCTGGCTTAGGAATAGGAAGTACTTTGGATGATTTATGGAATGCTTATTCTACAAAATACTATGTTTTCATCAATAAAGAAATCGAAGGAATACGATCTTTCTCTATACAAGATGAACAAAATGGAACGATATTAACTTTTGAGTTGATAAATGGAAGAGTAGATAAAATTGAAATAAATTCTTACAATCCTGAAGAATGTACTTTGTAAGTAGTTATTGTATATGTCTATTAAGAATTTCTCGCTATAGGCATTATTAAAAAAATCAAAATTATAAATAAAATAAAATCATGAAAAAATTATTACTTATTACAGCTTTGTTCATAAGTTTTTTTGGAATAGCACAAGTTTCTACAACTCGTATAAATGATATTAAATTAGGAATGAAATTCTCAGAATTAGAGAAATTAACTGGACAAAAAATTAAATTAAAGTTAAATGAATATGGTTATCCTGCAGATGATTTAACAATTGTTTTTAAAGGGATTACGTATAAAATTTTATTAACAACAAACGGAGAAGAAGGAGTTGCTAATAATTTTTATGTTTATAGAGTAAAATCATCTGATTCTACTTTAAAAACTTTATCTGGTGTAAAAATAGGAAGTAGTTTAGATGAATTAATTTCTAAATATAAAGATTACAATATTTCTATTTTTGATGGTTATGATGAAAAAACGGATAAAAGAACAAAAGCATTGCGTTATTTTAATGTAGAAGATTTTGATGCTGGAAGTATTTTACAATTTAATATTGTTAATGGGAAAGTTATTTCTTTTGAAGTAACGTATAATGAAGGTTGTTAAGATTAATTATTACATAAAAACAAATTGGCACTATTTAAATAGTGCCAATTTGTTTTTATGTAATATAGAATTTAAAATTATTTTTTAGTAATTTTTCTTGTTAAGATAGTCCCATCTTTTAGTTCTATAGCAAGAATAAAAATCTTGTTAGAGTAATTTTTTAAATCTATAGTTTTTGTTACATATTGTTTTAAAAGTTGACCGTTAATAGTGTATAAATTAACTTTTTTGAAATTTTGAGCAACAATGTTTATTTTATTTGTTTTAGAGTCATAAGAAACTTTTAGATTGTTATTCGAGTTGCTTTTTTCTAACTCTTTCCACGTATTTTCTGCTTTTTCTCCTCCCCAAATGATTGTTGCTAAATAAGGATTATCTATAAACGGATTTCTACTGCCTTGTTTTGCTGCAATAACTTCATTTCTTACTTTTTCAAATTCTGATACTTTATCTTGTGCATTCCATTTAAGGAACATTGTTGGCATTTTATCTTTATTAGTAGTTGCTTTATTGTACGCTACTTTTTGTGGATCAGTTTCTAAACCATAATGTAAATACATATACATTACAATTCTTGCAACATCGCCAGTCCATTCGTCACCAGGATAAAAAGCTCCGTTGTTTAATTTTGCTTTTCCATCTTTATCAATCGCTGATTTTTCTCTGTATGGATTATTATTTCTTGTTGCATTTATTTGTCTGTCGACAGCTCGTAGGTTATGTGCATCAGTTCCTGTTCCTGGATGGCTTGTATCTAATTTAGGAACAGCCAAAGATTTTGGAAAAACATGTTCTCTTTCCCATTTTCCATTTGGGGTTTCATTTTGTTTTCCTTGATTTTTGTTATTAACATCTCTTGTTCGTTGTTCAGAGAATTTTTTAGAACTATCAGAAAATCCATAAATCATCAAAACTTTATTTTTTGATTCAGGGGCTAAATCTGATTTGTTAAGTATATTCCAAACTCCAGGAGTATAGTTAGTAGAATGGTGTGTGGCGTTGATCAAATCATGTAATTCTTCCTTTACTTTACTACCATTTTGTTTAAAGTTAATCCCCTCATAATAATCTGGAATTTGTGAAAATAGTAAAGCAGGAAAGAATATTAATAAAATATTTTTCATCTGCAAGTAATAAATTAAGTGCGCGAAAATAAATATTAAATAAAGAATTAAAAATCTAAATTTTTAAAAATAATTATTCAGATTGTTTTATATACTGCTTTGGAGTAACACCGTATTTCTTTTTAAATGCTGAAATAAAATGAGATGGATTTTCGTAACCTATTTCAAAAGAAATATCTTTTACTTTTTGTTTTTTTTCTTCTAATTTATGTAAAGCATATTCTAGTTTTTTATCTAGTAAATAACCATAAATTGTAGTTCCATAAATTTCTTTAAAACCTTCTTTTAGATGATACTCAGAAATAGAAAATTTTTCGCAAAGCTGTTTGATTGTAGGAGGGTTTTTATAATCAGCAACTAAATAATCTTTTATTTCCTTAATCTGTTTACTTTCTTTTTCATCATTTAGAAAAGGACAATGTTCGTTTTCATTTTCAATTTCAGAAAAATAAAGTGTGAATAATTCATATAACTTTCCTATTAAAAATAGATTTTGAAATTGAGGAGAAAGTTTCATTTGTTCTATTTGATTTAGAACAATTTTTAATGCAGGAAAAATATCACGTTCAATATAAAATTTTTCTTTATTCATACTTGAAATTAAATCATTTTGAATTTCATATTCTGCAAATAATTCATGTAATTTTTGAATCGATAAAACAATGATATAAACTTTACTTTCTGCATTAATATTTAAACTAAGAGGAATGTCTAAAGTTGGATAATAGAATAAAAAACTTTTATTTTCATGTAGATTGATTTTATAAATACCATTATTAAAATTAAATGTCAAAGATCCTTTTGTACAAAAATAGAATTGTATATACCTCTTATCAATACCTTTTAAAATTGATTCTGTAGATTCTGTAAAGTTATCTATTTGAGCTATATAGATGTCGGTAGATAACTTGTGTTCAGTGATTTTACTTTTATGGGTATTTTTTAAATCCATTTCAATTAATGAGGTTTATCATATAAAAAAGCTGATTTTTATCAAATTCACTCTTTATAAAGGTTCAGAAACAAATATAAAACATTAATTTATAATAATTCTAAAAAAGCAAACTTTAATTTTTAGAGGTATTTTTTATTTTTAAAGTTATTTTCACATTTGTTTAGAGACTATTTTTGTACCAGTATTTGAGAAAATGACAATAAAAGGAAACAACAAGGAGGAAAACTTTTACGTAATAGGAATTAGCTATGAAAAAGCTGATGCTGAAACAAGAGGTAAATATACATTTTTTCCTGAGCAAGTAGGTGAGTTTACAAAAGATTCTAAATCGAATGGTTTAGACAATTTTTTTATTGTATCAACTTGTAATCGTACAGAGTTTTATGGTTTTGCAGAAAACGAAGATCAAATTGTAGAACAATACTGTAAATATACAGAAGGTAATGCGCAAGATTTTCGCAATTTTATGGTTGTAAAAGAAGGTGTTGAGGCAATTAACCATTTGTTCCGTGTTTCTTCTGGATTAGAAAGTCAAATTTTAGGTGATTTCGATATTATTGGTCAAATCAAAATTTGGTTTAATAGATTCAAAAAAGAAGGAGCTTCAAATGCTTTTCTTGAAAGATTAGTAAATACTGCAATACAAATTAGTAAAAAAGTTAAGAATGAAACTTTTTTAAGTAATGGTTCTGCATCTGTTGCTTATTCGGCAGTAAATTTTATACAAGCGACACAAGGAAATTTAGATAATAAAAATATCCTTTTGTATGGCATTGGTAAAATTGGTCGTAATACATGTGCTAACTTAGTAAAGCATTATCCAAATACAAATATTACATTAATAAACAGAACCAAGGAAAAAGCAGAAGTTCTTGGGCTTAAATATGATATTACTGTAAAAGATCATAGTGAATTAAAACAAGAATTAGAAAAAACAGATATTCTAATTGTTGCAACAGGCGCTAGTAATTATACAATTACTGAGGAAATGATTCCTTATGATAAAGAAATGACTATTATTGATATGTCAGTTCCAGAAAATGTAATTCATACATTAGCAGCTCGTGAAACAATACAATTAGTAAATGTTGATGGTTTATCTAAAATGGTAGATGATACAATTGCACAACGTCGTAATGCAATACCAGAAGCTTTAGCAATTATTGAAGAACATTCTTCTGAGTTTTACGATTGGTTAGAAACAAGAGAATTAGTGCCCGCAATTCAGTCATTTAAAGATAGATTAGATTTTTTCCAATCTTTTGCTTTAAATAACTTGAAAAAAGATAATATAACTATCGACGAAAGTGAAACACTTTTAACTGAAAAAGTTATTCAAAAGATAACAAATCAATTTGCATCTTATTTAATTGAAAATAAAGATAATGCAGATGAAACTATACAGTTAATGGAAAAAATGTTTCGTTTAAAACAAGCTTAAAATTAATCATGAAAACAATAAAAATTGGTACACGTCAAAGTCCATTAGCACTTTGGCAAGCCAATAAGGTAGCTTCTATTTTAGAAGCTAAAGGGCATCCAACAGAAATAGTTCCTATTACTTCGGAAGGAGATCAAAATTTAAAACAACCTATTTATTCACTTGGATTAACAGGTGTTTTTACTCGTTCGTTGGATATTGCCTTGTTAAATGATAAAGTAGATATTGCTGTACATTCTTTAAAAGATGTACCAACAGTTTTACCTGAAAGTTTAGAGTTAATTGCTTATCCGGAAAGAGCTAGTTCAGCTGATATTTTAGTTTATAAATCAGAAGATATTTTCGAAAAAGAACATCGCATAATAGCGACAGGTTCTTTACGTAGAAAAGCATTTTGGCATCATCAATACCCAAATGATACTATTGTAGATTTACGAGGGAATGTACAATTACGTTTAAAGAAATTACAAGATAATACAGAGTGGGACGGGGCTATTTTTGCTTTTGCAGGATTAGATCGTTCAGAAATATTAGATGAGTTAAAAGATAAAGGTCTTCATTACAAAGTAATCGATTGGATGATTGCTGCTCCATCACAAGGAATTTTAGGAATTGTAGCTAAAGAAGGATTAGATTTAAGTGATATTAATAATCCAGAATGTGAACGTTTTGCAACTGTAGAACGTCAATTTCTTAATGTATTAGAAGGAGGATGTACAGCCCCAATTGGTGCATTGGTCGAAAAAATAGACGAAGAAAACTATTCTTTTAAAGGTGCAATTTTATCGATTGATGGACAAGAAATGATAGCTATCGAAAGACAGTTCAAAGCAAGTGAATACCAAACAAAAGGAAAAGAATTTGCTGAAGAATGTATTGCACAAGGAGCAGGTAAATTGATAGAAGCAATAAAAAAGGAAATTGCAGAGAAATCGTGATTAAGAAGATTTTATTTACTAAATCTATTCCATCAATCATTTTAAAAAATGCTTTTGGTGATAATGTTGAGGTAGTTTGCCGACCAACATTACAAATAGATTTCAATACAGTAGATAAAATCTCAGAACAGATAGATTCTTCAATTGAGCAATATATTGTAACTAGTCAAAATACAGTAGAAGCCATTCAAGAACTGGATTTAAAAGGTAATTTTTTTGTAGTTGGGAAAAAAACAGCCGAGAAATTAATAACACAAAATAGAAATGTTATTTTGGTTGAAGATTATGCAGAAGACTTAGCAGAAAAACTAATCAGTAATAATTATTCGCCAAAATGGAATTTTTTGTGTGGTTCATCTCGTCGAGAAACACTAATCAAATTACTTACAGAAGCCAATCATCATGTAAATCAAGTGACAACTTATTATTCAGAACAAATAAGTTATCAGCTCGAAGAATATTTTGATGCTTATGCATTTTTTAGTCCATTATCATTCAAAGCATTTCATCAAAAAAATGCTATTCCAAAAACTTCTTGTATTTTTACAGTAGGAAAAACAACAACTTCTGCGATACAAGAAATTTATCCAGAACATACAATAATAACTGCAGATATTCCTTTGATAGAAACAGTTATAGAAAATATAAAAAAATATATCAATGATAAAAAATGATTTGCTTTTAAAAGCATTGAGAGGAGAAGAAGTAGAACGTCCGCCAGTTTGGATGATGCGCCAAGCAGGAAGATATTTACCAGAATTTATCGAGTTAAGAGATAAATACGATTTCTTTACACGTTGTCAAACACCAGAATTAGCTGCAGAAATTACAGTACAGCCAATTCGTCGTTTCCCATTAGATGCCGCAATTATTTTTTCGGATATATTAGTTGTTCCACAAGCAATGGGAATGAATTTCGAAATGAAACCAGGGGTTGGTCCTTGGTTAGAGAATCCTATTCGTACAGCACAAGACGTAGAAAAAGTTTATATTCCTGATGTTGAAGAAGAGTTAGGTTACGTTTATGCAGCAATGGATATTACAAAAAAAGAGTTGGACGATAAAATACCATTAATTGGTTTTGCAGGTTCACCTTGGACATTGTTATGTTATGCAGTAGAAGGGAAAGGTTCTAAATCTTTTGATATAGCAAAAGGATTCTGTTTTCAAAATCCAGTTGCAGCTCACCAATTATTGGAAAAAATTACACAAACAACAATTCAGTATTTACTAAAAAAAGTAGAACACGGAGCTAATGTAATTCAAATTTTCGATTCATGGGGAGGAATGTTATCACCAAAAGATTATGACGAATTTTCTTGGAAATACATCGAGCAAATTGTAAACGAATTATCTAAAGTAGTTCCAGTTACTGTTTTTGCAAAAGGATGTTGGTTTGCTCTAGAAAAAATGGCAGATTCTAAGGCATCAGCTTTAGGAGTAGATTGGACAATAACACCACAATTAGCAAGAGAATTTACAGGATTCAAGAAAACATTACAAGGGAATTTTGATCCATCACGTTTATTATCTCCACCAGAAATAATTCAAAAAATGGTAAAAGAAATGATAGACGATTTTGGTACTTATAAATACATCGCTAATCTAGGACATGGAATTTTACCAAATGTCCCAGTAGAAAACGCACAAGCTTTTA
This sequence comes from Chishuiella sp., assembly GCF_032109125.1. Classification (NCBI taxonomy): domain Bacteria; kingdom Pseudomonadati; phylum Bacteroidota; class Flavobacteriia; order Flavobacteriales; family Weeksellaceae; genus Chishuiella; species Chishuiella sp. The sequence continues at coordinate 119,354 of NZ_DAMCLZ010000006.1, forward strand.
TAGAAGCTGTTGTAAACTATAAAAAATCTTAAGAGAATATTCTTTTTAAGTGAACTTAGAAAAAAGGTTGTTTTGTTAGAAACAACCTTTTTTTATTTTTTTAAGTAGTATAGAAAAATTAATTTTCATCTAACATTAATTTGGGCGTTCCCTACGGTCGGGTTTTTCGTTTCAATCTTTTACAATTGGCATTACATTTCGAGAGCCTCAATGATCAATTATAAAAGGATTTCCACTGCAACCCCTAACGCGATTCTTGTAAAGAATAAATAATAGTTTTTCACGCTTTATTCATTACATATAATAAATATTTTTTTTATTTTAGAACCTGTTTAAATTTATATTGTAAAAAAATAAATAAGTATTGGTTTTAATAATTAATAGTATATATTATTGATAATAAGATGAGTTTTAATATAGAAAATTATAATGTAGAATATAAACAACAAATTTTAGATGTTTGGGAGAAATCTGTTCTAGAAACACACCATTTTTTGAATAAGAAAGATTTTATTGAAATAAAAGAATTTCTTTACAATTTTGATTTTGAGATTTTAGATGTTTATTGTTTAATAGAGAATGAAATAGTAATAGGCTTTTTAGCTTTACAGAATAAAAAAATTGAAATGTTATTCTTAGATCCCAAATTTATAGGTAAAGGATTAGGTAAAAAAATGCTAGATTTTGCAGTATTAACTCTTCATGCAAATAAGGTAGATGTTAATGAACAAAATAATCATGCGAAGGAATTTTATGAAAAATTCGGATTTAAGATCTATGAAAGAACAGAAAAAGATGATTTAGGAAAAGATTATCCAATATTAAAAATGAAACTCTAATTTATTTTGTAGTTATTTATTTTGATGTGAATTTAATAAAAAATGATAAAAAGAGTAAATAAAGATTTGAAAAGTAATGTAAAAAAGATATTTACAGAGTGTTGGAATACAGATTTTATGGTATCTAAATCCAAAGTTCATTATATAGATAATCTCGAGTCTTTTGTATATATAAAAAATAAAGAAATTATAGGTATAATAACATTTACGATTGATAATAATGAAATTGAAATTGTTTCTTTAGATAGCTTTATAGAAAATAAAGGAATAGGAACGGCATTGATTAACGAAGTAATAGAACTATTTAGGTCTTATCAATATAATAAACTTTGGCTTATTACAACAAATGATAATTTGAATGCATTAAAATTTTATCAAAAACGAGGTTTTATTATAACAGATATTTACATTAATGCTATTGAAAAATCAAGAAAATTAAAACCTTCTATTCCTATATTGGGATATGATAATATTGCTATTCTACACGAAATACAATTAAATTATTATAAATAATAATTGATTTACATTTTGATTATTCTCTTAAAAATGTTCTTTTTTTTAATATTTAATTTCAATTTAGCATGAAATATCTAAATTTTAAATAAAAATAAGTAATGCAAATTGCGCCAATAAAAGAATTAGTACCCTACATTAAACATTATCTTTTTTTAGAAAGTGAAAGTGATTTTAATTTAAAAAAACTCCGTTTATTTTCAGATGGAAATACAGGTATGGTATTTACTTTTACAGCTAGTTTATATATCAATAATTCTGAGACTAAAATTTTTAAATATCCAGATTCATTTTTATATGGTCAAATAAGTGCTTTCAAAGATTTATTTTTAACTAAAAATACTAAAATAATTATAGTTGTATTTCAACCTTATGGAATCAATCATCTTTTAGGTATTCCAGCAATAGAGTTGAGAGATGAAATAACGTCAATAACAGAATTGTTAGGAAAAAATGGAGAAGAACTTTACGAAAGATTATCTGAAGAAAGTAAATTAGATTTAAGATTAAATATTTTAAATAATTTCTTCATTGAGCAAGTTATTAAAAGACAATCTGTAAATAAAAATTTTATTCCATCTTTATTGTCTTTTATTTTGAAAAATAAAGGACAAGTAACTTCAACTCAATTAGAAAATTATTCAGGCTATACAGAAAGACATATTCAAAGAATATTTAAAGAATCGATAGGATTAAATCCTAAAAAATATGGAAATATAGTCATGCTTCATAATTTTTTAAATCTTTTAAAAAGTAGAACAATAGATAAAAATTTAACGAATTTATCTTATGAAGCAGGCTATGCTGACCAAGCACATTTAATTAAAGAATTTAAAAAATATACAGGAATTACACCTACTGAATATCTTAATAATACAAGTCGATTAGCAGTTAATTTTTTCGAAATAAAACTAGAATAAATTCATAGTGATGTCGGTTTTATACAATTCTTAAATTTCCTCATAAACTATTTTTGTTCCATACTTTTTAAACTCAAATAAAATGGACAAAATAAAAATTTCATCTGCTCAATTCGAGACCAGAAATAATGATAAAATTTATAATTTATCAATCATAGAAAAACTTGCAAAAAAAGCATCACAAGAAGGTGCAGATGTAATAGCTTTTCATGAATGCTCAATAACAGGCTATTCTTTTGCAAGATTTTTAAATAGGGAACAAATGATTGATTTAGCAGAATATGTTCCTAATGGAGAAAGTACAAAGAAGTTAATTGAAATTGCAACGAAATATAATATTGTAATTCTAGCAGGCTTGTTTGAAAAAGATGAAAATGATAATTTATTTAAATCATATATCTGCATCGATAAAAATGGATTGATAGCTAAACATCATAAATTACATCCTTTTATTAATCCACATTTAACAGCAGGAAATAGTTATACAATTTTTGAAATTAATGGGTGGAAATGTGGAATTTTAATTTGTTATGATAATAATGTAATTGAAAATGTGAGAGCAACAAAACTTCTTGGGGCTGATATAATTTTCATGCCTCATGTAACGATGTGTACACCATCTTCTAGACCAGGAGCAGGTTTTGTGGATCCAATATTATGGGAAAATAGAGAGGTTGATCCAACTTCATTGAGATTAGAGTTTGATGGAATGAAAGGAAGGGCTTGGTTAATGAAATGGTTACCAGCAAGAGCTTATGATAATGGTATTTATGTTGTTTTTTCTAATGCTATAGGAATGGACGACGATCAATTGAAAAATGGATGTTCTATGATACTTGATCCGTTTGGAGATATTTTAGCTGAATGTAGAGATCTTGATGATAGTTTTGTTACAGTAACAATTACTTCAGATAAATTAATTGCAGCTGGAGGTTATCGTTATGTAAATGCTCGAAGACCTAGTTTGTATAAAGATATTATAGGTAAAGAACACGAATCAGAACAAAAAGTTGTTTGGATGAACGAAGATAGTAATGAATAATAAATATATATTACTAATAATCAGAAACTAATTTTTGTAATTTTGATTTATTAAAATCACTTATATGTCTACAACTAAAAAGCTATTTACAAATAGTTTATTATTTCTTTTTCTTCTGTGTGTATTCTCTTGTGAAAAAAGGATAGAATCAAATCATGATGAACCCAATACTATAGAAAAAAGTGAAACAAAAAAAATATCTTTCGAAGATTTAGAAATATTAGATATTGATAGTGCTTTGTTTAATGGAAAAATTAAAAGATTTTTTCCTTTGAAAGATTTTGAAAAATATTTTGGTAAACCAGATAGTATTGTTTCTGTTGATACAATAGGAGTTTGTTCGTTTGTTTTTATGGGAGATAATGGATATAAGAATCCAAATGATAAAATGTTATATAAAAATGGTTCTGAATTCGAAATGAGCGATGGTGAAGTAGCTATTAGTAAATTTAGATTTAATGATAATAACTATATTAAGTATAATAATATTATTCTAAATTCTACTACTACAGTAGATGAACTAAGTAAATTGTTTCCTAATGCAATTAGTAAAATATATATTTTAGACGTTTATAATGAAGGTAAACTACAAGTTTTTGATTTAAGAGAAGGTGATTACCCTGATTCTGATGGAGATCATATGAAATTTTTTCTTAGAAATGGAAAATTATCTTTTATGTATTGGTGGTCTCCATGTTAGTTTTATTTATTAAACAATAAAATTTAGATATAGTAATAAATGAATACATAGTATTTGCATTTTTATATTTGTTGTATATAAAATAATAATATAAATGAATATTTTAGCAATTATAGGTAGCGCAACAGAAGAATCGTCTAATTTGAAATTAGTAGAATATATTACAGATCATTTTGAATCGATGAATATTGAAATTTTTAATGATCTTAAAAATTTACCTCACTTTGATACTTCAATTACTGATGAAAATACTCCTGAAACTGTTCAAGCAATAAAATCTAGAATAGAAAAAGCAGATGGAATTATTTTTTCGACTCCAGAATATATTTTTAGTATCCCAAGTGGATTAAAAAATTTGTTAGAATGGTGTGTTTCTTCCGTTATTTTTACCAATAAACCAGTTTCTATTATTACAGCTTCTGCAAGTGGAGAAAGAGGACATGAAGAATTAAAATTAATTTTAGAAACATTAGGAGCTAAAGTCTCAGAAGATAATAATTTGTTGATAAAAGGAATAAAAGGAAGGTTTGATAATTCTAGTCAATTAAATGATCAAACAGCAAATGAGTTAAATATTACAATCAATCATTTTATAAAAACGGTAGAAGGTTGAATTTGATATTTTAATATTTCTGCGTTAGTGATTGCAATGGAAATCCTTTTCCTCAGAAAAAGATTGGAATGTAAAGCACGTCGGAACGGAACGCCCCAATTAATTTTAATTATTTACATAAGTTAAAGTTATGATTAATTGTACTAAATTTAAGCTTACTAATTTAAAATGTATATATGCGAAAAATTTTTACTCTTTTTCTTTTGTTTTTGGTTGTTTCTTTAAATGCACAGAAAATTAAAACAAGCTATAAAATTTCTTTTTGTGGAAAACCGCAAACACTAACTTTAATACAATATAATGATGGAACTGTATTAGGTTTTTTAGAAACAGATTTTTCTAAGCAAGCTCAGATGCGAAAAGGAACAAGTATCCCAATTAAAATTAAGACAGAGATTACTGATGCACAAACAAAAAGATTATTTGATGATTTGAATGATTTAGGAATAGAATCTTTGGTTAATTGTAATACAGATAAGGAATGTAAATCAGTTACTTTTTTAGATGGTAATGATTTAATAATAGATCTTTTATTGGAGGATGGAACAGAGAAGAGGTTTGATTATATGAATATTTATCCATTGTCTGATATAAATACCGTAGAAGAAGAAACTGAACTGAGAAAAAAGGTACAGAGTATAGTTACAACAATAGATCAAATACTCCATTTAAAGGAGATGTTTCATAATGTTTCTAGGGATTTAGAAACAGGATATTATTATTGTTATTTAGATGATATGTCTACAAATTGCATTAATAAAAAATAGTAATTAAATAAAAAATAGGATTTCAATTTATTGAAATCCTATTTTTAAAAGTTGAATTTTGGATATTTCTTTCTGATTGTTAATTATTGACCAATTTCATAGCATCCTCGCTATAACGATCACCAACATTAGGATATTTCTCAAGAATTTTAGAAATATTTTCTAAATCGCTTGTATTTAATTCTAAGTCGACTGAACCAGCATTTTCTTCTAATCGAGATGCTTTACGTGTACCAGGAATTGGAATTATATTTTCTCCTTGTGCCAAAACCCATGCAATAGCTAGTTGAGCTGGAGTTGCACCTTTTTTATTTGCAAATGCAGCAAACTCACTAACTAAATTTTGGTTATTTTGTAATGCTTCACCATTATTACGAGGAATAAAATTTCTGAAATCAGAACTGTCCAATTTGCTTAAATCTAATTTATTTGTTACCAAACCTCTAGAAAGAGGAGAGTAGGGAACAAGAGAAATTCCTAAATCATTTAATGTAGGCAAAATATCTGTTTCTACATTTCTTGTTAATAAAGAATATTCACTTTGTAAAGCAGCAATTGGGTGTATTGCATTCGCTTTTTTTATTGACTCTGCCGATGCTTCACTAAGACCTAAGTATTTTACTTTTCCTTCTTTTACTAATTCTGCCATTGCACCAACAGTTTCTTCGATTGGAATAGTTGGATCTACACGATGAGCATAATATAAATCTATAGTATCTATTTTTAGTCTTTTTAAACTATCTTCTACAGCAATTTTTATCCATTGTGGTGAACCGTCAAAGTAAGTTTCATTCGCATTACTTGGTCGACTAATACCATCTCTAAAACGAAAACCAAATTTAGTAGCAATAAATACTTTTTCTCTATTAGGAACCAATACTTTTGATAATAATTCTTCATTCGCTCCATTTCCATACATATCTGCTGTATCCCAAAAATTAATACCAAGATCCAAGGCTTTGTGAAGAGTCGCTATGTTTTCATTTTCATATGATTTTCCATAAGCAAAGCTCATTCCCATGCAACCTAAACCAATAGCGGAAATATTTTCGTTTGTATTTCCTAGTTTTCTATATTTCATATCATTATTTTTATAAGAACAAAATTAGATGAGGTTGATAGAATAAATTTGTAGTATTCAAACAATCAATTATAAATTTCAAATCGATCGTCGGTATTCCGAAGGAGAACTCTCTATATGTTTTTTAAAGAAATTTGTAAAGTAAGCTTGTGACTCGAAACCTAGACTATAAGCAATTTCAGAAATAGACCAAGATGTATGCTGTAACAGAGCTTTTGCTTCTGTAGCAATCCTATCTTGTATAATTTCGGTAGTTGTTTTATTTGTTTCATTTTTCACAGATCTATTTAAGTGGTTTGTATGTACACATAAATGTTCAGCAAAAATTTTAGCAGTATTCAATTCTAGGCGGATATGTGGACTATCAATAGGAAATTGTCTTTCTAGTAATTCCATAAACAATTGTGTGATTCTTCCCGAAGCATTGTTGTTTACCTTAAAATCATCTGGTTCTTGCATTTTCATTCCCTCATGCAATAAAACATGCAAATAACTTCTAATTAAATCATAGCGATGCTCGTAAGATCCTTGTATTTCATTGGACATAGACAAAAACATATAATTGACTTGTTCTTGTTGTAGCTCATTCAAGAAAAAAATAGGTCGTTTGTTTAGCTGAAACAAAGGAGAGTTTTGTAAATGACCAACTTTTTCATCATGATTCAGAAAATAATCATTAAACAAACAAAACCAACCTTTCTGATCTTCATTCTCTGCTTCCCAAGCATAAGGAACTCTAGGATTAGAGAACAAAAGAGCAGGTTTATCTATATAAATATGTTTATCAGCATAATATAAAGTTCCTTTGCCTATAATATAAGAAATTTTGTAGTAATCTCTTCTACTATAAGGACTAAGGAAAGAACATACATCTCTTGTAAAAACATTAAAATGACCTTTTCCTGCATTATCTTGTTCTAATTTTAAAGGGTTTGCTTGTGGTGCACGTTTATACAATTGTTCTATACTTTCTACTTTAGGCATACTAACTGAATTTATAAAATTCAAATATACTTTCTTTTTTTAATAAGCTCTTATTTTGATTAAATTTATTTTGGGCAACCGAGCGGGCTTTTTCGCTATATCTTTTATAAACGATAATTTAATTAAAATCTGATTTCGTTTATAAAAGGATGCCGCTTCAATCCCTGTTGCAGTTTCGTATATAAAAATTACTAAAGATATTCTGTCCAATAATATTTTTGGGGGAAATTCAGTAAAAAAAAATAAAAGATATAGAAGAGTAACATGTACAAAATTGCACATGTTATTCTAAATTAAATCAATTATCTATTTCAAAATAGATAATTGATTTAACATATTTTTTATTTTAATTGCAGTTTTTGGTAAAGGTTCAGCAATAGTAAAAGCAACAATATCATAGTTATCATTTATATTATTAATTAAATTTATAACCTCATTTACTTTAATACCATTCGGAACACCAACAACACCCGCAAATAAATCTTCAGGATCCAAAGAATCTAAGTCAAAATGTATCATAACTTTTGATGCACCACTATTTTTCAACCAATCTAAGACTATTGTATTATCTTTTTTTAATTCTTCTGGAGATACACTTTTTATTCCTAATTCTTCTTGTCTTTCTTTCATTCCTGTATCCCATTCTCGTAAACCAACAATAAGAGCTTTAGAAGGATCTATTTTTGAAGGAAGATTTTCAGTAATTTCATCATTCCACAATCCCATACATGCAGCCAACGCCATTGCATGATAACCTGTGTAATTATCTCCGGGAACGTTTATATCAGGATGTGCATCAATCCAAATAACAGCAATATCATCAGAATAAAGAGAGGACATATATGTAAATGGTAGTACACTTACAGAACACTCACCTCCAAGAGTAATTATTTTTTTAGGTTTTTCATCTTTTATAATAGAAAGCGCTGTTTTTGTTTGTTCTAAAATTGCATCATAAGAAATAATTCCATTTTTAGTTTTTCTATTTTCTATATCTAAGGAAATAGGAATTTGAATAGTTTTTTGATTGTTTTCTGGTGCTAAAAAATTTAAAATTTGTGCTCCTAAAAAATATCCTCTAGAAACATCATCTGCCGGTATATCATTTATCCATTGAGAAATATCTCCTCCTTGCCATTGTGGATAAATTAAACGAAGTGTATCTTTTTCATTTTCCATTATTCAAATTTTATTATTTGTTATGCAAATTTATGACCTCAATAAAATTTAAACAATTAGCGCCAAATTATTCGTATATAGACAAATTTGTGTGTATAGGTAAATAATATTGCTATGATTATCTTTACGTAAAAGTGTTGAAATGTATAAAAAGAAAATCCCATTTGAAATAGATTGTGGAGTGAAAATAGCAATGGAAATTTTTGGTGGAAAGTGGAAAAGTTGTATAATTTTAGAATTATCAAAAAAAGTGATGAGACCGAGTGAACTTCATAAACAATTTGCAGAAGCAAGTCCACGTGTTATAGATAGACAATTAAGAGAATTGGAATTTTATGGAATCGTAGAAAAGAAAATTTATGCTGAACTTCCTCCTCATTCAGAATATAAATTAACAGAAGTAGGAGAGTCTTTATTGCCTATAATTTATGAAGTAGAAAAATGGGGCGACAATTACAGACCAACAATGAAAAAACTTTTAAATATCTTCTAAGTAACATTTTTGGATAATCATATCAGAGATTTGGATACATTTTTTGATTAATGCTTTTAGAAATTTGTATTAAAATTTATAAATTATGATACAAGTAAAAGGATATGCTGCAAAAAAAGCAAATCAAAATTTAGAATTATGGAATTTTGAGAGAAATAATATTGGTGATAATGATGTTTTAATACAGATTCTATATTGTGGAGTATGCCATTCTGATTTACATGCTGTAACCAATCATTGGGGAGAAGGTACTTTTCCTTTGGTACCTGGTCATGAAATAGTAGGTAAAGTAGTCGAAATGGGGAAAAATGTAAAAAAATTTAATATTGGAGATTTAGCTGCTGTTGGAACTCAATTGGATTCTTGTAGAAAATGTGAAGAGTGTGAAAATAATCACGAACAGTTTTGTATCCAAGGAATACAGACGTATGGAAGTGTTACAAAAAATGGAAATATAACTCAAGGAGGTTACTCTAATAGTATTGTTATTAATGAGGATTTTAGTTTTCATATTTCAAAAAAATTATATTTACCAGCTGTAGCTCCGTTATTATGTGCTGGAATAACAACATATTCTCCTTTAAAAAAATGGAAAGTTGGTAAAGGAGATAAATTAGCAGTCATAGGTTTAGGAGGTTTAGGTCATATGGCAATAAAATTTGCTGTAGCTTTAGGAGCAGAAGTAACAGTAATAAGTACATCGAAAAATAAAGAATTAGCAGCCAAAGAGCTTGGTGCTAAAAATTTTATTATTTCAAAAGATGAAAATCAAATGAAGTCAGTATTTCATTCTTTTGATTTTATTTTAGATACAATATCTCAAAATCATGATATTAATACTTATCTTGAAACTTTAAGAACGAATGGGGTTTATATTAATGTTGGCTTACCTCCAGAGCCATGGCAAATATCATCATTTTCTTTAGTTGTAGGAAATAAATCTATAACAGGCTCAGGTGTCGGAGGTTTAAAAGAAGTTCAAGAAATGTTAGATTTTTGTACAGAGTACAATATAGTTTCAGATATAGAATTAATAGATATTAAAAATATTAATGAAGCCTTTGTTCGTATGGAAAAAGGAGATGTTCGTTATAGATTTGTTATTGATATGTCCACTTTATAGATAAAATATTATTTATGAAAAAAATAAAAAAACCATATATTCTTGAAACAATTTCTGAGCAACACAAATATTTAGGTTTATTAATGCCAAATAATCCGTTGATCAATGTTTTTAGATTTGAGGACATGAAGATACAAGACTTGGAATCTTTAGGGCATTTTATGCTGGGTTTTTATTGTATCTCAATTAAAAAAAACTTTAAAGGAGAATTGAAATATGGTCAACAATACTATGATCATAATAAAGGTGTAATGACTTTTATTTCTCCTAATCAATTACTCTTACATAATAGAGAAGAGTCATCTTCAGAAGGGATTTGTCTATGCTTTCATCCAGAATTTTTGAATGGTTATTTACTAAGAAAGACAGTTAAGAATTATGGTTTTTTTTCATATAAAATAAATGAAGCTTTATATATATCTGAACAAGAAGAAAAAATAATAGAACATATTTTTGAAAGTATAAAAATTGAGTCTAATAAAAAATTTGATGCTTTTAGTAAAGATGTTATCATAGCTCAAATAGAACTACTTTTACAATATAGTAATCGTTTTTATAATCGTCAATTTAGTTCTAGTAAGCAAATGAATGAAGATATTCTTATTCGTTTAGAAAATTTATTAGACAATTATTTTAATCATCAAAATGGTTTTCCTACTGTACAATATGTTTCTAAGCAGTTGAATATATCTCCAAATTATCTGAGCAATTTTTTACGTAATACAACAGGACAAACAACTCAACAACATATTCATAATAAGGTCATAGAAAAAGCAAAACAATTATTAACTACAACAGTTTTATCTATTGGAGAAATAGCTTATCAATTAGGTTTTGAATATCCACAATCATTTAATAAATTATTTAAGAATAAAGTTAATATATCTCCTTTGGAATATAGAAACTCTTTTCTGAATAAATTATAGATATTTTTTTTAATCAGCATATTTCCTTGCAGAAGAACAACTAATAGATGTTGCAAACCTTATAATCTCAGTAATAGAATAATTATTTTGAGTTTATGATTTTTTCTCTATGTGCTATTCCCCATTTGTGTAAAGCAATTATTACCTCAGATAATGTATAACTATATTCAGTTAAAGAATATTCAACAGTAACAGGTTTGGTATCACAAACTTTTCTATTCACAAGATCATTCATTTCTAATTCTTGTAATTCTTTTGACAAAATACGTGGGCTTATTCCAGCTTCTCTAGATAATTCGTTAAATTTCATCTTATTATCTCTTAAGATGGAAATCAATATAAGTTTCCATTTACCTCCAACTACATCTAATGTATCTTGTATTGCAAGTGATGCTTTTCTACAAGATTCATCATTATGATTTATTTTTTCATTTCTCATATATAGTAACTTTTTTGTAACTACTATCCTTTTTGTAACAGGTTACAAATGTATAATAATTAAATATAATTTTGTGAAAAAGAAAATATGAAGAACAAGAGAAATCAAATTATTTATTGGATAAGTACAATTTTGGTAGCAATTATATTCTTAGGTAGTGCATTCATGAAATTGTCAGGAAGTGAAGTTTCTAAAGAAATGTCAAATGGAGTAGGAGGAAATGAAAATTTAATAATATTAGGAATTTTAGAATTAGTTATAACATTATTTTGGTTAATACCTAAAACAGGAATTATAGGAACATTATTAGGTATAGCATATATAGGAGGTGCAATTTCAATACATTTTGTAAATAATCAACCTATAACTGTTCCCATTATTATTCAAATTATAATTTGGTTAGCTGCTTTTTGTCGCTTTCCAGAATTATTACAACGCATAAAAAATAAATTATAAAATAGATGAAATTATTAGAACCAATAAAATTAGCAAATCTTGACTTAAAAAATAAAATGGTCATGGCAGCAATGACAAGAAGTCGTGCTGATAAAAATGGAGTTATAGGAGATATTACAGTACAATATTATACACAACGTGTAAGTGCAGGATTAATCATTTCTGAAGCAATTAATATTTCAGAACAGGCAATCGGTAGTCCATTCACACCTGGTATTTATACAGAAAAACAAGTTTCAGCTTGGAAAAAAGTAACAAAATCAGTGCATGATAATGGAGGTTTAATATTTGCACAATTATGGCATACTGGTCGCGTAGGGCATTCTATTGATAGAAATGGAGTTTTACCTGTTGCTCCTTCAGCAATAGCAATAGAGGGAGTTCAACATTTTACATCCCAAGGATTAAAAGATTATGAAATCTCCAAAAGAATTGACAAATCTAGAAATTAAACAAATTATAAAAGATTATGTACAAGCAGCTAAAAATGCTATTGAAGCTGGATTTGATGGAGTTGAATTTCATGCTGCAAATGGTTATTTACCTAATCAATTTTTAGCTGAAAGTTCAAATCAAAGAACAGATGAATATGGAGGAAATATAGAAAATCGAAGCCGTTTTGTTCTAGAAGTAATGAAAGAATTAATTAATGCAATTGGAGGTGAAAAAGTAGGAATAAAAATATCACCATTACATCCTTATGCTGGAATTGTTTTGGATAATCCTATTGGAAATTTTACTTATTTAATTAATCAACTTAATAAATTAGATTTTGCTTTTGTAGAATTAATGAAGCGTAGTCCAATGTTTCCTTTATTAGATCATTATCCAAAAGGTGATGAAATTGAATTATTTGGTAAACTATCAAAAAATACACTTATTGCAAATACAGCTTATACTAAAATTTCTGCTGAAGAAGAATTGGAGAAGGGAATAGCGAAATTGATTTCTTTTGGAGTATCATTTTTAGCGAATCCAGATTTACCTAAACGTTTTGAGTTAAATGAAGATCTTAATCAACCTGATAAACTAACGATGTTTGGAGGAGGAGAAAAAGGTTACATTGATTATCCTTTTCTATAATAATAAAATTATATAAATTCAAAAAAAGTAGCTTTAAAATTTTTAAAGCTACTTTTTTTTGAATTGTATTTTAGAAATTACTTGTTAATTTTTGATTAATGATTGTGTTTCAGTAGAGCCATCATTGTTTAAAATTCTTACTATATATTTTCCTTTTCTTAAATTTTGTACATTAAAATTTATTTTATCATTTCCATCTATTCTTTTATTTAAAACCTCGTTTCCTATAATAGAATATACAGAAACATTAATAACTTTTGTAGGGTTTTCAAATTTTATTGTAAAAGATGTAGATGCAGGATTAGGATATATTGTAGATGAATGCTTATCTTGATCAAATCGAGATTGAGCAGATATAAAAGTAAAGGTTAATAAAAATATAAATAGTATATAGTGCTTCATATGCATTCGTTATAGACAAATATAATAATAAAATTTTATTAATCAAACGAATACAAAACTTATACCAAAAACAAAAGAGATGTCTTTAGGACATCTCTTTTTTATATGAATAATAATTTAATTATTATAGGCTGTAACGGATAAATCCAGTTACTTTTAAATCAGCATTAACAGCTTTAACAACATCTTGTACAGAAGTTTTTCCGTCTTTGATTGAAGCTTGGTGAACTAATGTATTCTCTTTAAAGAATTTTTGTAATTTACCTTTAGCAATATTTTCAATCATGTTTTCTGGTTTACCTTCAGCAGCTAATTGCTCTTTAGCGATTGCTAATTCAGTATCAATAACAGATTGAGAAACTTGAGTCTCATCTAAAGCTACTGGATTCATAGCAGCAACTTGCATAGCTACGTCATAAGCAACTTCTTTAGCTCCTTCGTACTCTCCTGATAAAGCTACAATTGCAGCAATTCTATTACCAGCGTGGATGTATCCGTTTAAAGAGAAACCTTCGATAGTTTGGAAGTTAGCAATTTCAATTTTTTCACCGATAACACCAGTTTGTTCGATTAATTTTTCTTCAACTGAAATACCATTGAAATCTGCTTTTAATAAATCTTCTTTAGAATCGAAGTTTAAAGCTAATTCAGCGATATCATGAGCTAATTGAACGAAAGCTTCATTCTTAGCAACGAAATCAGTTTCACAACCTAAAGCAATAATAACACCTTTATTTGCACCTGCATTTACTTTTGCAATAACTGCACCTTCAGTAGATTCACGGTCAGCTCTTTTAGCAGCAACTTTTTGACCTTGTTTACGTAAAACTTCTACAGCTTTGTCAAAATCTCCACCAGCTTCTTCTAAAGCTTTTTTAGAGTCCATCATACCCGCACCAGTTGCGTTTCTTAATTTACTTACCTCAGCGGCTGTTGCTTTATAGCTCATAGTAATATTTTTTTTATTGTTCTTAATATTTTTAAATAAAAGTAGCTCATACATCAAAAAATGATGTAGGAGCTACAAGGTATATTATATCGATGAATTGATCATCAAGTTAATGTTAAGCTTCTTTAGTTTCAGCTCCTTCTTCTTTACCTTCTTTTGCTTTTTCTTTCTCTGCTTTACGTGTAGATAAACCAGCTTTGATAGAGTCAGCAACTGTTGTTAAGATGATATCGATAGATTTAGAAGCATCATCATTTGCAGGGATTGGAAAATCTACTTGACGTGGGTCAGTATTTGTATCAACCATTGCAAAAATTGGAATACCTAATTTTTGAGCTTCAGCGATTGCGATGTGCTCACGTACAATATCAACTACAAAAACTGCAGATGGTAAACGTGTCATATCAGCGATAGAACCTAAGTTCTTCTCTAAAGCTGCTCTTTGACGATCAACTTGTAATCTTTCTTTTTTAGATAGTGTTTCAAACGTACCGTCTTTTTTCATACGATCGATTGAATTCATTTTTTTAACTGCTTTACGGATAGTAACAAAGTTAGTTAACATCCCACCAGGCCAACGTTCTGTAATATAAGGCATGTTGATTTCTTCAGCATGCTTAGCTACAACATCTTTTGCTTGTTTTTTAGTTGCAACAAAAAGAACTTTACGTCCAGATGCAGCAATTTTTCCTAAAGCTTCAGATGCTTCATCTAATTTCACTGCAGTTTTGTGAAGATCGATGATGTGGATTCCGTTTTTCTCCATAAAAATATAAGGAGCCATAGCCGGATTCCATTTTCTTGTTAAGTGACCAAAGTGCACACCAGCACCTAATAAGTCCTTTACATTTACTTTTGCCATTTTCTTTTTTTTAGTTTACGTTCCGTTATCTCAACAAGCAACAAACAAGTGGTCGAAAAATTCTAGCCTTATTTGTTTAGATGCTAAACCAACGGAAAATGGATTTTTTAATGAATTGAATAAATTAACGTTTAGAGAATTGGAATTTCTTACGCGCTTTCTTTTGACCGAATTTTTTACGTTCAACCATACGTGGGTCACGTGTTAATAACCCTTCTGGTTTTAATTGTAAACGGAAATCTGCATCAATTTCACATAAAGCTCTAGAAATTGCTAAACGAATTGCTTCAGCTTGTCCTGTGATTCCTCCACCAAATACTTTGATATCTACATTGTATTTATCATTTGTACCAGTGATTAAAAATGGTTGCTCTACTTTGTATTGTAATACTGCTGTAGGGAAGTAGTTTGCTAACTCGCGTCCGTTAATGAAGATTTCTCCATTACCTTCTTGTAAATATACACGAGCAACAGATGTTTTTCTACGTCCGATTTTATGAACTATTGCCATGGAATTAGATTATAAATATTCGTTAATATCGATTTGTTTTGGTTGTTGAGCTTCGTGATTGTGCTCAGTACCAACAAATACATGTAAATTAGTCAATAATTTACTACCTAATTTATTTTTAGGTAACATTCCTTTTACTGACTTTTCGATTAAGCGTACAGGATCTTTTGCAAAAACTTCTTTCGCAGTTAAAGATCTTTGTCCACCTGGGTAACCTGTGTGACGAATGTATAATTTGTCATCCCATTTGTTACCTGTTAATTGAATTTTGTCAGCGTTTAAAACAATTACATAATCTCCACAATCTGCATGAGGAGTGAAGTTTGTTTTGTGCTTACCTCTGATAAGCTTCGCAACACCTGACGCTAAACGACCTAATGATAAGTCAGAAGCGTCCACAACTACCCATTCTTTCTGAGCAGTTTCTTTGTTGGCTGATGAAGTTTTGTAACTTAACGTGTCCACTATCTTGATTTTTAATATATTATACTATTTCCGATAACTCGATCGGGGTGCAAATGTACAAAATGATTCCGGTTTCCCAAAATAAAATTAGGAAATTCAGCATTTTGTACATTTATTCTCTGAATTTGCTCCGGAAAATACCGTGCAAAAGTAGATAAATTAATTAGAATATTAGTTAATTTCTTTCGAAAGGTAATATTTTTTGAGTTGTAGAACCTAAACCTTCTATTCCATACTCTATTACATCTCCTGGTTTTAACCATATTTGTGGTGTTTTTCCCATTCCTGATCCAGCAGGTGATCCTGTAGAAATAATATCTCCGGGTAAGAAAGACATAAATTGAGATAAGTAAGAAATTAATTTAGGTATTCTATAGATGAAATCTTGAGTTGTTCCATCTTGCATTAGCTCTCCATTTAATTTTAACCAAATGCGTAAATTATCAACATTTTTTATTTCTTCTTTTGTAGCAATAAATGGACCTACAGGTGCAAAAGTATCACATCCTTTTCCTTTATCCCATGTTCCTCCACGTTCTGTTTGGAAAGCTCTTTCCGTAACATCATTCATTAATGCAAAACCATATACATGATCCATTGCTTCTTCTTCAGTTACATTGTTTGCTTTTTTACCAATAATGAAACAAAGTTCTGTTTCCCAATCTAATTTTGTAGCCCCATTTGGTTGCATAATTCCATCTTCAGGACCTGAAAATGATTGATTGGCTTTAATAAACATAATTGGTTCTGGTTGTTGCTCTAAACCAGTTTCTTTTACGTGATCATCAAAATTTAATCCAACACATACAATTTTACCAGGACGTGTAAGTGGTGCTCCTATACGTACACTATCATCTACGATAGGTAAATTGTTAGCGTTTTGCTCGATGTATTTTTCTAGAGTTTCTTGTTTTTCAATATTACCGAAAAAATCTTCGTCATAGATGATACCTGAACCAGATACGTCAAATTTTTTATCATCAATAATGATTCCTGATTTTTCTTGACCCTTTGGTCCGAATCTAAAAATTTTCATTTACTTATATTTTTTCCAGCGGCAAATATACAACGATTAGTTTTTTCTACCTATAAATAAAAAAAGACATCTGTCAGCAACAGATGTCTTTTTTTAATAAATTGTATTTGCATTATTTACTAATACCTCTTGAAATTACTATTTTTTGTATTTCTGAAGTACCTTCATAAATTTGTGTAATTTTTGCATCTCGCATCATACGTTCTACATGATATTCTCTTACATATCCATTTCCGCCATGTATTTGAACTGCTTCAGAAGTTACTTCATTTGCTGTTTTTGAAGCAAAAAGTTTGGCCATCGCACCTGATATAGATATATCTTTTCCTTCATCTTTTTCTGTAGCAGCTTTGTAGCAAAGTAAACGAGCTGCAGAAATATTTGTAGCCATATCTGCTAATTTAAACGCTACGGCTTGATGATTAATGATTTCAGTTTTAAATGCTTTACGGATTTTGGCATAATTAAGAGCTAATTCATATGCTCCTTGTGCAATTCCTAATGCTTGTGATGCAATTCCTATTCGTCCTCCATTTAATACATTCATAGCAAAAGTAAAACCAAATCCATCTTCTCCAATTCTGTTTTCTTTTGGAACTTTTACATCATTAAAAAATAATGAATGTGTATCAGAACCTCTAATTCCCATTTTTTGTTCTTTAGGACCAATTTCAAAGCCTTTATATCCTTTTTCTATTATAAATGCATTGATTCCTTTATGTCCTTTTTCTGGGTATGTTTGTGCTATTACTATATAAGTAGATGCAGAGTTCCCATTTGTTATCCAGTTTTTAGTACCATTTAACAAATAATGATCTCCTTTATCTATAGCAGTAGTTTTTTGTGATGTAGCATCAGATCCAGCATCAGGTTCAGATAAACAAAAAGCTCCTAATGATTGACCAGAAGCTAATGGAACTAAATATTTTTGTTTTTGTTCTTCTGTACAGTATTTTTCTAATCCTGCACAGACTAAAGAATTATTAACTGACATTATAACTGCAGCTGAAGCATCTATTTTAGCTATTTCTTCCATTGCAACAACATAGGAAACATTATCTAACCCAGAGCCTCCATACTTGGGATCTACCATCATACCTAGAAAACCTAATTCTCCCATTTTTTTAACAGCGTCCTTAGGGAAAATAGAAGTTTCGTCACGTTCTACAACTCCTGGTAATAATTCTGATACAGCAAAATCTCTAGCAGATTGCTGTATCATTAGTTGTTCTTCAGATAATTGAAAATTCATGTAATTATTTTTGTGGTTTTAAATAATTACAATTTATTCAAATTTTAGTGAAAAAACAAATGCCCTTGTAGATAAAGAATTTAAACTTCCAGCCCAATATTTATCTGTTGTAGGATTATCCTTTACAAGCTCATTGTTGAAGAAGAACATACCTTTTAAAGATGGGGTTAGTTTAAAATATTTAAAATAAATTTCTACTCCTATTTCAGCTTGCCAGCTAAAATTATTTGTAGTTGTTCTAAAAACACCTACACCATTATCATCAGCTTTGTTTTCATTAGATTGCAAATTCATTACATACCCTAAACCTCCTTGTATATAAGGCCTAGTATTAAACCAGCGATCTCCATGAAAATTTAAAAGTAAAGGAAGTTCAACATAAGATGACTTTACTTCTCTTTTAACATTAGTATCATTTAAATATTGATCTTCAGTTGGTGTTGTTTCTGTTCCAGAATAAGGAGCATTAGTAAAATATAATGTACGTTGAGAAAAATGTATTCCAGGTTCAGTTTTCAAATCAATGTAATCATTGATTTTCATTTTAGCCATAAGACCAACAGAAAACCCTAATTTATTATCTTGTCTAAGATATACTAATCCATAGTCGTTCACTCCATCATCTTCAGGTGTTTGTGTTGTACCTGGTGTTAGATCTCTTTGAGCTTTTGGATTAACTTTATAGCTCATCATGTTTGTACCTAAGAAATATCCAAAAGTAAATTTTTTTTCGTCAGATTCAGTTCTGTATTCAGTTCTATCATAATTTGGACGAAACTGTGCGTTTGCTAAACTTGCAGCAACTAATGTAAATGCGATGATAAGATTTTTTCTCATAGAGTTTCAACGTATAACCTGAAGATTTATTTTATGCTTTTGTAAATGCTTGCTATACCAAAAGTAAGTTTTTTATCAATAGGTTGATTGAATTTTACATTTTTAAGTATATTTTTCATTTCTTCACCATGTGGAAAAGCTCTCACAGAGTCAGGTAGATATGTATATGCACTTTGATCTTTTGAAACCATTTTACCAATTGCAGGTAAAATATTTTTTGAATAAAATGTATATAATTGTTTCATAGGGAATGCTGTTGGATAAGAGAATTCTAAAATAACAAATGTTCCACCAGGTTTAAGAACTCTATTTATTTCAGCCAATCCTTTTTCTAAGTTTTCAAAATTTCTAACTCCAAAAGATACAGTTATACAATCAAAAGTATCATTATCAAAAGGTAAATTTTCTGAATCTCCTTGTACCATATCTATACGATCACTTAGATTTGACTCATTTACTTTTTTTCTACCTACTTCTAACATACCAGCAGATAAATCTAGACCAGTAATTTTAGCATTTGTGGCTTTTCCCATCATAATTGCTAAATCACCTGTTCCTGTTGCTATATCTAAGATAGTTTTAGGATTAGAGGCTTGAACCATTTTGATAACATCTTTTCTCCATTGTATATCAATTCCCATAGATAAAACGCGATTTAATAAATCATATTTAGGAGAAATATTATCGAACATTTGTTCTACTTGCTTCTTTTTGTTTAAATCTGATGATTCGTATGGTGTTACACTATCGTGTTGATGATTTGTCATTTTTTAAAATTTAAGATACTATTCGTAGTTTTCGAAGTAAAATTGTTTAAAATCTTCTTTGTTAAAAATTTTGGATAAATCAGTATTCTTTTCACTAGAAGCACTTTTTATAAATATTCTAGGGTAATCTTGATCTAAGTTGTAGTAAAAATTTTCAATGTAAAGATCTGATGATTTTTCAATAATTCCATGATATACTTGATTATCTATGGCTATATTTTTAGATAAAAATATTGAATCTTTATTTTTTCGCACTCCATATGGACGAGTAAATGTGTAATAATCTTGTAAAGTAGGATTTATTAAACCACTCGATCTAACAATGTCAATAATTGTATCAGTATTTTTATTATTAAATGTATAAGAAATTTTTGTTTTACCTTTTGGTAATTCTATACGAGCATTTTGTTGTGGAGCTATTGTGTAGTTTTTGTCATTTATTTTTATACTTATTGTTTTGTTTGATGGGTTATCAATAACATAACCATCTTTTTTGTTAAGAAAAGTATTATAAAATAATAAAATAAAAGCAATTAAACCACAAATGATTAAAAGCCCAATTAATGATGGATTCTTCTTCATGCTGCTAAATTAATTATACTTTATCAATTTTAGTATGTCTTATTACATATTTTTTATTTACTATTTTAATGAAATGTGTAACTTTGCTCTTAGTTAATTTTTTATTTAAGCTGAACAACAATAATATGATAAATTCTGTAATTACAGGTTCTGGTCATTACCTACCAAATAAGATTGTTACAAATGAAGATTTTATTAATCATAAATTTTTTGGAGATGATGGTAATCCTTTAGAAAAAAGTGGTGAAGAAATTACCCGTAAATTTGAAGAAATTACAGAAATTAGAGAAAGGAGATATGTAGAAGATGATATTTTAAATTCTGATATTGCCACTGAAGCTGCTAAAATAGCTATTGAAAAAGCTGGAGTTGATGTTGAAACATTAGATTATATTATTTGTGCTCATAATTTTGGAGATATAGACCCTATTGCAAGACAAATAGATATAATGCCTTCTATATCAGCTAAGGTAAAACATAACTTAGGAATAAAAAACCTAAAATGTAAACCTTATGATATGACATTTGGTTGTCCTGGATGGGTAGAATCTTTAATTTTAGCTCACCAATTTATTCAGGCAAAAATTGCAAATAAAATTTTAGTAGTTGGTTCTGATACCTTATCTCGTGCTATTGATCCATATGACCGTTCTGCAATGATATTTGCTGATGGTGCAGGAGCTGTAGTTTTAGAAGCAAAAGAAGATGATTATAAATATGGTATAATTAATCATGCTACTTTATCTTATACTGATGAAGAATTAAGTTTCTTGTGTAATGGTAAATCAATAAATCCTGATTATGTAGGATCGATTAAAAATATTAACATGAAAGGACGTAAAGTTTATGAATTTGTTCTTAAAAATGTTCCTCCCGCAATAAAATCTTTATTAGATGAATCTTCAATTTCTATAGAAGAAATAGATAAAATTTTACTGCATCAAGCAAATGCTAAAATGGATCATGCAATGATAGAACGTTTGTATAAATTATATGGTGTTGCTGCGCCTAAAGATGTAGATCCTATGACAGTTCAATTTTTAGGTAATACTTCAGTTGCTACAGTTCCTACAATGTTTAATCTGATTCAAGAGAATAAATTAGCACCACATCAGTTTCATCCAGACAATAAAATCATTATGGCTTCTGTTGGAGCAAGTATGAATATTAATGCTGTAATTTATCAATTCAAAAAATAAACTAACAAAAAATTATTGTGAATACATTCGGAAGATTATTTAAAATTTCCACTTTTGGCGAAAGTCATGGTGTAGCTATAGGAGGAGTAATTGATGGTGTTCCAAGCGGAATAGAATTAGATTTTGATTGGATTCAAGCTCAATTAGATCGTCGTAAACCAGGGCAATCGGCAATTGTAACTCAACGAAAAGAACCAGATACTGTACAATTTCTTTCAGGAATTTTTGAAGGAAAAACAACAGGTGCTTCAATTGGGTTTATTATCCCGAATGATAACCAAAAATCTCACGATTATGATCATATAAAAGGAGTTTTTCGTCCATCACATGCAGATTTTACTTATGAAACTAAATATGGTGTACGCGATCATAGAGGAGGAGGAAGAACATCTGCTCGTGAAACAGCAAACTGGGTTGTTGGTGGAGCTGTAGCAAAACATATTATACCTTCAATAAATATAACAGCTTATGTTAGTGCAGTTGGTGAATTAAAACTAGATAATGATTATTCTTTATTGGATTTTTCTAACATAGAAGAAACGGCAGTACGTTGTCCTGATTTGGATATGGCAGAGAAAATGATTGATAAAATAAAACAAATCAGAAAAGAAGGTGATACGATTGGAGGAGAAGTGACTTGTGTTATACAAAATGTTCCTGTTGGTTTAGGAGAACCAATTTTTGATAAATTACATGCACGGTTAGGACAAGCAATGTTATCTATAAATGCTGTAAAAGGATTTGAATATGGAGAAGGTTTTGCTTCTACATCTATGAAAGGTTCTGAAATGAATGATCAGTTTAATCTTGATAAAACAACAAAATCAAACTATTCTGGTGGAATTCAAGGAGGGATTTCTAACGGAATGGATATTTATTTTAAAGTTGCTTTTAAACCTGTTGCTACTTTAATGCAAGAACAAACAACTTTAAATATTGATGGAGAAATGGTAGAAATGCATGGTAAAGGAAGACATGATCCTTGCGTGGTACCAAGAGCTGTACCTATTGTAGAAAGCTTAGTAGCAATGGTAATGGCAGATATGATGTTAATTCAACGAACAAGAAATATATAATAAATTAAAATCTCATAAATTTTTATGAGATTTTTTTTGTCTATATATTAAAAAAGATGAACACCTTTTAGCTATAATTCTTTAAATTAGTCACAACAAACCACTTTATACTATGTTAATAAAGAAAAATTCGGGTGAATTAATTTCTTATAATCCTGCTATTTTAAGAAAATCATTATCAAAATCAGGAGCAAAAAAAGAGGAAATTGAACAAGTTTTTGAACAAGTTTCTAAAGAACTATATGACGGTATTTCTACAAAAGATTTATATCGTTATGCTTTTCAGTCCTTAAAAAGGTATAGAAATTCTTATGCAGCTCGATATAGCTTAAAAAAAGCACTAAAAAATTTAGGTCCTGAAGGTTATTGTTTCGAGAAATGGGTTTCTCGTGTAATGCAAGCTGCAGGTTATAATTCAATAACATCACAAACTGTACAAGGAAATGCTGTTACTCACGAAATAGATGTTGTTGCTATGAAAGATCAACAATTAATTTTTTGCGAATGTAAATTTAGAAACGATGAGGAGGCTAAAATATCAGTTACAACTCCAATGTATTTTCTTTCTAGAATGAAGGATGTTGAAAATAATTTTTATCATTTTTTTAATAAAGACCTCACTCCAACAAAAGGTTATTTGGTTACAAATGCTTATTTAACAACAGATAGTATTGATTTTGCTAATTATTATGGTATAGGTATTATTTCATGGGATTATCCAGAAAATAAAAGTATAAAATATCTTGTAGATAATGCAGTTTTATATCCTATTACATGTTTAACGACTTTAACATTAGAAGACGAAAAAGCTTTATTAGATAAAGATTGTATTTTGGTAAAGGATTTGGTTGATTTTCCAAACGTACTAAATAACCTAAATCTTTCAGAAGAAATAAAAAAAGAAGTATTAATTGAAGCAAAAGAGCTGATAGAGATAGAATGTTTTTCTTGTGAAATAGATTAATATTTTTATAATATAAAAACATAAAATAAGGAATATGTTAAAAATACATACAATAGATTTAAATTTTCTTGGAGGTAATGAAGCAATTGCTTCTTATTTAATAGAAACAGAGCAGGGGCCAGTTTTAGTAGATCCAGGTCCATATTCTACTTTTGAAAATTTAGAAAAAGGAATTGAATCTTTAGGATTTAGAGTGATTGATATAGAAAATGTTTTAATCACACATATTCATTTTGATCATGCTGGGGCTGCTTGGAAGTTTACAAAACATGGAGCAACAGTTTTTGTAAATCCAATTGGTTTGCCACATCTGAAAAATCCTCAAAAATTATGGGATTCGGCTCAGATGATTTATGGTGATGATATGAACCGTTTGTGGGGAAAAATGGAAGCAATAGATGAAGAATTTTTAGTTCCTTTATCAGATGGTCAAAGTGTTGAGTTTGGAGATGCTGTATTTAACACAATTTATACTCCTGGGCATGCCGTTCATCATAATGCTTATGTTTTGGATGATGTTATTTTTACAGGTGATGTTGCTGGAGTTAAAATAGAAAATGGACCAGTTGTTCCTCCTTGTCCTCCTCCAGATATCAATATAGAGCTTTGGAAAGAATCTATTAATAAGTTGAGAAAAATAAATGCTAAAACTATTTATCCAACACATTATGGTGCTCATCATAATTTAGAGGAACATTTTAATCAATTAGAAAAAGTTTTAGATGATTGGGCAAATTATATGAAACCGATGTATGATGATAAATTAACAGCGGACGAAATAACACCAGTTTTTGTAGATTATGTAATAAAAAGATATAAAGAGGAAGGTTTATCTGAAGATGAAATTCAGGTTTATGAATTTGCGAATCCAACCTTTATGTCAGTAAATGGTTTATTACGATATTGGAAATTAAAAGAACAGGGTAGAATATAAAATTAATATTTTGCTAAATATATCATTATATGAACGATGGAAAAACTAGAAAAGATATTTACCCAGGTTTATTGGTAAATATTATTCTAAAGAAAGATCAAAGATCAGGCGAATTGACAGAAGGTATTGTTAAAGATATTCTAACTTCATCACCTTATCATAGTAGAGGTATCAAGGTTCGGTTAACAGATGGACAAATTGGTCGTGTTGCCGAAATTTTAGAAGATGAAAATTAATTGTCTTTAATCTATAAAAAAGTGTGCCTAAAACTTAGTTTTAGGCACACTTTTTTATAGATTTTTATTTTTTTTTAAAAGTAATATTTTTAAAAATTTAGCATTCTTTTTTTTGCTTCATCAAAATCAACTAAAAGTTCGTCAAAAATTTCTGCTACAGTTGGTATGGAGTTTATTAAAGAAGCAACTTGACCAATTTCTAATTCTCCGTTTATCAAATCACCTTCAAACATCCCTTTTTTACTTCTGCCTTTTCCAAGAAAATCTTTTAGTTCATCTGCTGTAGCTCCATCAGAATATTTTTGTAGAACTTCGTTATAAAAGTGATTTTTTATTAATCGAACAGGAGCTAATTCTTTTAAAGTTAATTGAGTGTCACCTTCTTTTGTATCTAAAATTAAGTTTTTAAAATCCTGATTGGCTGATGATTCTTGCGTAGCAGCAAATCGTGATCCAATTTGCACACCATCAGCTCCTAAGCTTAATGCAGCAAGTATTTGTTCTCCAGTAGCTATTCCACCAGCAGCAATTAAGGGAATGCTAATATGTTGTCTGACATTAGGAATAAGACAGAAAGTCGTAGTTTCTTCTCTGCCATTATGTCCGCCAGCTTCAAAGCCTTCTGCCACGACAACATCAACTCCAGCTTCTTCTGATTTTAAAGCGAATTTTGTACTACTAACAACATGAGCTACAATTACACCTTCCTTTTTTAATATTTCTGTCCAAGTTTTTGGATTTCCTGCAGATGTAAATACAATATTTACTTTTTCTTCTAAGATAACTTTTATAAGTTCTTCAATATTAGGATAAAGTAATGGTATATTCACACCAAAAGGGTGTTTTGTAGCTGCTTTACACTTTTTTATATGTTCTCGTAAAGTGTCTGGATACATACTTCCAGCACCAATTAATCCTAGCCCTCCAGCGTTACTTACAGCAGAAGCTAATTTCCATCCGCTATTCCAAACCATCCCACCTTGAACAATAGGGTATTTTATTGTAAAAATTTTTGTTATATTCGTGTTCAAAATTTTTTAATTTTATTTTAAATAAATACTTTTATTTAAAAGTAGTCAAAAATTATTTAAGATAAATACTGACAGTTTGACTTTGGCAAATTATTTGATTTGCAAAATCAAAATTTAGAATTATAACAGAGTGTAATAATCTCTACTAATTAATAAAATATATAAACTATGTATTGGACTTTAGAATTAGCATCTTATTTAAGTGATGCTCCTTGGCCAGCGACTAAAGATGAATTAATTGATTATGCAATTCGTACTGGAGCACCATTAGAGGTTGTAGAAAATTTACAATCTATTGAGGACGAAGGGGATTCTTACGAAAGTATTGAAGAAATCTGGGCAGATTATCCTACAGATGATGATTTTCTTTGGAACGAGGACGAGTACTAAAATAAAATAAAAAAAAGCCCGAATTGGGGCTTTTTTCAATTCTATAATCTAATAAATAACATAGTTAACGTATATTTGCGTTAGGTTAGTAATATATTCATTATTACTGATTTATTGAATAACGAAAGAAAACATGAACATTTTAACGAAAATTTTACAAGGATTTTTAGGAGATAAAAATGCTAAAGATGTAAAAGAATTACAAAAATATGTTGATTCAGCTAATTTAGCTGGTCAATCACTTGGTTCATTAACAATTGATCAATTAAGAGCTAAAACTTCTGAATTTAAAATTAAATTAACAGAAGCAACTAAAGATTTTAAAGCTGAAATTGAAGAACTAAAAAAACAGGTTGAAGAAACAGAAGATTTTTCTATAAAAGAGGAATTATATGTTAAAATTGACAGATTAAATAAACAAGCTTACGAAGTTGAAGAAAAAATTTTATTAGAAATTTTACCTGAAGCTTTTGCTGTAATGAGAGAAACGGGGAAACGTTTTACTGAAAATGAAACTTTAGAAGTTACAGCTTCTGATTTTGATAGAGAATTAGTAAATCGTGGTCATGATTTCGTTTCATTAAAAGATGAAAATACTGCAATTTGGAAAAACTCTTGGGATGCAGCTGGTCGTCAAGTAACATGGGATATGTCTCATTATGACGTTCAGTTTATTGGAGGTTCAGCATTACATTTAGGTAGAATTGCTGAGATGCAAACAGGGGAAGGTAAAACATTAGTTGCAACTTTACCAATTTATTTAAATGCATTAACTGGTCGTGGTGTACACTTAGTAACAGTAAATGACTATTTAGCAAAACGTGATATGGCTTGGATGAGACCAGTTTTCTCATTCCATGGTTTAGCAGTAGATTGTATTGATAATCATCAACCAAACTCTCCAGGACGTAGAGCAGCTTATGCTTCTGATATTGTTTATGGAACAAATAATGAATTTGGTTTTGATTATTTACGTGATAATATGGCTAATGAACCAGATGCATTAGTACAAAGAGAATTAAATTTTGCTATTGTCGATGAGGTCGATTCTGTATTAATTGATGATGCGCGTACGCCATTAATTATTTCTGGACCAGTTCCACAAGGAGATCGTCATGAGTTTGATGTATTAAGACCAAAAATTGATCGTTTATATAATTTACAAAGAGAATTATTAGGTAAAACTTTAAACGAAGCTAAAACATTGTTTAAACAAGGAGATTTAAAAGAAGCAGGTTTTAAATTATACCAAGTTTATCGTGGCTTACCAAAATATAAGCCATTAATCAAATTCTTATCTCAAGATGGGATTCGTGCACAGTTACAAAAAACAGAAGCTCATTTTATTCAAGATAATAACAGAGAAATGCCAAAAATTGATGAGCATTTATATTTTGTTATTGACGAAAAACAAAATCAATCTGATTTAACAGATAAAGGTATTGAATACTTATCAAAGGGAATGGAGGATGAAAATTTCTTCGTTTTGCCTGATGTGGCTACAAATATTGGTGCAATAGAAAATTCAGGAAAAGATAAAGAAGAAGTTCTTCAACTAAAGGAAGAATTTTTTAGAGAATTTTCTATAAAATCTGAACGTATTCATACTTTAAGTCAGTTATTAAAAGCATATACATTATTTGAAAAAGATATTGAATATGTAGTTGTTGATGGTGAAGTTAAAATTGTAGATGAATCTACAGGTCGTATTATGGATGGTCGTCGTTATTCTGACGGTTTACATCAAGCTATTGAAGCTAAAGAAAACGTGAAAATTGAAGCAGCTACACAAACATTTGCTACAATTACGTTACAAAACTACTTCCGTATGTATAATAAGTTAGCTGGTATGACTGGTACTGCAGAAACAGAAGCGGGTGAGTTTTGGGAAATTTATAAATTAGATGTTGTATCTATTCCTACAAATAGACCAATTTTACGTAACGATAAGAACGATGTTGTTTTCAAAACAAATCGTGAAAAATATAAAGCTGTAATCGAGGAGATTACAAAATTATCTCAAGAAGACAAACGTCCTGTATTAGTAGGTACAACAAATGTTGAAATTTCAGAGATTTTATCAAAAGCATTAAAATTACGTGGTATTAATCATAATGTATTAAACGCTAAATTACATAAAAAAGAAGCTGATATTGTAACAGAAGCGGGTAAACCAGGAGCTGTAACAATTGCTACAAATATGGCTGGTCGTGGTACTGATATTAAATTAACGAAAGAAGTTAAAGAATATGGTGGGTTAGCTATTATTGGTACAGAACGTCATGATTCTCGTCGTGTAGACCGTCAGTTACGTGGTCGTGCTGGTCGTCAAGGAGATCCAGGTTCTTCTCAATTCTTTGTTTCTTTAGAGGATAGTTTAATGCGTTTATTCGGTTCAGAAAGAATTGCTAAATTAATGGACCGTATGGGACATAAAGATGGTGATGTAATTGAACATTCTATGATTACTAAATCTATTGAACGTGCTCAGAAAAAAGTTGAAGAAAATAACTTTGGTATCCGTAAACGTTTATTAGAATATGATGATGTAATGAACAAACAACGTGAGGTTATTTACAAACGTCGTCATAATGCTTTATTTGGAGAAAGATTAGAAGTAGATATAGCTAATATGATTTATGATGTAGCTGCATCTGTTGTAAAATCAAATAAAGATTTTGAAGATTTTGCTCAATATGAGTTAGATTTAATTAAATTCTTTACAATGGGCTCTCCAGTTACTGAAGACGAGTTTAGATCTAAATCTATTAAAGAGTTAACAGATATTACTTATGATTCGGCAATAGTTGATTATAAGGCTCGTACAAAACATGTTGCAGAAACAGCTTTTCCTGTAATTTCTAATGTTTTCGAGAATCAAGGACATATGTTCTCTCGTATTCAAGTTCCATTTACAGATGGTATTCGTCAAATGACTGTTGTTTGTGATTTAAAACAAGCTTATGAATCTCAAGGTAAAACATTAATTAAAGATTTTGAAAAATCTGTTGTTTTAAGTTTAATTGATGATAACTGGAAAGAACATTTACGTGATGTAGATGATTTACGTAAAACATCACAAAATGCAGTTTATGAGCAAAAAGATCCATTAGTAATTTATAAACAAGAATCTTTCCTTATTTTCCAAAGAATGTTGGATACAGTAAATAAAGAAATTGTTTCTTTCTTATTTAAAGGTGAATTACCAAATACACAAAAAGAAGAATCTCAAGAACAAACTCAAATAGTTTAATTCTCAAAGATTTAATAGAATATATAACCCTTTTCAAGTAATATTGAAAAGGGTTTTGTATTTTTACCTCACTAAAAAAATATAAAAAGTAATGAAGTTTGCATATTTACATGGTTATCAAGGTTCCGTAACAGATGAAAAAAGTCAATATTTAGATTCTTTAGGAAATTGTTACAAACCATCAATTGATTATGATAATGAACCAAACATTGTTAAAGAATTAATTTTCAAATTTCAGAAAGAACCTATAGACTTTATTGCAGGAACAAGTCTAGGAGGTATGATAAGTTATTATTTGGGAATGGTTTTAGATATTCCTGTACTTATGTTTAACCCTGCTGTAATAGCAATTGAACGATTAAAACCGTTTATTCCAGAACAATTAATGAAAGGAACTCCGACAGAGTTAAATGTTGTTTTTACTGGTTTGAAAGATGATGTGATTGATCCTGAATTGCAAATAGCATTTGTTGATGAATTAAAAAGTAAAAGTGCTAAAATAGAGCAATTCTTTGATGCTGATATGACACATTTGGTTACATTAAAAGAATTTAAAAAAGCTTTCGGAACTTTTTTACAAATAAAAAAATAAACTATTTATGGGATTATTTAATAAGCTATTAGGTAATGCTGGTGAAGTAGATTCACTAAACTTAAATAAAGAATATGCTTCTATATTAATAGAAGCTGAAGAAATTGAAGTAGGTTTCTCTTTGTTTAGAGATGTTTTTATGTTTACTAACAAACGATTAATATTAGTTGATAAACAAGGTTTAACAGGAAAAAAAATAGATTATTTATCCCTACCTTATAGAAGTATAACACGATATTCTATAGAGACGGCAGGACATTTTGAGCTAGATGCAGAATTGAAAATATGGATTTCTAGTGAAGAAAATCCTTCTATTTGTAAGAAATTTACAAAAAGTGTGAATGTTTATGAAGTACAAAAAGTATTATCTACTCACGTTTTAAAATAAAAAAAAACACTCTTCATAAGAGTGTTTTTTTGTGTATACAATTTTATAAACCTAACATTTGAGGACCTTGTTCAAAGACAACATCTACAGGGATATTTTTAGTTTTTAGTTTATCCAAATCCTTTTGTAATTCTGAATGTAGGATACCTTTGTCAGCATAAAGTTGTTTTACACCATCGTAATCTCCATTTCCTTGTAAGGTTAAGATTAATTCTGATAATCCATTCATGGCTTGTTCCATTTTAACAGCATTAACTTTATAACGTCCAGTAGCAGTTTTTTCAAAAGCACCTTTTTCTGCAAAATAATTGAATGCAATCATATTTGCTTGTCCGTGAGCAGAACTAGCACCAAAACGAACAGAACGTAAAATACCAGCCAAGAATGTAACAAAATAATCTTCTTGTTGTCCATTTAATTCTTCTTTGTTCAATAATTGGTTAACCATGTATAAACCTAGAATATCAGCTTTTCCTTCTTCTAGTGCAGAATTAGCTTCTTTTAAGGCATCACGAACAGAACCTTTTCCATTGACAGTATTTTTTATTCCTAAACCATGTGCAACTTCATGAAACATAACATTTGAAAAGAAAGCATCAAATTTTACATTTTTTTGTTGACTTTCATCGATTAAAACTTCTGCAATAGGCATTAAAATTTTGTCGAATTTTGCTTTCATTGCATTTTTTAATTGTAGCCTTCTTGTTCCTTTCTCTAGTTGAACACGCTCATCGTTAGGTAAGTTAATTGCTATTGTTTTTCCACCCGCATTACAATCACCCGCATAGTACACAACATCATAGGCATTAAGGTCAGAATCTGTTCCAGGAACCTCTTTTTTATATGTTGCATTTACAGGTAAATTACGTTGTAATTCAGGTAAGTATTGTACAAATTTTGCTAATTTATTTGACCATTCAACATCCTTAACAAGAATATAGGCAGAGTAAGAAGTCTTGTAACCAAACAATTGGTCTTCGTAATTTTCGATAGGACCAATAACCATATCCAAATTAGAATTTTTCATATCCATCCAAGCTAAATCACTTTTGTAAAAATCATCAGTTAATAAAGCATTGGCACGTAATTGTAAATAATTTTTTAGACCATTGTCTTCGGCTAATTTTGCAGCTTGATTTAGGTAATCTGCAGCTTGTTTTAATTGATTTTTGAAAACGTCATGATATGGAATACTATATAATTTACTTTCACGATTTCTGCGAATAATAGAATAAGGAGATTTACCATCTTTTAAGTCCGAATTTTTTTCAAATTCATTCTTGGTCATATCAGTAGGGTAGAAGGTAGCTCCCAAAGGTTTTTGTCCAACTCCATTTACAAAAGGAGCTTCATTATTTAATCTATCCCAAGGGCCATAATTTATTTTTGCATACTCTTTTGTTTCACCTTTTGTTTCATCCATTAAATCTATTTTTGGACCATAGGCTTGCTGCCAAAACAAATCGTCCATAATATCAGCAGCTTTAAACATTAAACGTAATATTTCTTTTTCGTTATTGTTTAAATGAGAAATATCTGTTGTTAAAGGAACTTTTGCATACGTCTGAAATGGATATTCTTTTTGTTGCGTGGTAGTTATTTCGGTATTTTTTGTTGTTTTATTGGCTGTAGAACAAGATGTAAATAATCCTGTAAGTGCAATAACACTCAAAATTGTTGAGTATTTTTTCATTTTTTTTTTGTTTTCGTAAATTTAGTATTTATCACTGAATATGTAAAATATTATAAACTTAGATGATTATAATATTATTTGTTTTCTACTAAAATACTTTTCTTTGCGTTAGTGATTGTAGTGGAAATCCTTTTTTTGATTATATAATGAATAATCAAAAAAAGATTGAAACGGAAAGCACGCCGAAACGGAACGCCCAAATACAATTATAAATATGTAAAAAAATGAATGTAGATAAGATAAATATTTTTTTTTCTGAAATAGGATTGTTTGAATTAAAAAAACTGATTTTAGATGAAGAATGTGTAGAATATGATGGTTGTACTTTTGTATTGAATAATTGTGTTGTAAAGTATAGAAAAACAAAAGTTACTCCAAAGAAAATAGGTCAATTTGTTACGCTTTGGAAAAGGGATTTATCGAACAAAACTGTACCATTTGATGAAAAGGATAATTTCGATTTTTATTTGATGTTTTCTGAAGATGAAACAAGACAAGGATTTTTCTTTTTCCCTAAAAAAGTGTTGGTAGAAAAACATATTTTATCATCGAAGAATAGAGAAGGAAAAAGAGGTTTTCGTGTTTATCCTATTTGGGATTTGCCTATAGGTAAACAAGCAATGAGAACAAAATTGTGGCAGAATGATTATTTTATAGACTTGACAAAAGGTAACGAATTGCCTAAAAATACCGAGAAATTTAGACAATTGTTTGGTGAATAAAATCTTATGATTCTACAATCATAAGGTTACATCCTCTGATATCTGAATGGTCAAAGCGACCAAGAATTTCGAATTGATTTGGTTTTATTTTTTTTCCTAAATCATCTGTAGCAATAAAGCTTATAGAATTGTAATTTGCTAAATCGATAACATTTACTCCGCCAGTTTTTCCTTCTGGAACGTAACGTAATGGGTCTTCTGTTTCGCGAATTAAAATTCGCATCCAACTAGGAGTTTTGAATGTTAAATCTCCACGAGAATAAGCCTGTGATAGTAACTCTGTCATTCCATATTCCGAATGAATTTCATTTGTACCAAAACCTTCTTTTAAAATATGATGTAATTCTTCTCTAGTGATTTCTTTTTTTCGACCTTTCATCCCTCCAGTTTCCATAACAATGGTATTTTTTAGATTCATTTTGTAGTTTTCTACAAAATCTAAAAGAGCAAATGAAACACCAATTAAAATTGCTTTTTTACCTGTTTTTTCGTGTGCTAATAAGTTTTCATACAATTCGTCGTGATTATACAAATAAAAACCACTTTGTGGACTGTTGGATTTATCTATCCAATATTCGACCATATCGATTAGCGAAGAACCATTTCTTTCTAGATAAGATGGTAAAAGAGCGAATATTGTGTAATCTGATAATGGTCCATAAAATTGTTCGAAACATTTCTCTAAACTATAATGGTATAAAGCAAGGTCTGTAACTAAATGTTTACTTGTAGTCATACCAGTTGTACCAGAACTTGTAAAAACTTTTTCTACAGCTCGTTTTCCTGAAATGATATCATTTTTTTTAAAAAACTGAATAGGTAAAAAAGGAATTTCGTCTGTATGAGAAATAGTCGTATAATCAACATTCAAGAAATTCAAGAAATTTTTATAAACTTCATTTTCTTGCGCTTGATATCTGAAAACTTCCAAAGTTGTTTTTTGAAAATCTTCTTCTGATTGTATAGTGAAAATTTGCTTTGAATCAAACATTCAACAAATTTACAAAATAGAGTAGAAGAGAAAGTATTTTTTTTATTTTCTTTATTCTGGTATAAAAAAAGAACCTCATTATAATGAGGTTCTTTTTTTCTTTTTAGTAAATAATCTTTAATTATTTTGATGATTTTAATCGACTTCTTATCATAGGATTAGAAATGATCTGACAATGACTTACTTTTACAGGGATATATTGAGTTTCTCCATATTGGCAACCTTGTCTATTAACATTCACTTTTAGATATAAATTATTATTAGAACTATATTCTTTATATAATTTATTTAATTTGAATTTAAAAGACTCTTCATTACCATTTGGTAACAAGTTAATAGTTGAATTTGGAATATCATTCCATGCTGTAATTTTATCATTAATATCTTTTGTTGCGTAGGCAAAAGAAATTTGATAGGCTGTACAAGGATCTAAGGCTTCAACTTCTAATGGAGTAGAAGTACATAATTTACTTTCTTCGTTTTTAAGTCCGAAGTATGGAATTACAGATACGTCATATACGTATGTTTTATCTCCAAGTAAATTTGCAGAAACAACATTATCCATTCTTATTTCAACACGATCAAAAGAAGCTCCAATACCATCTAAAATAACTGCTGTTTTATTTGATGATTGATTAGAGATTAGTTCTAATAAATCTAATTTAATTATTTCTACATCAGAAGCAGAAACTTCATCTCCAATTGGAGTATCACCTAGATATCGTTGAATTGTTAAGCCTCCTAAAACTTTTAAATCTAATATAGGTAAGCCTTCAGATCCCATAACAATTTGTACTTTATCTCCTGGTCTTGCTACGTCTTTGAATCGTACAGTTAATGTCTGTCTATTAAGAACACTTACAGATGTATTAAAAATTGCACCAGTTTCATAATTAGGAGAACCATTAAGCTGAGGAGTACTATTCTCCATTGCATCAGCAGCTAAATAAGGGTATAATACACCAGACAATGCTGTAGCAACACCTAAACCTGCATCTTGAACACCATATAAAACATCTTTTGTAGATCTATTTAATATAAGATGAGCTTTAGCATTACCTACAATTTCAGCACCATTTATTTCTATATTAGAATTACAAGTTGCTGTTTCGCTTAATGGAATTCTATCATCAATATAGGCTCCATAGACGCGAGCAGAATTTGCTAAACCAAGTACACTACCTAATAAAACTCTAACTCCTCCATATTCGATGTTATTTCCATTACTATCTTTTGGAATAAATGAAAATTCCATAACATTAGTTCCTACTAAAAGATTTAATAAATCTAATTCACCAATTGATTTTAAAGGACCAACAGTTGAGCCATTTTTGTCTAAAGCTTGAATTGTAATTCCTCCGATTAATTGTAAAACTCCATAATCTTGTCCTAATTTTATATTTACAGGAGTTCCTGCAGTTATAGGTTTTGTAGCAACATTATCAAATTTTAAATCTATCCAAGAAGTTCCAATTCCTGCTATTGAGAGTACATTGAAAATGGTTCCAAAAGTTGATAAATCATTATCAACTGATAACTCACTATCATTTGTTCCCCCAGTTAGAACCGTACCAGTACTTTTTGAAGAAGCAAGTCTTTGATAATATCTAAATTCGCATTCATTCTTATCATATACATATATTGTTATACGTTTAACAATATCACATGTACCAGAAGCATTAATAGATTTTGCATAATAATTATATGTACCAATTTTACTGAAAGAAACAGTCTGGTTTGTTACTTCTAAATTAGTTAGTTCATCATAAATTTTAACACCTGTATTATTTGGTAACTGACTTGTAAGTATACTTGATGTAAATGTAGCTGATGAATCAGGATTTCCATCATTGTTACCATCTAAAGGAATGCTGTAACTTGTTTTTCCTAAAAATTGATATTGTTTATCTTCTATAGCAGTAAAACTTTCGTATTGATTAGGACAATAATTAGTTCCATTTATCCCTTTGATATAATATGTACCTAGTTCTTGCCATTTATTAGCATCTTTTTGTGCTGTTGTAGAGAAAGGAATTTCTTTTTGATTTCTATCAACAATAACATATCCTGTATAATTAGGATCGTAATTAGGTATAATTTGAGTTATATCAAATTTACGAGTTCGTATATTATTATTTATTGTTTCTACAGAACAAACAGTTTTAGATTCTGGAGTATCGTCTACTAAAGCAAAGTCATAAACACGAATATCTTCAGCATTTACTAGATTTACAGACAGAGGTTTATTGATTCGTATACCTACTTTATCAAATGAAATTAGATTTCCGTTTGCATCTCTTGGAGACGCAAGAAAACTAAATTCGGCGTTGTTTTGATTGATTAATCCTAATAAATCCAGACCTAGGACACTAGAATTTAGATTGACTGAAGAAACTTGTACTCCATTTTTATAAAAAATTATTGAAGATTGACTTCCTACATCAAGTTTTAAAAGACCAGAAGGCATACGGATTTTTAATTTTACAACTTTATTTTCTGTAGCTTTAGGAATGTAAAAAAACTGTTCAACAGTTCCTGCCGCGCTTAAATTTAATAGAGAAGTAATACCTATGGTAGAGTAGGTTGTAAGGTCATTATCTATTGCATAATGAGCATTTGTAACAGGGGCAGAATTAATTAAACTTAATATTCCACCACTAGCAGTATATGATGTTAGTAATGATACATCACAGTCAGAAGTATTATTGTTATAATAATAAGAATCATATACTTTAAAATTATTTATACCACCAAATAAAAGAGAAAAAGTTGTTTGATCTGTAATTTCAATTGTTTTAACTTTATTTTCTTTTGGATAAAAAATAGCATAATAATTTTGAGAAGCATCTTTAGCAATTGTTATTTTATCTTGATTTACATCTGTAGTATTTGTATTAACATTTATAATGTTATCACCAACATCATTTTTCAAATTAAATGTGGTTACGTGTTCACCACCAATAACAACACCTAAAATTCCCTTTAATAAATTCCCTAAACTACCTCCCAACAAAGCATCTAATAATCCTGTTTCCCCAGAATTTATTTTTAAATAAAGATTGGAATTAGCAGGAGCAGGATTTGTATATCCTAAAGCTAAAGTTCCTGAGTAAGAACTTATACCAAGTGCAGCACCTCCATAACTATTAATTTGTGCAAATGTAGAAGGATCATCATCAATTGCATCATTAGGGTTATTAACTCGATTAGGAGCATTTTCTATAGCTGTATTTGGTCTTATTTTTTGAGCATAACTTATGATTCCGAGAAAAAAGATTCCGAGAAAAATAAATTTATTTAAATTTTTTCTTTTCATTTTTATCATATTTATTTATGAAATAATTTATTTAATCACAAATACAATATTCACAAAAGAATAATCATTTCCTTCATCAATGATATCATAGGTTAAAATACCGTTGTCATCAATACTTAAATTGGCTAATGCAGTATTATCATAATCTGTTATGTAATAATATAAGTCTGTTGCATTAGGTAAAAAAGGAATTTCATTTGGAGCATTAGTACTTTTTATAAAAGTAGCTCTAGCATTTGTACCTATACTTCCACCAGTTGTAGTATTTTCTATAAATTCTTTATTTGTAAATTGAGATCTATATTCATCATATAAATTTCTTTTTAATCCAGTCCCTTTTGTTGCTGTATTAAAAATAATAGAAGGCATATAAAAGAAGTTTACTGAACTTTTTTGATCTTCGGAAATTTTTTGCCATTTACCTCCATCAATACTAGAATTGTAATAGTAATATCCTGTGCTTGTAATTTCAGAAGTCTTATCATTAGCATTAGAAGATGTTGTTGGTTCTGTTATATATATTAGAGTTCCATTTTGATCACTTGTATATAAATTATCTTTTAATTTTAGTTCATCTCCTGTCATTCTAGGAGGTGTTATACCATCAGCAATATCACTTGTGTTATCTTCTTTTACGTGTAATGTTGTTTTTGGATCATTAGTATTTATACCTACTTGAGCATATAGTCCAGCAGATATAATAAAACTTAGAGTGCATAAAATTTTTTTCATAATTTAA
This sequence comes from Chishuiella sp., assembly GCF_032109125.1. Classification (NCBI taxonomy): domain Bacteria; kingdom Pseudomonadati; phylum Bacteroidota; class Flavobacteriia; order Flavobacteriales; family Weeksellaceae; genus Chishuiella; species Chishuiella sp. The sequence goes on from NZ_DAMCLZ010000006.1 coordinate 157,699, forward strand.
AATCAATATAGTTATAAAGCAAAAGTCGAAATAAAAAATTAAATCAACAATATATTAGAGTAATAATATATTGTTGATTTAATCATTTTAAAAAATATAAATTTTAAATTTCTTGTAATCAATTGTTTATTGAAGAAGTAATAGAATATTATCTTTTAATTTGATTAAATTTAATAAATTGGTAATTATATATTAATTGTAGGATAATATTTTATTAAGATTATGGCAATAATAAAAGAATTAAATGGGCATTCTCCTAAATTTGGAGAAAATTGTTTTTTAGCAGATAATGCTGTGATTGTAGGAGAAGTAGAAATGGGAAATGATTGTTCTATTTGGTTTTCTGCAGTTCTTAGAGGAGATGTACATTACATAAAACTTGGTAACAAAGTTAACATTCAAGATAATGCAACAATACATGCAACATATAAAAAATCACCAACAGTTATCGGTAATAGTGTTTCTATAGGACATAATGCGATTGTTCATGGTTGTACAATACATGATAATGTTTTGGTAGGAATGGGAGCAATTGTAATGGATGATTGTATTGTAGAGTCTAATTCTCTTATTGCAGCTGGAGCAGTTCTTACAAAAGGGACACATGTAAAAGAAGGAGAATTATGGGCAGGAATTCCAGCTAAAAAAATAAAAGATGTTCCACAAAATTTAAAAGAAGGAGAAATAGAGCGTATTGCAAATAGCTATTTAATGTACAGTAGCTGGTATAAATAAATTATATTTTGTTTGGACGTTTTGATTTTGGAATATTAAGGATAACTAAGTTATAAGAATCTTTTATCCATTGTTTTATATCAACATCTTTTACATCTTGGTTTACATATATAGTATTCCAATGTTTTTTATTCATATGATAACCTGGTTGTACAGCATTATAATTTGCTCTTAATTCTAATGCTAAATCTGGATCACATTTTAAATTAACAGATTCAAAATTTTCGATTTTTGTAAGACAAAACATTTTATCTACAATATAAAAAACTAAAGTACTTTCATCAAATGGGAACTTTTCTTCTACTAACGGTAGACTTAAGCAAAAATCACGTAATTCTTCAATATTCATAATTGAGGGTTTAGTAAATAAAGATAATGCTTTAAGATAAAAAAATCAGTTTTAAAGTAATTTAAAACTGATTTTTTAGTAATTATAGATTTTTAAAAATTTCAAAACTATCTTTATGATCGCACCAAAATTCATCTAAATTTATCATTTTTGATTTTAAGAATGAAATGATTTCAGGCCAATCTGTTTCCCTAAAAATACTGATATTATCTAATCTAATTTTTATAGTAGAAATATTTTTACCTTCTTCATCATAATCTTCTTTTGTCCAATTCCATTCTTCTCCTAAATAACTTTTTAAAACATTATCATATTCTTCAAATTGTTCAAAAATCATTAATCGGATTGAAGAGTCCGGATGAGATATTTCAATAGATACTTCGGCAAATTTGCGTTCAACATCAGTTCTAAAAAAAATACCTTTTATGTCTGTTTTATAATTAATCCAGTTAATTGGTAATCCTTCAGCGTTCATTTGTAACTTCATATAAGAACCATAGGAAGTCCAAAAATCTTTTTTTATACGGTAAGCTTCTTCTTTTGAAAACAATGTAAAAATTTTTCACAAAAATCGAACTTAATTTATAAACTACAAAATCTCATTAAGATAGATGAATTTAATTTTTAGTACTTAAATTTGATTAAATAAAAAAAATAAAGAAATGAAATTATTATCTGTTTTAAGTATAATAAGCATATTATCATTTACATCAATTAAAGCTCAATCTGTAGAGCAAGTAGATTATGAAACATTACATAAAAAAATTGATAGCTATAAAGATAAGATTGTTGTTGTTAATTTTTGGGCAACATGGTGTGCACCATGTGTAGAGGAAATTCCTGCATTTGTAGAAGTAAATGAAAAATATAAAGATAATCCAAAATTTAAAATGTTATTTGTTTCTTTGGATAGAGTAAAAGTTTTACCAAAAGTAAAGAAATTTATTACAGATAATAAAATGAATGCTGAGGTTGTGCTTTTAGACGATGTTAAAAGAATGAATGAATGGATTCCTTCTTTTGATAAATCTTGGGCAGGAAATATTCCTGTATCAATTATCTATAAAAATGGAGAAAAAGTATTATTTCATGATAGAGCAATGACAAAATATGAATTGGAAGACTTTATAACAGAATATTTAGAAGACAAATAAATATTCTTCTCAAAAGAACTATCTTCTCAATAAAAAATATTATTTAGAAGATAGTTCAAGAAGAGAAAAAAATAAAACAGTATTATTAATATCTTTTTTTATTTGAAATATTCATCAGATGTTCTTTGTGGGCTTTTTACTTCAGGCCAAGTAGCTATTTTACCATTATTATCTGTAGCTAAAGTTCTTTTTTCACGACTAACTAAGTCTTTTTCTTGATCTGCCATATATGTCAAAGTACTTGTTAAAATAACATTGTTTTGAACTTCTTCAAAAACAATTTTATCATAAGTATCTCTATTTGTATGCCATGTATAACCTCCATACCCCCAATTAAGAGAACTTAATCCAAAAGCAGGAACTCCAGCTGCTACAAAAGAGGCATTATCAGATCCTCCAGCACTTGGAACACCAGGAAAATCAGTTTTTATTTCATTTTTTACCCAAGAAGGAGTTGCATTTAACCAACGAGAAACGTATTCATAAGATTTTTCGAAACCTGCACCATTTATGTAAACAACACGACCAGTTCCATTATCTTGATTAAATACAGCTTGTGTGTTTTTGATAATTTCTGGATGATCCTCAACAAAAGCACGAGATCCATTTAAACCTTGTTCTTCACTTCCCCAAAGGCAAATAAGAATAGTTCTTTTATTATTAGGGTATAATTTTTTAATAGTGCGAATGGTTTCTAACATAGTTATAGAACCTGTTCCGTTATCAGTTGCACCTTGTGCTCCATCCCAAGAATCGAAATGAGCAGAAAGTATAATATATTCATTAGGCTTTTCTTTTCCCTTTATTTCTCCTATGATATTAAATGTCTCTGTAGTTCCGTTATGTTTAGATTGTGTATCAACTTTTAATTTAGGGGAAACACCATTTTGTGCTAAACGGTATAACATTCCATAATCTTCATTAGAAATATCTAACATTGGAATTTTTTTTGTTTTAGCTCCAAAAATTCTATTTGCTCCCATAATGCCAGTCCAATTAGAAATAGCTAATGCCGCAGCACCATTTTTTTCTAAAACTTCTGGTAATGTATTATTTGTATATCCTGTTGTTTTTATAGAATTTGCCCAAGCTTCAGCTTCAGCTTTCTTTGTATCAGTTATTTTTTTATATAAATCTTCTTTTGCAAATTCTTTATATTGATAATCTGATCTTCCGTAGCGTTGATTTTGAGAAATTAATACAATTTTTCCTTTTACAGTTGGTAACCAAGCTTCGAATTCAGCTTTAGTTTTAAAAATAGGCATTGCTATTACATCAGCTATAAAAGGTTTCTTAGTAGCAGGAGACCACGCTAATTGAGTAGCGTCAATTGATTTTACACGAGGATAAGACATATCAACTTGTGTAGTTCCTCTTTCCCAAGCTTTCCAAGTTCCATAATTTTCTTTTCTAGCATCTATTCCCCATGATTGAAGTGTTTTTAAAGCCCATTCTCCAGCTTGGTTCATTTGAGGAGAACCAACTAATCGAGGACCAATTTTATCAAATAATTCGAAAGAAAACTTTTCTAATTGTGAATTATTTTCTACTTCATTTACAAAACTTTCAATCGTTGGATTTAATTTTTCTTGATTTTGGGCTTGAATTGTTTGGGTTGAAAGTATAATTGTAGAGTATACTAATGTGTTAATTAATTTCATTGAATGATATTATTTTATTATTTTAATGATTTTATTATTTTGACGAATAAAAATTTTATCAGGATTATAAGCGTTGGATAATTTTGATTCTTCATTTAGGGGATATACGATAATACATAAAACAAGGAAATCATCATAATCTATAATTTCTAAATTTATATTTTTATATAAGAATCGATCTTTAGAAAAATTAGTATGTAATATTTTATAATAATTTTTTATTTCTTGGTCACTTAGAACACTTTCTATAAAATTATCAGGATGATATCCGACAAATAAAATCCCCCCTTTATCATGTAACATAGAATATATGTTCTCTTCTATTTCTTGAGTACAGTTTTCTTCTAGAAAAGAAACATAATTATATTTTTTATGATTAATTAAATGTTCATATAAATTTCTGAAATGAAACTCTTCATCGAATACTTTATTTAGAAAGATTTGTCTAGCATAATGTTGCCAATTAAATGGTGTATCTAAAATATAAGAGCTTTCATTTTTTAAATTTAATGCTTCGTAACTTTGTTTTTTTATTAAAACTTTTATGTTTTCTAAATTATAGTTTAATTCATTTAAAATTGAATATTCTTTAATAAGATTATTTAATTGTTTAGTATATTTATTAGTGTCAATCTCTTCTAAACTAAAAATTTCATGTTCTATATTTTCAGAATAGGATGTATTTATTTTAAATGATAAAGTTATTCCTAAAGGAAAAACATTTTTATTAGGAATAATCACAATATTTTCTTGATTAAGTAACTTTAGAAAGTTGTAATTATCTTTTTTTGGTTCAGAAATATCAAAATTAATTTTATTTATAGCTTTTTTATTAATTGTATTACTATCTATTTTTATTAAACCATCATTAGTTATAATTTCTAAATAATTATTAATAAATTCAAAAGCTTTTTTTCTAGAAACTAAAATATTATGGTCATTAAATTCAGTTTTTAGATTTTCTTGAGATAACTCACAAAATCGGGTTTGGACAATATAAGTTAAAGGAGGTAAAGTTTTTTTATTCATATCAAAATATAGTTTCAGTCAAAATACAATTTACATAAAGAAATTAAAATATATTTCATTTGTTTAAAGTTTTTTTGATTAATTATTAACACGATATTAATTAATTAAATTATTTGTTAAACAATTAATTAAATCTTGAATAAATTATATAATGAATAAAAAAATCCTTAAATCATTTTAATGATTTAAGGATTTGTAATCAACTAAACTAACTATAATTATGATATAATATATTATTATATATACTTAAATATAGTGAATATAATTAAAAATAAAAAATTTGATTTATTTAAAAATACTATCTAGTACTTTAGCAAGTCGTAAACCTCCTTTTAATAATTGATCTTCTACAGTATATTTATATTCGTAATGATAACGATAACCTAATTTTTCGTCCATTTTTACATTAGCATATATTTTGTTTGCTATAACATAAGAACCATAAATCCAGTCAGCATAATTTCCTTCTTGAATAGCTTTTCTTTCTTGTTTTGTTTCTATATCTAATAAATTAGAATATTCAGTATATGAATAGTTTTCATAATCAACTAATTTTGAATCCCAAACAGTGTGTATGTTAACTTTATCTTTAAACCAATCTACTTTTATTCTATTTCCTCCTAAATCATCTGGTCGACCTACGTGTAATGGTTGATGAACATCTCCGAAAATATGAATCAAAAAGTATAGATCATGTTGTTTTTCTTCAAGAGTAAGATTTTTATTGTTTTTTAATTCATTCATTAAAAATAAACCTTTCTTATATGCATTTTCATCTGAAGATTTTTCTAAAACTTCATCAAATTGTTGACGATTAAGATCTCCAGGTACATTTACATAATGATATGATTCTGTATGTTTCCATGAGTCATCAGATTTTATAAAATCAGGCCAGTTAGCCCAATAAGCTAATTTTTGTGGACCAATAATTTTAGAGATTTCCTTACGTGTTTTTTTATTAATATGCTGCTCTGCAATTTGCGCAATAACACGATGACCTGTTAATCCCCATGCTAAAGCATTATTAGAAACTAAAAAAGTTCCTAAAAGCATTAATCCTCCTACTACTTTTTTCATTATATGAATATCGTTTTTACAAAGATACAAAAGTGGGATTATTGAGAATTAAACATTTGTTTATTTTTTTATTTATATAATACTATTAAAATTTCAGTACTTTGTTTTGCATAATACTAAAATTATTTTATATATTTGTATTACAAAATAAATAAGTCGTTCTTATGAATATAGAGAAAACAAAAGTACAAATGCGAAAAGGAGTACTTGAATATTGTATTCTCAGCATTATTGAAAAAGGAGATGCCTATGCATCAGATATAATTGATGAATTGAAAAAAGCGGAAATGATAGTTGTAGAAGGAACTTTATATCCACTTTTAACAAGATTAAAAAATGATGACCTTTTACAATATCGTTGGGAAGAATCTACTTCTGGTCCTCCACGTAAATATTATGCATTAACAGATCAAGGAATAGAATTTCTTAAAGAATTATCCGAAACATGGAATCAGCTTATAGAGGCTGTAAATAAAGTAACACTAGAAAAGCACAAAAATGGATAAAACAATATCAATCAGTTTAGGAGGTTTCTCTTTCATCTTAGATGAAATTGCCTACAATAAATTAAAGATATATCTAGAAGATGTAAAAAAGTCTTTAAGAGGTACAGATGGTATAGAAGATATTATAGAAGATGTAGAAATTCGTATATCTGAATTATTTAGAGAGCGTATACAATATAGAGAAGTTGTAAGTGAAAGTGATGTTGATGCAGTTATAGAAATAATGGGACATCCTGATCAGTATATTTATGAAGATGAAGATTCAAATGAATCTAGTCATCATAAATCGCAAAATAATCAATCATCATTAGGAGGACAGTATGGAACAAAAAAGCGCTTGTATAGAGATCCAGATGATACAATTATTTCAGGACTTTCATCTGGTTTAGCACATTATTTAGGTGTAGATCCTTGGTTTATTCGTGCAATATGGTTGGTGTTAGGAATATTGGGTGTATTTACAAAAGGTGTGTCTTTACTGTTTGTCTTATTTTGTTACTTTATATTGTTAATTTTTGTGCAAAAAGCTAGAACTACATCTCAAAAATTACAGATGTATGGGCAGCCAGCTAATATAGATACATTAAAAAAAAATGTAGAACAAGCTTCTGAAGCAGTTCTTAGTGGGAGTAAAGAATTAAGTAATAGATTAGGTGGCGTTTTTGAGCTTTTTGGTCGAATAATACTTTGGTTTTTAGGTTTTATAATTCTTGTAGTAGGATTAAGTCTTATTATTGGAGGTTTCTTTTTAATTTTCACTTCTTGGACTGATATTCCAACAGAATTATTTGGTTATTTAGTTGAAGAGAAATGGATGAGTCTTGCTGCAAAAATTATAGGTGGAATTTTAGTGATTATTCCAGGTATATTATTAACAATTTTAGGAGTTAAATGTTTTTGGAATAAAGCAAGAGTTAGTAAAAGTATTATTATAAGTTCTCTTGTAATTTGGTTTATAGCATTACTTGGTTTTGCAGCTATTACTTTAAATACGATAAGTAAATTTAGAAATTCTGTAGATGTTACTGATGAAAAAGTATTTAATATACCATCTGATACATTGAATATTGATTTTAGAAAGGAAGATGGAAAAAGTTTTGCTTATAAGTCTTTTAATAATTTAGATCAATTAATTGATGAAAAAGGAAATTTAGTGATTTCTAAAAGAGAAGAATTTGAAATAGAAGAAAGTGATGATAATAATTTTCATTTAGAGATCAAATACTCTTCTAAAGGAGGAACTGCAGTAGAGTCTAAACGTAATTTGGATGCTATACGATATAACTATTCTATAAATGGTAATAATTTAATTCTTGATGAATTTCTTAAAGTTAGTAAAACAGGAAAGTTTAGAGATCAAGATGTAGATGTAAAATTATTTGTTCCTAAAAACAAAATTTTATTAATCAAAAATGCTGATTATGTAAGAATTAACAGTCGAAATTATGATTCTGATAATTTATATGATTTAAAGAATAATTCTATAAAATTTAATGGAAAAAAATTCGTATGTTTGGATTGTGATAATGATGAATCTTCTGAAGATGAAGGATATAACATTAATATAAAAGATGACAAAGATTCTGCGAAAGTTATTATAGACAAACACGGAATTAGAGTCCAAAATGGGCAAAACTCCGTTGGAGTAGGACATATAAAAAATACAAGTCAACAAATAAACTATAAAGATGATACAGATTCTATTAACATTAACTACGGAAGTAATTCAAAAAATCGTTGATTTCTTCGCTTAAACTTATGAAGTAAATTTTATATTTTAAAATATACAAAAAGGTTATTCTCTGGATTGAGAATAACCTTTTTTATTTAGTAATTTATCAATTTCATAAAATTTAGATATATCGGATCAAGTTTTCTAAATTTGCATACACAAAATCGCATAATTATGAAAAAATTGATTGGTAAATTCCTATATTTTTTAGGAGGATGGAAACTTGATAATCATCTCGATTTATCAAAAATTGATAAATGTATTTTAGTCTGTGCTCCACATACTTCTAATTGGGATTTTTACTATACAATTTTAGGCTTTTGGCAAATGGGAATTCCTATGAAAATGTTTATAAAAGATGCGTGGACAAAACCATGGTACGGTTATTTTATAAAAAAATTAGGAGGAATTGGTGTAGATAGATCTCAACGACATAATATGGTCGATTTTGCTTCAAATTTATTAAAAGAATCAAATCATTTATATTTAATTAATACACCAGAAGGAACTCGATCTAGAGCTGAAAAATGGAAAAATGGATTTTTTTATATTGCTCAGAAAGCTGATGTTCCTATTATGTTGGCTTACTGCGATTTTAAGAAAAAAAGAGCAGGTATTTCTAAAATTGTTACAACAGAAAATAAATCGTTAGAAGAAGTGATGGAAGAAATTCAGGAATTTTATAAAGATATTTCTGCAAAATATCCAGAACTTTATAACAAGAAAATTTATTAATGATGGATGAAAAAAATAAATTAACTCAGTTTCAAGAAATGTCTAAGAATACATTGATTGATACATTGGATATAGAATATACAGCTGTTGGAAAAGATTTTTTATCAGCAAAAATGCCAGTAACATCAAAAGTACATCAACCATTTGGTTTGTTACATGGAGGAGCTTCAATTGTTTTGGCTGAAACTTTGGGAAGTATGTTGTCAAACTTATTATTAGATTCTGATGATTTTGTTGCTGTAGGTCAACATGTAGATGCAAACCATCTACGACCAAAAACAGATGGAACTGTTTTTGGACATGCAACGGTTGTAAAGCAAGGTAGAACATCTCATTTAATAAAAATTGAGATAAAAGACGAAAATGACAAATTAATCTGTTATACTCATTTAACAAACGCAATTATACCTAAAAAAAATGGTTAAATTTTTTCAGGAAAAGCTTGAAAAGCTGATAGAGAATAAAAAATCTTTTGTTTTATTTAGAAAACCAAATTCAAATAAAGTCGAATTATGGGAAAATAAAGAGAATAAAACATATCCAAAATTTATTTGTAATACGTTTGATAATTCTAATTTAATAGAATTTTATGATGATGAGGTTTTGGAGATAGCCGTAAGTGAATTACCATATTTTAATTTAGAATTACCAAGTTCATATATTAAAGAAGCAATTTCTTATAATGATTATTTGAATCTAATTCAGAAAACAGTTGAAGAATTACAGAGCGATTCCTTGACAAAGAAAATTGTAATTAGCAGAATAAAAGAATTAGAATTAGAAACAATAAATCTTTCAGAAACTTTTAAAAATTTACATGAATATTATCCAAATGCTTATGTTTATTTACGATATGATATTCATGAAGGTTGCTGGATAGGAGCATCTCCTGAATTGTTATTAAAAGAAAATAATCAATTAATACAGACAGTTTCTCTAGCAGGAACAAAAGCAAAGGAAGATGAGTGGACAAATAAAGAATACCACGAACAAGAAGTAGTTACAGATTATATAACATCTGTGTTAGGTAAGTACTGTGATTTTGTTGATGTAGATGGACCTTTTTCGGTAAATGCAGGATTCTTCGAGCATCTTAAATCATTTATTATGGCTCAAATAAAAGATAAATCAGATTTATATAATCTTTTAAAAGATTTACATCCTACGCCTGCTGTTGGAGGAATGCCAAAAGATTTAGCCAAGAATTTTATTTTAGATAACGAAGGTTATGATAGATCATTTTATGCTGGTTTTGCTGGTTATGAGAATGAAAATGAATCAGAATTTTTTGTAAATCTTCGTTGTGCTAAAATTTATTCTAATAAAATTAATTTATATGTTGGTGGAGGAATAATGCCAGATTCAATTCCAGAAAATGAATGGAAAGAAACAGAATTGAAATCAAGAACAATAGGAGATTTATTAATTTTGAATACATAGAATATAAATTTAAATAGCCTCTTAAAGTAAAATAAGAAAATAAATAAAAAAGCTGAACTATTTTAGTTCAGCTTTTTTATTTATTTTCTTATTTTTTGATAATTTTTTTAGAAATTATATTGTTATTTGTTTCGATTTGTAAAATGTAAATGCCTGAATTAAGATTTTTGACATCTATAGAAAGACTATTTTCTATGGTTTTAACTATTCTTCCATCTATACTCAAGATTCTAATTTTTCTAATAATCGAATTTTCAGAAACTTTTATATTTACTTTATCTGTAACAGGATTTGGATAAATACTAACTTCAGTATTATTTAATAAATTTTCTTTTGATGTTAATGTTGTTTCTTCGTCGAAAGTAGATTTTATGTAATAAAGATTAGTTGTATCACCTTTTGTAATTTTATGTTCTCCATCTGCAATATCAGAAATAACTACAATTCCATTTTTGGCTGTATAATTAACTCCATTAAACTTAATTTTTCCATTGAAAGTAGTGTCAAAAACCAATGTTAATTCGGATTTCTTTTTAGTAGTATAACTAATTGTAGTAGCAGATTCTATTTTCAATCTTTTTGAGAAAGTTAATTCATCATATGTAGCATTGCCATCTGTAGAGTTAATGTTTGCAGAACCAGAGAATGTATAGAATTTACTTGTTATTCCATTTGTTGTAAAATTATGGATTTCTGAATTATTTATAGTCGATTCATCTTCTATTGTAATAGAACCTGTTGCATGTACAGGGGTACCACTACCAATTGTTTTAAGAGAAAAATTTACATCTGCTGTTGGTGTCCCAGAAATCACAATAGTTTTTGTATTATTATTTTTTTGATAAACTATACCATTTTCAGGTAAGCCAATAACTTCTATATCTGTTGCTGTTCCGTCCCAAGTAAACTCTATAGGCTGTATAGAAGTGTTTATTAACACTGTTTGCTCATTGTTGCTAGGAATATTTAAAATATCGGTACTCGCAGGAGAAGATTCAATTCCTTGTATTGATACTAATGAAGATTTATAATTTTTAAGTAAATTCATTAATGTCTGGTTTATGCTAGAAGATTGATCATCAACGGAATTGTCAAAAGTAAATTTTATATCACCGCCTTCTACTCGTCCAGCATATTTCATTACATTTTCTTTAGCTAAATCAGGATTTTCTACAATTAAATTTTTTACATAAAAAGAAGGATTTGTATCAAAGTTATTGTATGTTGAATTACCTTTTAATGCTTTAATATTATCATTTATAATCTCATTTCTATTTTTAACTTCGTAAGCATCGAATTGAATAGCATTAGAAACACTATTGTATGGTAAATAAGAAAATGCACCTTCAATGTAATTATTATAGGCTTTTATAATTCCACCATCTTCATTTGAAAATGTACCTGTAGAATTGGATGCAATATCACTACCTTGTTTAGAAATAAGCATAGGATATCTTGTATTTCTGAAATAGTTTCCTTCTGAAAAAATAGAGGATGACATGGTAGAGCCAATTCCATATTTAGATACTCCGTCATAGTAGTTGTTATAAACATGAGTAGTATATGTTCTTACTCTTGGATGTCTTGAATCTGAATGATCGAACCAATTATGATGATATGTAGCATATGCACCTACAGTATTTCCTTCGCTAAGTCCTAATAAACTGGCTTTACCGCTATCCCAGAAATGATTATATGAAAAAGTAATATATCCTGATTTTTTAGCGTCCAAAGCTCCGTCTCCTTTTGCTTGGTCAGCATCTTTTCCTGGGTAACCGTAAAATAAATCATTATTATGTACCCATATATAATCATTTTTTTGTTGCAGACTTATATTATCCCCTTCAGCAGCATCAGTTAACATAAAACCTAAATTTCTAATTTCTATGTTAGAAGCGTTTTTTATTCTTATACCCCAACCATTTGCAACAGCATCAGATCCAACGCCTTCAAATGTAATATAACTTGAACTGTTGTTGTTATTTTCTATAACTAAATCTCCATTCAGCATATAAGATAGGTCAGTTATATTTCCTATTAATCTTACTACTAATGGACGTGTATCTTTTCCTTTTTTAAATCCATCTAAAATACTTTGTAACCCTATACATGGATTATTATTTGCTCCAGTTACGTTAAGACTAATTGTATTTTTATTATCTTCTGATATATAAATTACTATAGCATCTTTTTTTAGTGTTCCGTCTAAGTTATATGCACCAGGAATCTTATTATTACTATGAGCAAAACCATCTCTTTTATGTGGTAAAACAGTGATATTATTTATAGAACTTTCTTCTTTTTCGACACCGTTTACAACAGGTACAACTCTAAAATTATAATTACCAGCAGATAAACCAATAACATCTGCTCTAAAATATGTTCCATAATTACGGATTAATTGTGTGTCAATTTTTTTGTTTGTTATACCATTTCCTGTGTAGTATACATTATAACTGTCTACATTTTCTGTAGGTGTATTCCATTTTATATAAGCACTTTCTAACCAACCAGAAGATTCTGTTATTGTAGCCTTTTGTGCAGATAAAATACTTGAAATTAATCCCAAGCTAATAAGTAATTGTTTTTTCATAAAATAATAATTTAACATAATGTAATCGATTGCTTTAATCGATGTTTTTAATTAGTGTATTATAAACAATATTAAAAATACATTTACTCTTTATTATTATTGATTTGTAAAATAAATTATTGTATATTAGTGTTTTGAAAATATTTTATATTTTTTATTTAATATTGTCATATATACGTTTTATTATTAATATTTTATTGTTGAATTTTAATTTATTAATTGACCTTTATTTAAGAATGAAAGTATTTATCAATAAAAATGGCTTGAACATAATTGTTCAAGCCATTTGATTTTTAAATTAATTATAATGTTGTAACATTTACAGTTATTTAACTTTTAATTATTGTTGTGGTAATATTATTTTTTTTCAAAATATTCAATTTTGTGACCTACAAAATAAACAAATATACACATGAGAAAAACAATTTTATCACTTGTATTCCTAGTAGGGATATGTACATCTACATCTACATTGGCTCAACAATTAGCAAAAGGAGTTGTTTATGAAGATGTAAACAAAAATAATAAGTTAGACAGCAAAGATAAGCGTCTTCCTAATGTACAAGTTAGTAACGGAAAAGAAGTTGTAATAACAAATCAAAAAGGGGAGTATCAGATTCAAGTAGATAATGAAACAATTTTATTTGTTATAAAACCAAGAAATTATAAAGTTCCAATTAACGAATACAATCAGCCTCAATTTTATTATATACATAAACCAGAAGGTTCTCCTAAATTAGAATACCCAGGATCTGAACCAACGGGTCAATTACCTAAAAGTATCGATTTTGCATTATTATCATCACCAGAAAATGATAAATTTTCAGCATTAATTTTTGGAGATCCTCAGGCATATACAGAAGAAGAAATGCAATATTTTTCTAAAGGAATTGTAGATGAAGTAAAAGGAATAAAAGGAATGGAATTTGGACTTTCTTTAGGAGATTTAGTAGGAAATGATTTAAGTTTGCATCCATCATATATCAAAACAATAGCAAAAGTTGGTTTACCGTGGTATAATCTAATAGGTAATCATGATATGAATTTTGATGTAAAAGATGATAAATATTCAGACGAAACATTCGAAAAGAATTTTGGACCAAGTAATTATTCTTATAATGTAGGAAATACCCATTTTATAATTTTAGATGATATTTTATATCCAGATCCTAGAGGAGGTAAAAGTTATTGGGGAGGTTTTCGTCCAGATCAATTAGAGTTTATAAAAAATGATTTAAAATATGTTCCTAAGGATAAACTAATAGTTCTTGCGTTTCATATACCGCTTAGAGATATTAGAACAGAAGATAAAAAAGAATTATTTAATTTGTTAAAAGATTTTCCTAATACTTTGTCTATGTCTGCTCATACACATTTTCAAGAACAAATTTTTTATAAAGATGAACAAGATTGGAAACAGGAGAAACCTCATCATGAGTATAATGTAGGAACTACTTCTGGTGATTGGTATTCAGGGCCCAAAGATGTAAATGGAATCCCAACTTCTACAATGAGAGATGGAACACCTAAAGGTTATGCATTTTTACATATAGATGGTAACCAATATAAATTTGATTATAAAGTAGCAAAATCTCCTAAAGAGCGTCAAATAGATTTATACCACACGAAAAAAGTAGAAGAAGGAGTAAAAAATAGAGCTTTTTTATATGCAAACTTTTTCATGGGACACAAAGATGATAAAGTAGAATATCGTGTAGATAATGGGGCTTGGAAAGCCATGAAATGGGAAGAAACTATAGATTATAATTACATAGAAACTATTATAAAAATAGACAATGCAGAAATTACATCAATAGGTAAGCGTCCATCTATTCCAGAGGTTTCAAAACATATATGGTCAGTTCGTTTACCAAATAAATTAAAAGTAGGTATCCATCAGATTGAAGTTCGTGCAACAGATTTATATGGTAATGTATTTACAGAGAAATCTTCTTTTGAAGTAATAAAATAAAAGTGATTTTTTTTAAAAACACAAAAAAACTGTTTTTCATTTGTATGTTAAGCAGTTTTTTTATTCTAAGTCTCTGTATGATTTATAACAATTATTATTTGGGCAAAACCTTCGGTACACGCTTTTTCGTTCCCAATCTTTTTTTTATTGGTTATTGAACGAATTTCGAAATGCAATGACCAATCAAAAAAAGGATTTCCACTTCAATCGTTTTTGCAGTTTTATCAATGTTGTTTTTTATAAGGAAAAAATATTTAATAATCTTTTCGGATTTAATATTTAATATAAAAATTACCTTTTAGTAATATTTACTTTAATATACCTTAATGATTAGTTTAAATGCTTTGAACTTATAACTTTTAGTTTTGTTAAAATTTTTAACACAGACAAAATTTAAACAAAATTACTATGAAACGATTAAAATTACCACTTATGTTAATAAGTGGATTTTTAAGTTTTTACACACAAGCTCACACTTATTTGAGCAAAGAAGAATTAAAATTTATTAATTTATCCAAAAAGGAAGAAGGACCGATAAAAGGACAGATTATTGACCAAAATGGATTAGGAGTTGCCGATGTAGAAATTGTAATAAAAGGAACGTCTATAAAGACATTTACAGATGGCGATGGTTATTTTGAATTTTTACCTTTTCCATTAAAGAATCCAATACTAGTTGTTAATTCTTCAAGGCATAAATCTTTAGAAGTTGTACCTAAAGATTTCAATAATGTAAAAATCACACTACAAGAAGAAACAAATCAGTTAAATGAAGTAGTTGTTACAGCATTAGGAATCAAAAGAGAGCAAAAAAAATTAGGTTTTGCTCAGCAAAATATAAATGCGGAAGATTTAGCAACAGCAGAAGCGAACAACTGGTCTTCTGGGTTAAAAGGAAAAGTATCAGGTCTTAATATTATTTCGGGAGGAAACGGACCAATAAACTCTCAGCAAATAATTTTAAGAGGAGCAAATTCTTTAGATCCTTCAAAAAATTATGCTTTAATTGTCATAGATGGTGTTCCAATGAATACCGAGATGACTTCTTCTGGAAACGATACAGCTTATATGGGAGATGACTCTCCTATAGATTTTGGTAATGCAATTTCGGATATTAACCAAGCAGACATAGAAAGTGTCACTGTTCTTAAAGGACCATCAGCAGCAGCACTTTACGGAAATAAAGCAGCAAATGGAGCATTAATTATTACAACAAAATCCGGTAAAAAAGGTAAAAAATTAGGCTTAGAATATAAATCTACTGTTGCAATTGATGTAATTAATAATTGGCCAGATTTTCAGTACGAATATGGACAAGGAGCAGGGAAAAGTTTTGATAAAAATGGAAACCCATATTATTCTTATCAAAAATCTGCCGATGGTCCAAATACAGGAAGTACATCATCAGCTTTTGGACCAAAATTCGATGGTCAAATGTTTTATCAATACGATCCAAATACAGAAAAACAAGGAGCAGAAAGAACACTTTGGAGACCATATAAAGATAATAGAAAAGGTTTTTGGCAAACAGGTTTTACTTTTAGTAATGCAGTTACACTTTCTGGAGGTAGTGATAAAGGAAGTATAAGAGCTTCTTTAGGACATCAAAAAAATAGTTGGATTATGCCAAATACAGGCTATGAAAACTACACAGCTTCTATTAATGGAACTTATGAGGTAAGCGATCGTATTAAAGTTTCATCAGTTTTAAATTATACTAGAAAAACAAGTGATAATTTACCTGGAACAGGTTATAATAATGGTTCGATAGCTTATTTTATGATTTTTCAAAATCCTAATGTAGATTTAAATTGGTACAAACCTATTTGGCAAAAAGGATATGATGGAGTTAAAATGCTTCGTCCTTTTAGTTCATATATGGATAATCCATATGCTATAGCCTATGAAGCTGTAAATCCAATGACTAGTAATCAAATAGTAGGTAATGTTAAAGTTGATTTTAAACTGACAGATAAATTAAGTTTAATGTTAAGACCTGCTATAAACACTTATTCACAATTAAGGGAACAAAAACGCCCTTTTGATATGAATCGTACTAGAAATGGTTATTATAAAAGACAAGATGTTACAAAAACAGAAACAAATTTAGATTTCTTATTAACATATAATGATAAATGGGGAGATATTTCATTTACAGCAAATGTTGGAGGAAATAGAAAAAATTATGAGTATAGAAATCTTACAGCATGGGTGGATGGTTTAGCATCTCCAGGAGTTTATAAATTAGCCAATGGTTTAACTTCTCCCTTCGCTCGTACTTATGATTCAAATTTAAAAGAAAATTCGTTATACGGAATGGCTTCTTTTGGATGGAAGGATATGATTTTTGTGGATATTACAAGTCGTAACGATTGGAATTCTTCTGTAGCTTTAAACTATAGTTCATTTTTTTATCCTTCAGTTTCATCAAGTTTTATCTTATCTGATTTATTTAAAATAAAAGGACCAGTAAATTATTTAAAATATCGTTTATCGTTTGCAAAAGTAGGAAATGGAGGTACTCCTGGGAAAACAAATAGATATTATAGTCAAAGCGATTTCTCAGGATCTGCAACATTACCATCAACACTTTATAATCCTAATTTAAAACCAGAATCTACAGAGTCTTGGGAAACAGGTATTGAAGCATTGTTATTTAAGAAAAGGTTAAGTTTAGACTTAACTGTTTATCAACAAAATACCAAAAATCAAATATTCGATCTTCCAAATGATATTTCTACTGGATATTCTTATAGAGTAGTTAATGGGGGAGAAGTTGAAAATAGAGGAATAGAAATAGGAGCATCATATTCACCTATAAAAAGAAAGGGTTTTGAATGGAAATTATCAGGAACTTTTACCAAGAATGAGAATAAGGTAAAATCTTTAGTAGATGGAATTGAAGATGATCAAATGATTATTGGTACAGCAGGAACTGTTTATCAAATATCTAAAGTTGGAGGTTCGTTAACAGCTTTATATGGTGAAAAATTCCAAAGAAATGAAGAAGGTAAAATTATTTATGATGCAAAATCAGGTGTTCCAATAAAAACAGGAAAATTAGAATATGTAGGTGATGCAAATCCAAAATGGAGAGCAGGTTTTACAAGTATGATAAAGTACAATTCTTTCCGTTTCAGTTTTACTTTAGATGGTCAATATGGTGGTATGATATATTCTCAAACTTATCATAAAATGATGGAACAAGGAAAATTAGCAGATTCTTTACCAGGAAGAGAAGATGGTTATATTATAGGAGATGGAGTTGTAAAAAATGCAGATGGTTCATATTCGCCTAATACAACAAAAGTAGATGTAGCAACTTATTATGGAGAATATAATAGACGTGCTAATGTTGAGGCTAATTCATTTAAGGCATCTTATATAAAATTAAGAGATGTAAGTTTTACATTTGATTTTCCTAAAAAAATATTAAATAAAACAGGTTTGGAAGCTTTATCATTGACAGCTTATGGACGTGACTTATTTATTATTAGTGATTTTCCAATGTACGATCCAGAAACAGCAGCATTAAATGGAAATACTTATGTACCAGGTGTAGAAATGGGACAGATGCCGTCTACTGCAACTTATGGTCTTTCATTAAAAGCTTCTTTATAATATATAATATTTAATTTTTAGAGATGAAAAAAATTACATTCAAAATACTATTTACATTTTCAATAATTTCATTAGTTTCTTCATGTACAAATGATTTTGAGGAAGCAAATAAAAACCCTAATTTAATTACAGAAATAAATTCAGGTTCTGTTCTAAATCCAGTAATATATGATCTTGCAGACTATAATGTTTCAAAAAATTATGATATTACTGCTCAGTTAATGCAGGTACATATCCCTTATCCTAGTAATACATTAGGAGTTCATAGATATAATATTACAACAGGAACAGGTAATTCTACATGGAATAATGCATACAGGAGTTTAGTTAACCTTAATGAAATGTTACGTGTTTCTATACAGGCTAGTGATGTAAATTATGAAGCAATTGCTTTAACTTTAAGAGCTTTAGTTATGTCAAATTTAACAGATATGTTTGGAGATGTACCTTTTTCAGAAGCTGCAAGATCTGAAGATGGAATTACAAAACCAAAATTTGATAAACAAGAGGATATATACATTCAATTGTTAGCAGATTTAGAGAAAGCGAATTCACTTTATGTCTCTACATTAAATTTAAAGTATGGAAAAGATATTCTTTATCCAACAACAGATTCTAAAAATGCTAATCTTAATGTAGATAATTGGAAAAAATTTACAAATTCTCTTAAGATGAGAATCTTATTAAGAATTTCTAATCGTAATACAAATGCTTTTTCAGAAATTAAAAAAATTATTGATAATCCTAAGATTTATCCCATTTTTACAAGTGATACAGAATCTGCGGTTCTGCAATTATCTGGTTTAGCACCATATCTATCACCTTGGCCACGAGCTCAAGATTATAGAGATAGTCGTTCATTTACTACTTTTTTTATTGATAAAATGGTAGAGACAAATGATCCTCGTTTACCTGTATTAGTCAATAAAGCTACAGATGAAAAAGGAAATTCTATTGGGTATAAAGGAGTTCCAGCTGCTTATGATGGAAATGATTCTGATTTTAATTATAATGTTTCCTCTCCAAGTTTAACAACAGTAACAGCTCCAATGAAAATACCATTTATGACTTATGCTGAGGTTGAATTTATAAAAGCAGAAATGGCACAAAGAGGTTTTGGAGGAGATGCAAAAACACATTATAATAATGCAGTAAAATCAGCAATTTCTTTTTGGACAGGAATTGCTCCTGAATCTCAATTTTTGGAGCAAGACAAAATAAAATATGATGGGACTTTAGAGAGAATAATAGATCAAAAATATTTTGCTTTATTTTTTACAGATTATCAACAGTGGTATGAATATAGAAGAACAGGTTTTCCAAAGTTACCTAAAACATCATCCATGTTAAATGATGGTAAATTACCTCGTAGATTACTATATCCTGCTGCGGTAGGTAATTATAATTCAGAAGGTTATCAGCAGGCTATACAACAAATGGGAGCAGATGACATTAATACACGTGTTTGGTGGGATATAAACTAAATAGTGTATCGTATAAAAACAAAAAAAAACGATCTCATATAGATCGTTTTTTTTATGTTATAATTAAAGAAGTTTAATTAACAACTTCCATATCTACTTTTAAAGTTCCTGAATCAATTGAACCAATTGAAGAGAAAGCAGCTCGACTTAAATCTAATAATCTAGATTTAGTATGTGGTCCTCTATCGTTTATTTTAACAACAACAGATTTTCCATTTCTTACATTTGTTACTTTTACTTTAGTACCGAATGGTAAAGATTTATGAGCAGCAGTTAAATCTTTTTTATCATAAGATTCTCCACTAGATGTTTTTTTACCATGAAATTTGTCAGAGTACCAAGAAACAATACCACTTACTTTTGTTCCAGCTTTTTCTACAATTTCAACTAACTTAGCATTATCAGTATTTCTTAGTTTATTAAATTTATCTAATAAATTAGATGTAATTATTTTACTAGTTTTAATAGAAACAGGTAATGGCTTGTTCATTGATATTTGAAAACTCTCATTAGCCTTAGTAATTACTAATGTCATTGTTATTAAAGTTAACGTGATATATTTTTTAGTCATCATTTTAAAATCTTTCCTTCCTCAATTACTAAAGTATATATTATGAATTACTTAATTGTTAATAATACATTAAATAAAGCAATTGTAAATATTTTAATCCTCATAAACCCTTATCTAAAAAGGAATAAAAGCTATTAGTTAAAAAAAAGTTAAAAAAAAGCAATAATCATAAAAAAATTAAGAAAAAAATAATCTTCGATTTAAATATGATTTATTTATTTAGTTTTATTTTTAAATTAGTAAGCATAATTTCTGTCATTTTTTCTATTGAATTTTTTGGTTCAAACCCCCAATCAGTCTTTGCTTCAGTGTCATCTATAGAAGATGGCCAAGAGTCAGCAATTGCTTGTCTAAAATCGGTTTCATAAGAAATTTCAAATTCTGGAATATGTTTTTTAATTTCTATAGATAATTCTTTTGGAGAAAAACTTAATCCTCCAAGATTATATGATTTAAATTCATTAAGCTCGTTATTATCTGTACCCATTAATTTTAGAATAGCATCAATAGCATCATCCATATAAAGCATAGGTAAATATGTATTTTCTTTTAAAAAGCATGTATATTTTTTATTTTCTATTGCTTTGTAGTAAATATCTACAGCATAATCTGTTGTTCCACCTCCTGCAGGAGTTTTCCATGAAATAAGACCAGGGAAACGGACTGAACGAACATCTACATTATGATTTTGTTGATACCATTTACACCAATACTCACCAGAAAGTTTAGAAATACCATAGACAGTTGAAGGTGTTTGTATAGGGTTTTGTGGCGTATTATCTTTTGGAGTATCTGGTCCAAAAACACCTATTGAAGAAGGCCAGAAAATTTTATCAATAATTTTATCTTTTGCTAATTCAAGAAAAGTAAGTAATGTATCCATGTTCAATTTCCATCCAAACATTGGATTTTTCTCTGCTGTTCCAGATAATAATGCAGCTAAATGATAAACAGTTTTTACATTATGTTTATGGATTACTTCTTTTATTCTTTCAACATCCAGTACATCAATTACTTCATAAATACCATCATAGTTTACATCTTTAGGATCTCTAATATCTGAAATAATAACATTATTTTTTCCATAAATTGTTTTCAATTTTTCTGCTAATTCAGATCCAATTTGTCCTAGTGCACCGGTTATTAAAATCGTATCGGTTTTCATACTAAAAAGTTACTTTTGTTTGTTTGGCCAAAGGTAAAATAATTAACATGAAAATAAAGATTTTTCTGAGATTATTCTTTTCATTTAATTAGCTATTTAATGTGTTTATTTTCAGTTGTTTGATTGTTTTAAAAAAAGAAAATATATATCTTATTTATCAAAATGAGATACATCCTATAAAAGGACTCTATTATAAATATGCTCTAAACATATTTTAGTAGATTTGTAACATAAGAAATATTATTAAGACAAATAAACGAGGAATAATATCTATTAAAACAATGAAAAAGAATTTTTTTATAGCAGCTTTTGCATGTACATCTATGTTGGCTATGGCACAAGATGGCTATCATGCAATCAATCCAAATTACATGGATAAAACAGTTCGTCCACAAGATGATTTATATAATTATGTAAATGGTAATTGGATGAAAATTACAGAAATACCTTCTGATAGAGCAAGATGGGGGAGTTTTGATGAGTTAATTGAAAATACAGATAAAGTAACTTTAAAATTAGTTCAAGATTTAATTAAAACAAAGCATAAACAAGGAACAAGTGAACAAAAAATAGCTGATTTATATGAAGCTTATGTAAACTTGGATGCTAGAAATAAAACTGGTTTAGCTCCTCTTCAAAAATATTTTAATCAAATTGATAAAATTAAAAATTTAAAAGATTTACAAAAATATTTAATAGAAGTTTCTCCGATAGGTGAAAATCCATTTTATGGAGTTTATGTTTATGCAGATCTTAAAAATAGTAAAGAAAATGCAGTTTATTTAAGTAGTATAGATTTAAGTTTAGGTAAAACTTACTACCAAAAAGAAGATGCAAAAAATACAGAAACTTTAGGTAAATTTTCAAGTTTTGTAGATCAATTAATGCCTTTTACAGGATCTAAAACAAGAGATTTAAAAGGTCCTAAGATTGTAGAATTTGAGAAAATGATGTCAAAATACATCAAAACTGTAGAAGAAGATCGTGATCCTAATAAATCATACAATCCAGTAAAATTATCAGAAGTTAAAAAATTAACTAAGAATATCGATATTGAAGGATATGTAAAAGCGTTAGGAATAAATCCAGAAACTGTTATTGTTGAAGAATTGGATTATTACAAAAACTTAGATAAAATTTTAACTCAAGAAAACATTCCGTTAATTAAAGAATATCTTCGTTTTAAATTAATTAATTCTTATGCAGGTTATTCAACAACAGAATTAGATAAGATTAACTTTAATTTTTATGGTAAAACTTTATCTGGACAAAAAGAACAACGTGCATTAGAAAAAAGAGGTTTATCTTTTGTGAATGGTACAACAGGAGAATTATTAGGTCAAATTTATGTAAAAGATAATTTTCCACCAGAAGCAAAAGCAAAGGCTGAAGAGTTAATTAGCTATATTTTCAAATCATTTGACAAACATATCAATGAGTTAGAATGGATGTCAGCTGATACAAAGAAAAAAGCAATAGATAAACTAAATAAATTTACTGTAAAAATTGGTTATCCAGATAAATGGAAAGATTATTCAGATTTACAAGTAAAATCATTGGCTGATGGAGGTAATTTAATAGATGATGTTATTGAAATTAGTAAATGGCGTACAAAAGAAAATTTAAAAGATTTTGGTAAGCCAGTAGATAAAACTCGTTGGGGAATGTCACCACAAACGGTTAATGCTTATTTTAATCCAACAAATAACGAAATAGTTTTCCCTGCGGCAATTTTACAGCCTCCTTTTTATGATTATAGAGCAGATGCAGCTGTAAATTTTGGAGGAATTGGAGCAGTTATTGGTCACGAAATTTCTCATGGATTCGATGATTCAGGAGCAAAATTCGATGGTGATGGAAACTTAGTAAATTGGTGGACAAAGCAAGACGAAGAAAAATTTGCTCAAGCAACAAAAGCTTTAGCAACACAATATGATGCTTACGAGCCAGTAAAAGGAAGCCATGTAAATGGAACATTTACTTCAGGAGAAAATATTGGAGATTTAGGAGGAGCTTCTGTAGCTTTCGATGCCTTACAAATGTATTTAAAAGATAAAGGAACTTATGGAAATATTGATGGATTTACTCCTCAACAACGTTTTTTCCTATCTTGGGCAACAATCTGGAGAACTAAAGCAACAAATGAAGCATTAGAAAATCAAGTGAAAACGGATCCACATTCACCAGGATATTTCCGTTCTTTCGGACCAATTATCAATATTGATGCTTTCCATGATGCTTTTCAAACAAAACCTGGAGATAAATTATACAAAGCACCAAAAGATCGTATAAAGATTTGGTAAAATGATTGGTAAAATCTTATCTTGGATAAAAAATAAAAAAAGAATTATAAAAATGACTACAGTAGAAGCAATAACAAATGAAAATGCAACATTAATAGATGTTCGCGAACCATACGAATTAGAAACAGACGGTTTTGTTCCAAATGCAATCAATATTCCTTTAGGAGATGTTCCTACAAGAGTAGAGGAAATAAAAGCAATGTCTAAACCGGTTGTTGTTTTTTGTAGAAGTGGTAATCGATCTGGTTCTGCTGCTCAATTTTTACAAGCTAACGGATTAGAAGAAGTTTTTAATGGAGGAGGTTACCAAGATGTTTTAGATATTTTAGGTCAATAATTTCATTGAAAGTAAATATAAAAAAACCGATAATTTATTATCGGTTTTTTTATATCTCTATTTTTTATAATTTGGGCAAACCCTTCAGGACACGCTTTCTATTGCAATCTTTGCTCGTCGCAAAGGATTTCCATTACAATCGTTTTTGCAGTATAATCTAAATAATAGAATTAAAATTTTATTAGCAAGATAATTTTATTTCTTTTAATACTTCAGGTAAAACTGTATTAGAAAAAACTTCTTTTGCCTCTAATAAAAGAGGTTTATAATCATGATAACGATTCGAGAAATGACCTAAAATTAATTTTTTAGCATTTGCTTCTTTTGCAATCAAAGCAGCTTCTTTTGCTGTAGAATGTCCTGTATATATAGCTAAATCTTTCAATTCATGTAAAAAAGTAGATTCATGATAAAGTAAATCCACATCTTTTATAATCGGAACAATATCTGGTTTATATTTTGTGTCAGAACAAAAAGCATAACTTAAAGACTTAGGAGCATCAAATGTTAAATAATTATTAGGAATAATCTCTCCAGAATTTAAGATAAAATCTTTTCCATTCTTCAAATTTTGATAATCACAAACATCAATTTCAGAAAATTCTTCTATTGTATCCATATTCAATTTCCTACCTTTAGGTTTTTCTCTAAAAAGGTAACCGTTCGCATAAATACGATGATTTAAAGGAATAGAAAATACTTCAACTTTTTCATCATCAAAAACAAGGACAGATTCTTTTGTGTGTAGTTCATTAAAAATTATTTCAAAAGAATTATTAGACTCTGTTAATCTTAGTTGTGTTGTTATAAATTCTTTTATTCCTTTCGGGCCATGAATAGTTAGTGGAGTATCTCTTCCTAATAATTGAAAAGTGGATATTAATCCAATTAATCCAAAAACATGATCGCCATGTAAATGAGAAATAAAAATATTATTTATTCTATTAAATTTTGCTTTTGCTTTTCGTAATTGCACTTGTGTCCCTTCTCCACAATCAATTAAAAAATATCTTTCAGCAATATTTAATAATTGGGCAGTAGGGTGTGTGTAGGCAGTAGGTAATGCCGAATTAAATCCTAGTATAGTTAATTGTAAACTCAAATTGTTTTTAGGTTTGTTAAAAAATCATTTAGCTTTTCTACAGCTTTTCCTCTATGACTAATTTTGTTTTTTTCTTCTGCTGTCATTTGTGCAAAAGATTTGGAAAAGCCATCAGGAATAAAAATAGGATCATAACCAAAACCATTATCACCTAAAACTTCAGTAGAAATAGTTCCATTTATACGCCCTTCGAAAAAATATTCCTTGTTATCCAAAATTAAGCAGAAAATAGATATAAAATACGCTTTTCTATTAGTTTTGTCCTTTAATTCTTTTAAAGCTTTAGCAATATTATCTTTATCTTCTCCAGTTCCAGCATATCTATGAGAGTAAACACCTGGAGCTCCATCTAAAGCTTCAATCACTAATCCAGAATCATCAGCAAAAATATTTTTTCCTGTTTTATTAGAAATAGTTTTTGCTTTTAATAATGCATTTTCTTCAAATGTTTCACCTGTTTCTTCTATTTCATCATGAAAATTAATATCACTTAAAGATTTCATCGATAAATAAGAGGGTAACATTTTACTAACTTCTTTTACTTTGTTATTATTGTGTGTAGCGAAAATAAGTTCCATTTTATTGTTTTTTTGTATTCTTATAAAGAGTAAATAGACTTAATATACCCAAGATAGTCATTATTCCTATTATAACATGATTATTACTTAAAAATACATTTTCTTCTGTATCTCCATAAATTAACATTAGAACATAAGAAAGTGTATTGTTTAGGAAATGCAGAAACATTGTTAAAAATAGAGAATTTGTTCTGTAGTATATAAAACCAAATATTATTCCTAATATTCCTGCACCTATAAATTGCCAAGGATTCATATGTGCTAATCCAAATATTAATCCACTTATAAAAATGGCAACACTAGCTTTTACATTATGGTTCAGCATTCCTTTTAATATGATTCCTCTAAAAAGAATTTCTTCGAAAATAGGAGCAAGAATACAAATTGTGATAAAACCTGCAATCTTGTAGTTTAACATCATGTTGAATGTTTTTTCGAAACTTTTATATAGTTCTTCTAATAATCCGTCTGTTGGTATTAAGCTAGTACATAACTCAGCTAATGGTAGAAAAAAGAACCAGCAGCATACAGCTAAAATTAGTTGAATAGCAGAAAAAGGAGTTTTTATTGCTTCCAGAATTAATGAAATTTTTGTTTTTGTAAGTGCAAGTAAAAGGCAAATAGCAGAAATTGTTCCAACTAAAAAACCTAGAGGTAATAAGATATTATTTAAAGGAGCATAAAATAATGATGGTATAGATACAATTCCACCAAAAAATTGCCAAGTAACAATTGCAATAAAACTATAATAAAATGCTTTCCCAACAGAGAAGTTTAATTTAGATTTTATTGTGTTTTTTTCACTATTCATGATGATACGGTTTACCTTGCAATATACTAAAACCTCTATAGATTTGCTCTGTCAAAAACAAACGAACCATTTGATGAGTAAATGTCATGTTAGAAAGTGACATTTTTTTATTTCCTCTGTTGTATACAGATTCATCAAAACCGTAAGGTCCACCAATTACAAAAACAAGATTTTTTACTGATTGGTTCATATAATTTTGTATATCATCAGCAAATTGTTTAGATGTTGGTTGTTTACCTTTTTCATCTAATATAATTACAAAGTCAGTATTTACAATTTTTCCTAAAATTTGTTCAGCTTCTTTTTGTTTCTGTTGAATTTCTGATAAATTTTTACGATTTTTTATATCCGGTATCTCAATTCTTTGATAATTTATGTGAGAAGGTAATCGATTTTCATATTTTTGTAAAAGCATCTCAATAGCTTTTTCATCGGTTTTACCAATACAAATAGTTGTTATATTCATTAAAACAAATTAATTTAAGGCAAAAATATGCGCATTCTTCAAGAAATTAAAACATACACAGGAATAAATTATTTTCGAGAATGGTCGAGAACAAAAATGATGAATAAAAAAACTGGAATTACTGTTCATGATTTCTTGAAAGTTTTTTGGATTAGAGTGATGAAAGGTAATTTTCCATTACGTTCTGCGGCTATTTCATGGATTTTATTTTTTAGTATGTTTCCTTTCTTACTTTTCTTATTCAGTGTTTTACCTCATTTATATCATTATCAAGAAATAAAAAAATTATTATTTACTCAATTTTTACCTCAACTATTACCTAGTCATGTTAGTAATGATGTTATCTCATATATTGATAGTACAACACAATTACAAGGTAAACGAAAAGTAAATTATTTTATGATTTTGATTACAATATTCATGTCATCTAATGGAATTCAGGGGATTATAAATGGATTTAATACTTCGTATCAAGATGTTTATGTTAAACGTAAAAACTTTAAATCAAGATTATTATCTATAGTTTTAACTTTGTTTTTTACAATATTTATAGTATTGCAGGTTTCTTTGACCTATTCGACTTTGGTTATATGGAAATTTTTAACTCATATTCCATTTTTAGGGAAATTAAGTGAATTTTCTTACTTAATTAATTACATTGCTATATTCATGTTTTATTTTATATCAATGTGTATGCTGTATTATTTTGGACCAAATCATAAAAAAACTAGAAGTACTGTATTACCAGGAGCAGTGTTAACTTCAGTTTTATTTTTATTCACAGTTATAGGATTTAATACTTATTTAAGTTATTTTACGAATATAAATTTGCTTTATGGTTCTTTAGGTTTAGTTATGATTATGATGATATTTGTTTATATTAATGTCATTCTGATGTTGATTGGTTATGAGTTAAATATGTCTATAAATTATACAAAATATTACGAAGATGTTAATCATATAGATAATAGTCGTTATATTAATTTAGATAAGGAATAGAGAAAAAACAGTTTAATTACAATTAAACTGTTTTTTTAGTTGTTGATTTTATAAAGTATAAAAAATGAAAAAAATGTTTTTGTCATCATCATTTAATGATGTTTATCAATTTTTAGAGAATTTTTATGGAGAAAGTGTAAAAGGTAAAACAGTTGCATTTATTGATACTGCAAGTTTAGTAGAAGATTATACAAAATATGTTGATGATGATAGAAAAGCTTTTATAGATTTAGGAATTATTATTAAAGATTTAGATATTATAGGAAAACATCAAAATGAAATGAGTAAAGTTTTTTCAGAATCAGATATGATTTTTGTTTCAGGAGGAAACACATTTTATTTACTTCAAGAATTAAAAAAATCTAATGCTGATCAGTTAATTATTGATGAAATAAAAAAAGGAAAACTTTATATTGGTTCATCAGCAGGTAGTATTATTTTATCTAAAGATATTTTATACGTGGATAAAATGGATGATAAAAGAAAAGCTACAGAATTAGAGAATTTTTTAGGTTTAAATATGGTTGACTTTTATACTTTACCTCATTTAAATAATGAACCATTTACCGAAATTGTAGAAGACATTTTAAAAGAGAATAATAGAATAGATAAATTGCATCTAGTTCCAATAAGTAATCATCAAGTTATATTGGTTAATAATAGTCAGTATAAAATAATAGGTTAAAAATGATAAAATGAAAAGATTTAATAATAAAACAATATTAATTACAGGAGGTACAAGTGGGATAGGTTTAGCAGGAGCAAAACGTTTGTTAGAAGAAGGAGCTAAAGTTATTATTACTGGAAGAACAGAAAGTCATTTATTTGAAGCTAAAGAGCAATTAGGAAATAATGTTATAATAGTAGAGAATGATGTAGAAAAAGAAGATTTTTTAACTGATTTGTTATCTGTAGTAAAAAAAAGTGGGAAAATTGATGGTTTATGGTTAAATGCAGCTTTTGCTGCTGGAGGTGATTTAAATACTTTAGATAAAAATTCAATTGATAAAATGTTTCATGTAAATGTTGTGGCTCCAATGTTACAAATGGGAGCTTTGTCACCATTTATAAATAATGGAGGTGCTGTTGTGGTTACATCTTCTAGTGCTGTTTATGAGGGTCAATCTTCAATTTCTCTATATTCAGCAACAAAAGCTGCAATTTTATCAGCTGCTAAATCTTGGGCAGCAGAGTTATCACCCAGAGGAATTAGAGTAAATTCTATTATACCTGGTCCTATAAAAAGTAATCTTAGATCATCACTTCCTGATGATTTACGTCAACAATTTGAAGAAGAATTAGCTAAAACACTTTTATTAAAAAGAATAGGAGAGCCTGAAGAGGCTGCTGCTATTGCGCTATTTTTATTATCAGATGATTCTAGTTATGTAACTGGTAGTGAATACATCGTTGATGGAGGTTTATTGATGAAATAAAATTAATTATAAAAGAATATATAATATTACATATATTTACAATAATACTTAATTGTATTTAATTAAATTCTTGAACTGATTAAAAAATATTTTTGATCAATGAATGTTTTTTAATTAGTTAAAAATAAGCATTTTATTGTTTTTTGTTTTTAAATAAGTCACTTTTTTTAAAAAAAATAGTGACTTATTTAGTTTTCATGTGTCATAATAGTGAAAGTAAGTTAAATGTCGAAAGATCCGATTGAACATCTAGATGATGACAATTTAGTTGAGAAGATTGTTCAAACAAAAGATCAATATTTGTTTGGTGTATTATATGATAGATATGCTGATATTATTTATAATAAATGTTGGAGTTTTGTTGAAGATAAGGAGGAAGCGCATGATATGACGCATGATATATTTGTAAAGTTATTTTTAAAACTTAGAACATATCAAGCTAAATCAAAGTTTTCTACTTGGCTATACTCTTTTGTATATAATTTTTGTATAAATCATATACAAAGAAAGTTGAATAATAATGAAAAACAATTTTCAGTTACCGAGGATTTGCTTGAAAATTATGAAGAAGAAATTGATGACAAAGAAATATTTGAATTAAAAGTTGAAAAGTTGAACTGTTCATTAGCAAAATTAGATGTTGAAGATAAATCTATATTATTGATGAAATATCAAGATGGTTTTTCTATAAAAGATTTATCTAATGCTTTAGAAATAGGTGAGAGTGCAACTAAAATGAGATTGAATAGAGCAAAAAATCGTTTGTTGAATATTTATAAAGAATTGTAATATGGAAAATCCTTTTAAAACTATTATAACTAACGAAAAGCTTCCAGAAACAATCAAACAAAAAGTAATGGATGATGTTGCGTTAGTAAAATTAACGTTGAATGTTGCAGAATTAGTTTCTGTAAAATATCCAAAAACAATAGGTAGTATTTTGAGTATAGGAAAAAATACTTCAAAGAAAAACCCTAAAAAGAAAGATTAAAAAGAAAAGTATGAATATAGGTTTAAACTTTAGTTTATTGGAAAATTTGTACCAAGAAATGGTAAATGTTTTTCCTAAAATTATAGGAGGGATTGTATATATAGTCATTTCGTATTTTATATTAAAATTATTGCTAATTCTAACTAAATATATACTTAAAATTTCTAAAATAGATAACCTCAAAGAAGCATTGAATAATAATGATTTTTTAAAAAATTCATCTATAGAAGTTGATCCTCAAAAAATAATATTACAATTTGTAAAAGTGTTTATCATCTTACTAATTATAATTATAGGATCTGATATATTTGGATTAGTAGTTGTATCTAGACAAATAGGTAGAATTATAGATTACTTACCACAATTTTTTAGTGCCTTAATCATATTTATAGGAGGTTTTTATTTAGCAAGTTATGTAAAAACATTAATAAAAAGCTTATTAAAATCTTTTGATCTTAATGGTGCTACAATTGTAGGTAATATATTATTTTATATAATTTTAATTTTTACAATTTTAACATCTTTAAATCAAGCAGGAATTAATACTGACTTAATAACAAATAATTTATCATTAATTATTGGTGCAATACTTCTAACTATTTCTATAGCTTTTGGACTAGGTTCAAAAGATATTATTTACAGAATATTATTATCATTTTATGCAAATAAAAATTTCGAAGTAGGACAAAAAATAATTATTGATGATGAAATTGAAGGAATAATAATATCTATTGACAATATATCACTTATACTACAAGTAGGAGAAAAACAAATTGTTTATCCTATAAAAGTAATTTCGAATAGAAAAATACAAATATTAAATAATAATCAATCTTAAAAAGATTCTCTAAATTAACCAAAATCAATGATTTTTTACCGAAAATCAAGCCGCTTTTAACCTAACTACCTAACCTATTTTTTGTGAATATATTTCACATTTTACCAAACCCAGATTTAATAGAAAGACAATCTATACCAAAATACTTTCTATCTATCTATTAAATCAAAAAATAATTCCTCAAAAAGAGACTGAAATCTATCAGTCTCTTTTTATTTTTTTTATATGTAAGTTATATTTTTTTGTATATTTGCACTTCAATACATAAGAATTATTAAATAATATTGGCATGTACTTATCAACAGAAGTAAAAAGCGAAATCTTCGCAAAACACGGAAAATCAGCTACAGATACAGGATCAGCTGAAGGGCAAATTGCATTATTCACTTACCGTATCAAACATTTAACTGAGCACTTGAAAAAAAATCATAAAGATTTTAATACAGAAAGATCTTTAGTATTATTAGTAGGTAAGCGTAAAGCGTTATTAAACTACTTAAAGAAAAAAGATATTACAAGATACCGTGCGATTATCGCTGAATTAGGATTACGTAAGTAATTTGAAAAAAATAAAAAGGGCAATTATGTTAAAATTGCCTTTTTTTTTGTTAGATATCCAAATAAGATACATACATTTATAAAAATACAGTTAAGGCAAACGGCTTTAACTTAGACGAATTAAATACTAAGAAGACGAATGATTCCACAGGCGATCACAGAAAAAATTACTCTTGCAGACGGCAGAGAAATTACAATTGAAACAGGGAAATTAGCAAAACAGGCTGATGGATCTGTGGTTGTACGCATGGGTGATACCATGTTATTAGCTACAGTAGTAGCAAACAAAGAAGCTAATCCAGGTGTAGATTTCTTACCTTTAACAGTTGATTATAGAGAGAAATTTTATGCTGGAGGACGTATTCCAGGAAACTTTTTTAGAAGAGAAGCAAAACCATCAGATGATGAGGTTTTAACTATGCGTTTGGTAGACCGTGTATTAAGACCTATGTTTCCAGAAGATTTCCATGCGGAAGTACAAGTGATGATTTCTCTTATATCTTACGATAAACAAGTAATGCCAGAAGCATTAGCAGGATTAGCTGCTTCTGCTGCAATAGCAATTACAGATATACCTTTTACATTAATTTCAGAAGCTCGTGTTATACGTCTTAATGGAGAATTAATGATAAATCCTTCAGTAGAGCAATTAGCACAAGCTGATATTGATATTATGGTAGGAGCTTCTAAAGATTCTGTTGTAATGGTAGAAGGTGAAATGAGTGAAATTTCTGAGCGTGAAATGTTAGATGCAATAGAATTTGCTCATTCAGAAATTAAAAAACAAATTGAAGCTCAAGAAAGTTTAGCTACTAAAGTAGGTAAATCAACTCCTAAACGTGAATATAACCACGAAACTCATGACGAAGAAATTCGTGAAAAAGTTTGGGCTTATGGTTATGATAAATTTTATGATATAGCTAAAAGTCCATCAGAAAAGCACGAAAGAGGAGAAAAGTTTGCTGCTGTAGAAGAGGAATTCTTAGCGCAATATGCAGAAGATGAAGAAGAGTTAGCTCGTGTTAAGCCTTTTGCTCATATCTATTTTCATGATGTACAAAAAGAAGCTGTTCGTCAATTAATTTTAAATGAAGGAATTCGTTTAGATGGACGTGATCCTAAAACTATTCGTCCTATTTGGACAGAAGTTGATTATTTACCATCAACACACGGATCTGCTATTTTTACACGTGGGGAAACTCAAGCATTAGCTACTGTAACATTAGGATCTTCTAAAGATGCTAATATGGTAGATGGTGTTGTAACAAATTTTGATGAAAAATTCTTTTTACATTATAACTTCCCTCCATTCTCTACAGGTGAAGCACGTCCTTTAAGAGGAACTTCTCGTCGTGAGGTTGGTCATGGAAATTTAGCACAAAGAGCATTAGCTCAAATGTTACCTGACGAATGTCCTTATACTGTACGTATCGTTTCAGAAGTATTAGAATCTAATGGTTCTTCTTCTATGGCAACTGTTTGTGCTGGAACATTAGCTTTAATGGATTCAGGTTTACAAATGAAAAAACCAGTTTCGGGTATTGCAATGGGATTGATTACAGATACTAAATCTGGTAAATTCACTGTATTATCTGATATCTTAGGAGATGAAGATCACTTAGGAGATATGGACTTTAAAGTGACAGGTACTGCTGATGGTATTACAGCATGTCAGATGGATATAAAAGTACAAGGATTATCTATGGAAATTATGGAAACGGCATTGTTACAAGCTAAAGAAGGTCGTTTACACATTTTAGGTAAATTACTTGAAACTTTACCAGAACCACGTCAACAGTTAAAACCAAATGCACCTAAAGTTGTAGTTGTAGAAATTCCTAAAGAATTTATTGGAGCTGTAATAGGACCAGGAGGAAAAGTAATTCAAGAATTACAAAAAGAAACTGAAACTGTTATTGCAATTACAGAGCAAGAAACTACTGGTCGTGTTGAGATTAATGGTGTTATCCAAGAAAATATCGATAGAGTAGTAGAAAGAATTAAACAAATTGCATTTGTTCCAGAGGCTGGAGCAACTTATAATGCAGTTGTAAAATCTATCAAACCTTTTGGAGCTTTCGTAGAAATTTCTAAAGGAGTTGAAGGTTTAGTTCATATTTCTGAGATAGAGCATAAAAGATTAGAAAAAGTTGAAGATGCGTTAAATATTGGAGACAAAATCGAAGTTAAATTTTTAGGATACGATGATAAAAAGAAAATGAAATTATCTCGTAAGGCATTATTACCTAAACCTGAAAAAACAGCAGATAAAAAAGAAGTGAAAACTCAAGAAAATAAGGACGCTTAATTTTTGAGCAATACAAATAAAAAAAGCAGTATAATTTTATTATACTGCTTTTTTAGTTTTATGCTATTTTTTTTAATTAGCCATTAACAGCTTCTACATTATCAACAACATCAGGCATCATTTCTTTTAAAATACCTTCAATACCATTTTTTAATGTTGCAGTAGAAGAAGGACAACCAGAACAAGCACCTTGTAATAACATTTTTGCAGTTCTTGTTTCTTCATCAAATTCAATTAATTCAATATTTCCACCATCATTTGCTACAGCAGGCTGAACATATTCATCTAATATGGATTTTATTTGTTGCTCAATAGAAGAAAAATCTTCTTGCGCTTTTACAACTACATGTTCTGGTGCATCTGTAGAAAATTCATAGAATTCATCAAAAACGATTCCTCCGGCTTGTAAATATTGTGTAATAAATGATCTAACATCCATAGTCCATAAAGACCAATCTTCTGAATCATTTTTTGTTAAAGAAACATAATTATCTACAATGAATACTTCTTCAACAAAAGGGTATTCTTTGTAAATAGCCACAGCAAGAGGAACTCCAGCAGCTTTTTCTTTTGATTTTATTTCAATAATTTCAGGAGTTAACATTGTGTTAGACACAAACTTCATAACAGCTGGATTAGGAGTCATTTCTGCATAAATAGAAACAGGTGCTTTTTTCATAGCAACCAATACAGCATTTTCTTCTAAATGATCATTAATTATTTCTTTTAAATCTTCACTTACATCAGACCATTCAATACCATCAGTTTTTTCTATAGCTACAAAATTTGCAGTAATAAAT
Organism: Chishuiella sp.; assembly: GCF_032109125.1. Lineage (NCBI taxonomy): Bacteria > Pseudomonadati > Bacteroidota > Flavobacteriia > Flavobacteriales > Weeksellaceae > Chishuiella > Chishuiella sp. The sequence goes on from NZ_DAMCLZ010000006.1 coordinate 193,050, forward strand.
ATTTTTCTTATAAATGGTATTGTTAGTAAAACTTGTGCTAATGGAGATTCTGAAGCTGTTGAATTTTTATCAAATTCAACACCTCCTTGCGTTAAAGTTACGTCACATACGAACTTCATCACATTATTATTTGGTGTAATTTCTTCGTGTACTCTCATAGTTTACAAAATTAGTTATAAATCTTAGACAATTTATATTAATTAATTGTTTTTTACTATGCAGATATACTTATAATAAATACAATTGTTTTAAAAATAATTATTGATTTTTTAATTCAACAATTGTTTTATTTGCTTTGTATAAATGATCACCTAAGATTTCATAATTCTGAATCAAATCTTTATAAAATAAAGCACTTGTAGTAAGAATTTTTTCTTTTTCTATGGTTCTCATTAAATTAGATTCAGCTTCTTTATATATGGTATTAATAGTTTTTTCTATACATTCAGCTTGCTTTATAGAAACTTCTTCATGCATCTCGTTTAGATTTTGATTTAAAATTCTAGTTGCTTGATCCAAGTTCTCTTGAAATTCAACTAAATATAGACGCATTTTTGGAGTGAAATAGCTATTTGTAGTTCTTCGTTTACGATGTATAGAAGAAATTTTTATGGCAATATCTCCAACACTTTCTAGATGATGACAAAGTGTTATAAGTTTTAAAATAGAAAGAGTGTTTTCATTAGGTAAATCAAGTTCAGTAATTTCATTTAAAAAATCATTTACATCTTTTTCTAGTTGATCTCCTTCTTTTTCTAACTCCAATATACGCTCTCTAAATACAATTATTTTTTCTTCATCACTCTCCGTAATCATTCTACCAAGAGTATATATAGCTTGTTTAGTTGTTGTTGCTAATTTTAATAATTTTTTATTAGCTTCATTTTTATATAAGTCAGAGTTTGTACCAAATGGTATAGCGTAAAATTCAATTTTTTTATCTGGTTGATTAATTGAGAAATATCTTTTCTGGCAAAAAATAGCTATTTTATTTACAAAAGGATAAAATATAAGAACTCCAAAAATATTTGTAATTGTATCAAAACTAATTAACTGAATAGATAAGTTAGTAGATATGTTATTATTAATGAATTGTAAAAGGTATTCTCCTAAAAATAAAAAAACTATAGCAACAATAATGTTGAAAAAAGTATGGAATACGGCTACAACTTTAGTTAATCGATCTCCTATAGCTGCGACTAAATGAGCTGTAAATGTTGTTCCTATATTTGCTCCAAGAACAATCATAGCAGCTAATTCTGCAGGTAGTCCTTTGCTTGTTAGTAATATTGCTATTGTTATCGAAGCAGAAGAGAAATGAACTACAATTGTAATTACAATTCCTATTAAAATGAATAATATATTGGTTAATAAACTTTGTTGAGATAAATGATGGAAAAAATCTTGTACTTCTTGATGCTCTTCAATTGATGGAATAAAGTTTTTTAAAAAAAATAAAGCAAAGAATAATAAAGATAAAGAAAATAAGATTCCTCCAATTTTTCTTTTATTTCTTTTTTTAGATAAGTAAAAAGGAAATGCAATTAAAATTAATGGAAGAGCTATTTCAATTAAATCGAATTTCATTCCAAAATATACAAGCCAAAGAGTAATTGTTGTGCCAATATTAGCTCCAAGTATAAGACCAAATGCTTTTTTTAAATTAATAAAACCTGCATTTACAAAACCTAGTATAAAAACACTTGCAGCAGATGACGACTGAATAGCAGTTGTAAAAACTGTACCAGTAAGTATGGTTGATAAATTGTTTTTTGTAAGTTTATTTAAGGTGTTCTTAAAATTTGATCCAGATAAAGCTTGTAAATTTTCACTTAGTAATTTAATAGCTAAAATAAACAAGGCAATTGCTCCGAATAGTTGTAATACTAATATAAAAGCGTGCATTTATTTTTTATTGAATACAAAAGTATGAAGTCTAATGTAAATAGAATATTATCTTTTTTCTTTTATTTTGTAATTTTTTTAAAAATATAAAATTCTGAAAATCAAAATTAAAGTAACTAAAATAGAAAAAAAAGTAAAAAATATTAAAAAAACATTTGCGAGATTCGAAAAACTGCCCTAATATTGCACCACGAAAAAGGAACAACACTTCTTTCGAGAAATGAATCTCCTGTTTTCAATTTGAAATATTCAAATAATAATATTTTTGCCGATGTAGCTCAGCTGGCTAGAGCAGCTGATTTGTAATCAGCAGGTCGTGGGTTCGAGTCCCTCTATCGGCTCAGCAAAAATATAGGTCGGGGAGATACTCAAGCGGCCAACGAGGACGGACTGTAAATCCGTTGGGTAACCTTCGCAGGTTCGAATCCTGCTCTCCCCACTAAAAAGCCGATGTAGCTCAGCTGGCTAGAGCAGCTGATTTGTAATCAGCAGGTCGTGGGTTCGAGTCCCTCTATCGGCTCAATAAAGTTTTATATTTTATTTTAAAAACTAAATAATATTTTTGCCGATGTAGCTCAGCTGGCTAGAGCAGCTGATTTGTAATCAG